>MELF01000038.1:94598-107273 GCA_001767525.1 Acidobacteria bacterium RIFCSPLOWO2_12_FULL_68_19 | reverse complement strand
GCCGGTGCCCTCCTGTGGCACACCGGCTTCGGTAACATGAGTTTTGGCGCGACGACCTTTCCTTCGGTAACACTTACCATGGCGCGATACGCGCTCTTCTGGGCCTTCGTCTTTCCCATCATCATGTCGGTGGCGCTCGCCCTCGCATTTCCCGCGCGGGGCACCCGGCCGATCCCGGTCGGCCTCGCGGAGGGGCCGCACGGCGACGCTGTCGGCCTCGCGCTCGGCGCGGCCGGAGATCTGGCCGTGCGCCCCGTGGCGCCGCGGGACGAGGCGCGGGCGCTGCGCGAGGGAGAGGTGCACGTCGTCGTCGTGCCGACCGACCCGCCGACGTACCGCTTCGACCCGGCCCGCGACGAGAGTCGCGCCGCGCGGCTCGCCGTCGACCGGGCCCTCAAGCGCGCCGCCGGCCGCCCCGAGCCGTGGACCGCGCGTGAAGAGCCGCTCCTCCTCCCCGGATCCCGCTACATCGACTGGCTGATCCCCGGCATCGTCGGCATGAACATCATGAGCACCGGCATGTGGGGGATCGGGTTCTCGATCGTGCAGGCGCGGCTCAGGAAGCTGCTGAAGCGGCTCGTGGCGAGCCCGATGCGGAAGCGCGACTACCTGCTCGCGCAGATGCTGGCCCGGCTGGTCTTCCTGGCGCCGGAGGTGGCGGTTCCGCTGGCCTTCGGCGCGTTCGCCCTCGGGATGCCGGTCCGCGGATCGCTCGTCGCCGTCGCCGTGGTGTCGCTCGTCGGCGGCCTGTCGTTCACGGCGCTCGGGCTGCTCGCCGCGAGCCGTCCGCGTACGATCGAGGCGATCTCCGGCATCCTCAACCTGACGATGCTCCCGATGTGGGTGCTGAGCGGCGTCTTCTTCTCGACCGCCAATTTCCCCGAACGACTGCAGCCGTTCATCCAGGCGCTGCCGCTGACCTCGCTCAACGATGCGCTGCGGGCGGTGATCCTCGAGGGCGCCACGGTCGGCGCGGTCGGCGGCGAGCTGCTGCTGCTCGCCGCGTGGGGCGTCGTGCCGTTCCTGCTGGCGCTGCGGCTGTTCCGCTGGACCTAGGCCGGTCTCCGGCGCGTGGCGGCGGCCTCCAGTTCGCGCTGCTTGGCGCTCCGCAGCTTCTGCAGCGCGCGGCTCTCGATCTGCCGGACGCGCTCGCGTGTGACCGACAGGTGGCGCCCGATCTCCTCGAGGGTGTGCTCGCGGTCGGTGCCGAGGCCGTAGCGGAGGCGGAGCACTTCCTTCTCGCGATCCGACAGCGGCTCGAGGGCGCGCTCCACCTCCTTGGCGGCGTCGCTTTCGAGCACCGACTCCTCGGGGGTCCGCGCCGAGACGTCGCGCAGCACCTCGCCGAGCCCGGTCGCCTCGTCTTCGCCGATCTTCATGTCGAGCGAGTACGGCGTCTTCCGGGCGTCGAGCAGCAGACGCACCTTGCTGGTCGGCATCTTCAGGCGCTCGGCGAGGTCGTGCGGCGTCGGCTCGCGCCCCTGTTCGGCCCGGAGCGCCTTGCGTTCCTTCTCGAGCCTGTTGAGCGATTCGATGACGTGGACCGGCAGACGAATCGTGCGGCCGTGGTCGGCGACGGCGCGGGTGATCGCCTGGCGAATCCACCAGGTCGCGTAGGTGGAGAACTTGAACCCCCGGCGGAACTGGAAGCGGTCGACCGCCTTCATCAGGCCGATGTTCCCGTCCTGAATCAGGTCGAGGAACGAGAGGCCGCGGTTCAGGTACCGCTTCGCAATCGAGACGACGAGGCGAAGGTTGGCCTCCATCAGCTCGCGCTTGGCTGCGCGGACGATCTCCTCGGCCGCTTCGACGTGGGCGAACCGCTTCCGGAACTCCATGCGCGCCAGGCCAGCGCGCGCTTCGAGCGCGCGGTACGCCTCCAGGCGCTCGCCGTTCGGACGCTGCTCCGCTGCGCGGAAGTGCCCATCCAACGCTCGCAGCTCCGCTACCACGTCGTCGACGAGGGAGGGGCGGATCGGCTGTGCCGCCAGGTCGGACGCCAGCGCGCCGCGGACGCGATCGAGGCGCCGCTCGAGATCGCGCCGCGCCCTCACCCCGAGACGCGGGCGGGCGAGCTGGACGCGGAGCTGCTCGCTCTGGCGCTGGCGGCGTTTGATCCGGGCGAACGCCGTGAGCACCGGGGCGACGTGGTGCGCGCGCAGCTCGCCCCCTTCGGGCAGCAGGATCAGCTCGGCCGCCGGATCGCCCTTGGTCCTGATGCGATCGGCGAGCGCCACCAGCGTCTGCACCCCGGACGGAATCTCCGCGAGGGCGGCGACGAGGTCGCGCTGGGCGTTCTCGATGCGTTGCCCGATGGCGACTTCTTCGTGCGCTTTGAGGAGCTTGCGCTTGCCGATGTGCCGCAGGTACAGGCGGACGAGATCGACGTCCTCTGCCGCGCCTGGCTCGATCGGCTCCTCGAGCTCCTCTTCGGACACCTCCGCGTCGTCGACCGCCACGGGTTGGTCGGCGAACGCCTCCGGTTCGTCCTCCTGCAGCAGCTGCTCGGGTGGCAGATCGAACGGCCGGCCGGCCTCGACCTCTTCGCGCTCGTCGACGTCGAGGCCGAAGCCGTGGGCGCGCCGGCGCCAGTCGAGCACGTGTGCCTGCGCCGACGGATCGGTCCACTCGATCAGCGATTTCCGGCGCCGGCCGGCGCGGAGCGGCAGTGTCGTCGGTCCCACCGTCTTCTTGGCCATGTACCTCCACCATAATGCAAAGATGCTGCCCGTGTCAGGCGTGAAAATTCCGGGGCCGCAGGGAAAAAGCTGCAGAATGGCCGTGGTACACTGCGCTGGCCGGTAGGTGGTAGCCGGTGGCCGGTAGCCGGTAGGCGGTGGCCGGTGGCCGGTAGGCGGTCCGTGGTCGGTAGCTCGTCCTGCTGGCAACTGCTGCCGCTGCCAGCGACCGATCTACTAGCGACCGACGAGCAACGGCCGGGTAGCTCAGTGGTAGAGCAGCGCACTTTTAATGCGCGGGCCGCGGGTTCGATCCCCGCCCCGGTCACACCCAGGCGTCAGGCTCGAGGCCTCGGACCGCGGATTGAGGCGTGCGACATCTTTCCGGTCCAGGAAGGGCCGATCCGGTCCAACGACATCGACGACAGCGGCGGGATGGCCCGCCAGGGGAGAGGTGAAGCCATGCGTGCAGCAGCTCTGGTGGGTGCGCTCGTCCTGGGCGCGGGCGTGGCGGCGGCGCAGCAGGAGGGACCGGCGCAGTATTCGCGCGAGTGGTATCAGCAGTTCAGCGGCTCGTACAGCAACCCCGTCGAGCCATTCCGGATCGTCGGCAACATCCACTACGTCGGCGCGGCCAACATCGCGTCGTACCTCGTGACCACGCCCCAGGGGCACATCCTCATCGACACCGGGATGAACGAGATGCACGACGTGATCACGAACAACGTCGTGAAGCTCGGCTTCAAGGTGGAGGACATCCGCATCATGCTGTCGAGCCACGCGCATTTCGATCACATCGAGGGGCACGCGGCGATGCAGCGCGCGACGGGGGCGCAGGTGATGGCCATGACCGGCGACGCCGAGGCGCTCGAGAGCGGGCACGACAGCTCGGCGCTCGGGGCGCTCGGCTGGGAGCCGGTGAAGGTCTCGCGCGTCCTCGGGCACGGCGACACCGTGTCGCTCGGCGGGACGACGCTGCGGGCGCTGCACGCGCCGGGGCATACGCAGGGCGCGACGACGTGGAGGACGACGGTCGAGGACGGGGGCCGGCAGTACGCGGTGGCGATTCTCGGCGGGACGCTCCCGAACGGCGGGGTGCGACTCCTCGGCAATCCACGGCACAAGAACGTGATCGAGGACACCAGGCGGACCCTCAGGACGCTCAGGGCCGAAGCGCAGCCCGATATCGTCCTGGTCGGCCACCCCCAGGCGATGTTCGCGAAGACGGCCGACCGCGTCCGGAAAGGGGAGCGGCCGCATCCGCTGCTGAACGGCGCCGAGATGTGGACCAAGGCGCTGGCGAGCCAGGAAGCGCAGTTCGAGAAGCGCGTGGCCGAGGAGCGGACGACGCTCGGACGATAGCGTGCGGGGAGCCTGGATCCTGGGTTCGGGGTTCGGGCGCACGCTGGTACACTGAGGGGCGAGCGTGCGCCTGTGAGAACGGGCGCTCCCGCCGCGCGCGCCCGTAGCTCAGCCCGGAGAGAGCATCGGCCTTCTAAGCCGAGGGTCGCAGGTTCGAATCCTGCCGGGCGCGCCAATGTTTTCAAGGGGTTGCGGGCAGATTGTGCCGCGTTGTCGAACCGACTGTAGATGATTTTGTAGATACAGCGTGGGCGCATAAAATTCGGCGAGGCGATTCGCGTGATTACTCGTGAGCGCTTGGACATCCGGTTACACGCGGCGGTCCGGATGTTGGAACGGCGGATCACCATCGATGATGTTCTGATCGTACTCAATGCCGGTGAGACCATCGAGTCGTACGCCGAGGATACGCCGTGGCCGAGTCAGTTGACGCTCGCGGTCGTTGGTACGCGTCCGTTCCACGTTGTCTGGGCCGAGGCGGCCGACACAAAAAGAATCGTCATCATCACCGCGTACGAGCCTGATCCGGCAGAATGGGACAGCGAATTTCGGCACAGGAGAGCACGGCCATGAAGTGCGTCATCTGCAAACACGGCGACACCAGCGCTTCGACAACCCGCGTGTCGCTGGAGCGCGGCGACACCGTGTTGGTCGTTCGGAGAGTTCCGGCCAACGTGTGCGAGAACTGCGGAGAGGCGTACATCGACGCCACTGCCTTCGATCAACTTCAGAGAATGCTCGACGAGGCGACTGGAGCCGGAATTCAAGTTGAGGTTCGCGAGTACGCGGCGGCTTGAACTCGGAGCGATCACGTGTGCGTGGTCAGCGTGACGCTCGTCGAAATCTGAAGGTCCCGCCATGGGATACAAGGCCAAGAAAACAGAGCACGTGGGGGCGAAGCGCGGGCGCGGCGGATACTGGGGTCCGAAGCAGGACGCGAAGAAGGAGAGCAACAAGATCCGCCGGCGGAACTGGAAACAGCAGGTTTCGGAAGACCTGGCGTCCACTCGGGTCGACGCACCGGCGGCCCAAGGCGGCGACCGTCGCTCAGGAGACCCATTTGCCTTCTAAGCCGAGGGTCGCAGGTTCGAATCCTGCCGGGCGCGCCACTTTTCGGCAACCGCCCCGGCAACGCTGGTCGAGGAGGGGCACGTCACCGCCGCAGCATCAACTCCACCGCGCGGTTGCCCTCCACACACGCGTCTTCCCACTGCTCGTAGCCGGGCTCCGCGCGGGCGTACCCCCGGATCCTGACCGTCCACGGCCGCGTGAACGCCTTCGGATCCTCCATCGTTGCCTCGTACCCGAGCGTCTTCGGATCGGCAACCGTCCACCGCTCGACCACCCGCAGGGCATCGCTGTGAATGCCGCCGACGATGTCGAACCACGTCCTGTCGTTGAGGTTCCTCACGTCGACGACCAGCGTGTTCCCCTCCCAGCGCCCGCGCGATTCGCCCATCCACAGCGTGACGCCGTCGGACAGCCGCGAACGGTCGTCGAGCGGGATGACCCGGTACAGGTGCTGGAACTCGTGGATCATCACCACGTATCCCGGCGGCTGGATGATCCGAATGGTGTTACCGCCCTGGTAGTTGATGCGGGGGACGCCCGACGGAAAGCACCCGCGCGCGATGGGATCGATGTAGTCGATGCCCGGCGGGTCGGTGTGCTTCTCGAAGATATCCTTCCGCCTGGCCGCCGCCCGCGGCTGGTACGGGATCCTGCCGTCGGGCGGATCGACAATGAGCCCCTTCGCATCGGTGATCTGGCCGGTGATTCGGAGGTGCACGCGACGGTCGTCGTCGCCCGCCTCGATGCTGTAGGTCGTGGTGCCGCCCCGTCCGGCCCACAGGCCTTCCACATCGGGCTGACCGTCCGCCCGCCGCGGCGGATTCCAGGACGCCGCCGGCGTCTGCGCCGCGACGGTCGCCGCGAACGCGAGCAGAGACATCGCCGTCAGGACACCGCGCAGCCGACCTGTCACCACGACCTCCTGTACCCGAAGAAAGACAGCAAGGTGAGAACCTACCATCAATCAGCGGTCCCAGTCGACGTTGTCGAACAGGCGCTCCAGTGTGTCGGCGCCCTGCGGCGCCGCATGCTGCACCGCAGCCCTCGAGAACCCGCGATCCGCGCCTGAGCTGACGATGGCTTCGATGTCCGCCAGGTCGTGCGCGCGCCCTGCGAGGAGCTTCATGATGACGATCGTGTCGATCGGAGCAATCGGCACGCCGTCGCTGACTGAAGCACGGTTCAGCCCGTCCTCGCCGACGGCCGCCGACGCGCTCATCGCGCTCGCCCAGTCGCTGCTCTGAACACGCAGTCAGCGAACGCACACCCGGACGCTCTGCCAGCCCGTACCGGGTGTCCATCGCTGCAGATCCACGCCGCGCCGTTCAGGACAGTCCTCGGCGCGGTGATCGAGCCGTCCCTCGCCCTCGAGCCTGCGATGCCACTCCCAGTAGGAATCGCTGAACGTCATCCCGGTGATCCCGTAGGCGAGCGGCGCATCGCGCGGCGGCGCCGGCGCGAATCGGTAAATCGTGTCGGCGATGTTCGGACTCTCGCTGCTCAGGATGTGGATCTCGAGCGAGCCGTCGGGCGCCGTGAGGAGCGTGGGACCGGCAGCGGGGAAGAGCTGTCCCGGCTGACATTCAGTCGAAACCCTCGACGCGCATCATGACCACGTCCTATTCGTTCACGGGCAATGCGTTCGTGGCTGACGAACCACGTTCGTGGTCCCTGCGTCGTACGGTATCCTCCTGGCGCGCCTCGCCCCCGCGAAGCCGAGCCGGTCGCGGGGTCGGCTGACAGGCTCCTGGAGGGTCGCCCGATGCGTATCGCCCAAGTCACCGCGTGGCGCGGTGTGATGCTCGCGCTGACGGTGGTCTGCGCCACAGGAAGCACAGCCGCCGCACAGTGGCTGTCGCTGCCGCTCGCCGGAACCCCCCGCACTCCGGACGGAAGGCCGAACCTGAACGCGCCGGCGCCGCGCACGGCGGACGGCAAACCGGATTTGTCCGGCATCTGGCGCGCCGACAACATGCGCTACAACGACAACCTGCTGGCCGAGGGGACCGAGGCGCCGATGCTGCCGTGGGCGGCCGCCGTTTACAAACGGCGCGTGGAGACGCGCGGCTACGACCGGCCGATGACACGCTGCATGCCGCACGGGGTGCCCGACGCGATGACGGTCGTCGGCCTCCCGTTCAAGATCATCCAGACGCCGAACGTGATGATCCACCTCTACGAGGAATTCCACAAGTACCGCCAGGTTCACACCGACGGGCGGCCGTTGCCGGTCGATCCGGACCCGAACTGGTACGGGTACTCGGTCGGCCGGTTCGAGGGCGAGACGTTCGTCGTCGAGACCGCCGGCTTCAAGGAGGGCAGTTGGCTCGACAACAACGGCCATCCGCATACCGAGGCGCTGCGCACCACCGAACGCTTCCGCCGGATCGATTTCGGCCGCCTGGACCTCGACGTCACCATCGACGACCCGAAGACGTACTCACGGCCCTGGACGTCGCAGACGCTCCACTTCCTCCTGCTGCCGGACACGGAGCTGCTCGAGCATCTCTGCGAGAACGACCGGGACCGCGGGCGTCTGCAGGAGATCTGGAAGGGGCAGTAGCCGCGCGGCCCGGCCAACGGGCGCAGGTCCACCTGAATACGGCCTGAAACCGCGTCTTCAGGACAGTTTCAGGTTGTGCGACGATCCTGGAGGACGTTGCCCGACATGCGCATCTTGCTGGTCGACGACGACGTCGATGTGACCGGTTACGTCCAACGGGAGCTCGAAGACGAGGGGCATGCCGTCTCGGTGTGTCACGACGGCGCCGCGGGCCTGCGCGCCGCCGAGCTCCACGCGTTCGACATCATCGTCGTCGACGTGATGATGCCGTTCATGGACGGTCTCGAGGTCACCAGGCGGCTCCGCTCCCGGCACATCCAGACGCCGGTGCTGCTCCTGACGGCGCGAGATGCCCCGGAAGAAGTCGTTCGAGGGCTGGAGTCGGGAGCCGACGATTACCTGACGAAACCGTTTTCGCTGGACGTGCTGCTCGCCCGGATTCGGGTGCGCACGCGTCCTCGTGACCTGAAGGGACAGCGGCTGCGATTTGCCGACCTCTCGCTCGATGCGGCCACGCGTGAAGTCTGGCGCGGCACGCGGCAGATCGGTCTGACCCGGACGGAGTTCGCAATCCTGGAATGCCTCATGCGGGCCTCCGGCCGGGTCGTGACGCGCGACACGTTGGTCGAGGAGGTGTGGGGCGAGCGGGAAGTGACGTACAACAATCTGGAGGTGTTCATCCGCTTCCTTCGCGCGAAGCTCGATTGCGCGGGACGCCCGAGCCTCATTCACACCGAACGCGGGCTCGGCTATCGCCTGAGGAGTCCCGAGCCGTGAACGTGCGCTCGCTCCGGTTCCGCCTCGCCGTCTGGTACTTCTGCACGGTCACGGCAATCTTTTCGCTTGCCGCAACCGGCTACTGGTTCGCCATCCGGTCTGGGCTGAACAGCGCGCAGGATGTGCACTTGCGATACCGCCTCATCGGACTGAGTCGTTATCTGGAAGGAATCGATACCCGCCACGATCGGGAGGTCGCCTCGAGGCTGAAGGAAATCTCCCGCATCGGGGAGTTGTACGAGGTCTTCGACGACAAGGGCGTGTTGATTGCGCAGTCGGACCGGCTGTCGCACCCAGGGATGTCACCCCAGCCCCCGCCGGATCTTGGAGGAGAGTTCCGATTCGAGGACGGGGGACCCAGCGATTTTCGACTGCGCGTCGCCTGGCGCAAAGCGTCGATTGGGGGTCGGACGTTCATCCTGGGCACCGCCGATCCGGAGGCCAAGTACCGGGGTGTGCTCACGGGGTTCACGTCGGTCCTTCTCATGTCGGCGGCAGTCATCTTGTTCGTGGCCACGGTCTGCGGCCTCTGGCTCGGACGCCGCGCGCTCGCTCCGGTGGCGCGGATCACGGAGGACGCGCGGGCGATCACCGAGAGCAACCTGTCGGCGAGGCTGGCCGTGCCCGATTCGCGCGACGAGTTGCAGCAGCTCTCGGAAACGCTGAACCAGATGCTCGAGCGGATCGAGCAGTCGTTCATGCGGACGAAACAGTTCACCGCCGACGCATCGCACGAGCTGCGCGCGCCCATGACCTTGATCTACACGGCCGCCCAGTACGCGCTCCGGCGGCCCCGAAGCCGCGAAGAACTGGTCGACAGCCTGCAGAAGATTCTGCGCGAATCGCGGCGGACGGCCGCGCTCATCGACGACTTGCTGCTGCTGGCCCGTGGCGACGCCGGCCGGGACACCCCTGAGCTGGACATGCTGGACGCGCGGGCGCTCGTGCGCGACGCGGCGGAGCAGGCGACGGCCATGGGCGCGACCAAGAACGTTCACGTCGTCCTGGAGCTCGACTCGGTCGATCTGCCGGTCCGGGGGCACGAGGCGAAGCTGAGGCGGCTCCTCCTGATCCTCGTGGACAACGCGGTCAAGTTCACGCCGAGCGGGGGCACGGTCAGCCTTGGTGCGAGTCGGGACGGGTCCGCCGTGACGATGTGGGTCGCCGACACCGGCGTGGGCATCTCCGCAGACGATGTGCCCCATATCTTCGAGCGTTTCTGGCGGGCCGACAAGGTGAGGTCCCGAGAGGTCAGCGGCGTGGGACTCGGCTTGCCGATTGCCAAGCAGATTGCCGAACAGCACGGAGCACGCCTGGAGGTTCGGAGCGAGCCCGGCCGCGGCTGTCTGTTCACCGTGCGCATGCCAAGCGTGTTGCTGAGCGAACGGGCGACCGTCGCGTGAGGGCAGCTTCGGCGCTCTTTCAGTATTTCTTCAGTGTGGGCTCGTAGTATCGCGTCGCCTCGACTCCCCCCAGATGTGCGCCGTTTGTGGGGTCGGCTGCCAGGCTCATGGAGGGTCGCCCGATGCGGATTCGCTACGTCACCGCCTGGCGCGGTGGGATGCTTGCGGCGGCGCTGGTCTGCGCGACGGGAGGTACGGCCCTCGCCCAGTGGCTGTCGCTGCCGATTCCCGGCACTCCGCGCACCGCCGACGGACAGCCGAACCTGAAGGCGCCGGCGCCCCGCACGGCGGACGGGAAGCCCGATCTGTCCGGCATCTGGAGGGCCGAGAGCTACCGCTGGGTGCAGAACCTGCTGCCCGATGGTGTCGCGGCGCCGATGCTGCCGTGGGCGGCCGAGCTCTACAAGCGGCGCGTGGAGACGCACGGCTACGACGTGCCGATGACCTGGTGCATGCCGCACGGCGTGCCCGACGCGATGCTCGTGAACGGCCACCCCTTCAAGATCATCCAGACGCCGAACGTGATGATCCACCTGTACGAGGAGTTCCATAAGTACCGCCAGATTCACACCGACGGACGGCTGCTGCCGGTCGACCCGGACCCGAACTGGTACGGGTACTCGGTCGGCCGGTGGGAGGGCGAGACGTTCGTCGTCGACACCGCCGGCTTCAAGGAAGGGAGCTGGCTCGACAACCAGGGCCACCCGCACACCGAGGCGCTGCGCACGACGGAGCGCTTCCGCCGGGTCGATTTCGGCTACATGGAGCTCGAGGTCACCATCGACGACCCGAAGGCGTACTCGCGGCCCTGGACGTCGGCGACGATCCGCTTCTTCGTGCAGCCCGACACGGAGCTGCTCGAGCATCTCTGCGACAACAACAGGGACCTCGAGCGGCTGCTCAAGATCTGGGGGGACGGTCCAATTACCGGGAGACAGTGATGAGAACACGACTCGCGATTGTCCTGTGCGTTGCGTCGGTTGCCGCGTCCGGCCGGGCGCTGGCCCACCATTCGTTCGCGGCGGAATTCGACGAGACCAAGCCGGTCAAGCTGACCGGCGTGGTGACCAAGGTCGAGTGGGCGAATCCCCACATCTGGTTCTTCATGGACGTGAAGGGCGCGGACGGCGCCGTCGCCAATTGGGGTTTCGAGATGGGGAGCCCTAATGCGCTGCTGCGGGCCGGGTGGAAACGCGACTCCATGAAGACCGGCGATGTCGTGCTGATCGAAGGCAGTCGTGCGCGCGACAACAGCAACAATGGCAACGCCCACAAGGTCGTGCTGGCCAATACTGGACAGCAGCTCTTCTCCGGCCGGCCGGGCGGGCAATAGGCGACCGGGCGCGGCCGGTCCGGCCGTGCCCGGCATCGGCATCGTCGCATGGGCGCAGTGCCCGGAGCGTCCGGCCACGCTCGGCGAGGCGTCCATGTCACGTCATCGAGAGAAGAGACACTGGCGCGGAGTACATCTCACAACACGATCTAATCGGGCGGCCGCGCTGCGTCAGCGTTTCCGGCGTGCGCGGACCGCAGGCGTGGGAGGGCGGCATGAGCGTTGAGCGACGGTGGATGGCGGTGGTGGTCACGGCGGTGCTGCTGGTCCCTCGCGCAGCCTCGTCTCAGGACAGCAACAGCGGGACGATCGGGGGGGTCGTCCGGGACATGTCGGGAAGTGTGCTGCCCGGCGTCACGGTCGAAGCGGCGAGCCCCGCGCTCATCGAGAAGGTGCGCGTGGCCGCCATCCGAAGCGGCAATCGACGCTCTCCCTGCTAACCTTGATGGGCTAGGTTGTGGCCACGGAAGGCCAGGCTTCAGCCCGGCGTGAAGGAGCCACATCGATGGAGCATCGCAACCACCTCCGGAATCCGTCGCGTCGAGAGTTCGTTGGGACCGCGGCCATCGGTTTGGGCGGCCTTGGCGCGGCCGGGCTGACCGGCGTCGGTACGGTTGATGCCGCCTCGCAGGGCGCCCGCCCGCCGGCCGCGCCGGCCGGCGGAGACGAAAGACTGGTGATCACCCTGTCGCCGAGCGGCCAGAGCACACTGCTGCCCCGGAGCTCGCAGTACGAGGCCGGAGATGTCCAGGCGCACGCCGCCGCGGCGCTCGACGGCATCGGCGCCGGCGCAGCGATCGTCCACCTGCGCGGAGCGAGCAAGAACGTCGGGAGGGGTCCGGGCCCGAGTCTGCTCAACCAGCCGGATCTGGAGAACTGGCGGCAGCTCACCGAGGCGGTACGGGCGAAGTCGAAGGCGATCATCAACTACGGCGCGTCGGCGATGACGCCGCCGGTTCGCAAGGAGCTGCTCGCGCTGAAGCCGGAGGCCGGTTCCTTCCTCGTAGGGCATCATTACGGCGGAATGACGGTGCCGGTCGAGGCCCAGCGGCAGTACGCGACCGACTACCTGGCGGCGGGCGTGCTGCCGGAGGTGGAGGTCTTCCACAGCGGCGACGTCGCGAACTTCCTGGCGCTCGTCGAGACCGGCCTGTTGCGGCCGCCGTACTGCGTGACCGTGTTCCTGAACTACTCTCCGTACTACAAAGTGCCGGCGACGCCGCTGCAGCTCGAGGCGACGGTGGCGATGCTGCCGCCGAAGACGCACTGGACCGTGTGCGTGAGGGGGCCGAAGCACCTCGACATGGCGGCGGCGGCGATTGCGGCGGGCGGGCACGTGCGGACCGGTTTGGAGAACGACGTGGAGCTCTCCCCGGGCAGACCGGCGAGGACGCAGGGTGAATGCGTGGAGCGGATCGTCCAGCTCGCGCGCAGCCTTGGGCGCGAAGTTGGGTCGCCCGAGGACGCACGCCGGCAGCTCGGGCTGCC
>MELF01000038.1:0-94590 GCA_001767525.1 Acidobacteria bacterium RIFCSPLOWO2_12_FULL_68_19 | reverse complement strand
CCGAGGCGGCAGCGAGCCCCTCAATCGGAGACCGATGCGTCCATTCACCTCGGATGTTGTCGTCGCTGGTACCGCCTGGACAGGGTGCGGTGGACCAGCCCCTCAGCGCCGAGCTCCCCGAGCACGCGGACGCAGACGTCCTCTCGAACTCCGAACAGGCGTACGGCCTGCGCCAGGGTCAGCGCCAGGCCTGGCATTTCGTTGAACTCGGAGCGCACGCGTTGCCGAAGGCGCTCCCGCGTGGTGGGATCGCGACGCTCGTGCAGCGGCGGGGCAGTGGCGCACGTCGCTGCGGAATGGATTCCGGGCACCGAGCGAATGCGATGTGCGATGGCCATGGTCCCTTAGTACGGCGTGCCGTCCCAGGCCACGGAGATTTCCAGTTGTCGAGAAGGCTGCACGTCGTATGCCACGGGAAATTCGGCCCTTCGTTCGCCGCTTCGATTGCGTGGCGATGGCGGGGGGCGGGCTCCCGGGGAAATGACCGCGTCGTGCGTGTGTTTTTCCTGGCGTCCGATCCACGTTGTCGCTCCTTCGCGCGCCATCCCTGGTCGCGTGTCGTCATTCCACCGCACGGCAGGAGAACGACCGGGTGCCGCTCCAGGAGGCCGGATCTGCTGCGAAAGCTTTGGCCCATAATAGGCACGCCTGTGGCCGCTCGGGTCGGTCCGGACGGCGTCGGTTCAGGGCGGAGGGAATCATGACAACGCGACTCTGGCTGTCAGTGAGCCTCGCGGCGCTCATGGCAGTGTCGGCTCCGGCGCAGGATGCGCGGAGCGTCCTGCAGGCCGCGGCGAAGGCAATGGGCGTCGAGAACATGCGGTCCATCCAGTACACCGGCACCGGCTGGCAGGGGATGGTCGGCCAGAACTTCGCGCCCGATCAGGACTGGCCGCGGGTCGACCTGACGAGCTACACCCGGACGATCGACTTCGACACGATGTCCTCGCGCGAGGAATACGTCAGGGCGCAGGGGGACAACCCGCCGCGCGGGGGCGGCGCCGGTTTTCCCTTCCTGACGCCGCAGAAGGTCGTCACCTTCGTCAGCGGCAACTTCGCGTGGACCCTGAACGCCCAGGGCCAGGCGGTGCCGCAGCCGACTGCCGCCGAGATGCGTCAGATCGAGATCCTGACCACCCCGTACGGCTTCCTCAAGGGGGCGATGGCGCCAGGCGCGAACCCGACGATGGTCGCACGCCGGGAGTACGGTGAGCGGGTGACCATCGTCTCGTTCGTGGCCCTCGGCAAGTACCGCATCAACGGCACCATCAACGTCAAGAGCATGGTCCAGCGCGTGCAGACGTGGGTGCCCAGTCCTGTCGTCGGCGATCTGTACCTCGAGAACGTCTACACGAACTACCGGGCCGTCAACGGCGTGCAGGTGCCGCGCTTTCACCAGCATCAGGATTTCGACGACGGCGGGCACCAGCCGAACGTGAGCGGCGGAGACCACGCATTCGGCCTCGAGACGATTTCCGAGGTGCGGCTGAACGTGCCGAACGCGACGGCGGCGGTGCCCGATGTCGTCCGGACCGCGAAGCCCGAACCGGTGCGCGTCCAGACGCAGAAGCTGGGCGAGGGTCTCTATCTGCTGGCCGGCGGCAGCCACAACAGCGTGGCGGTCGAGTTCAGCGACCACGTCGTCGTGATCGAGGCGCCGCTCAACGAGGAGCGGTCACTGGCGGCGATCGGTGAAGTGAACAGGCTCATGCCGAACAAACCGATCCGCTTCGTCGTCAATACGCATCACCACTGGGATCACCTGGGCGGCATTCGCACATACGTCCACGAGGGCGCGACCGTGGTGACGCACGAGGGCAACCGCCCGTACTACCAGGAAGTGCTGCGGGCGCGACCGTGGCTTCTCGAGCCCGATCGGTACTCGCTCTACCCGCCGGAGGAGTGGTCGGAAGGGTACATCTTCGAGACCGTGCGCGAGAAATACGTGCTGACAGACGGGGTGCGCACCGTGGAGCTGTACAACGTGCAGGGGCTCCCGCATGCGGGAGGGATGCTCATCGCCTACATCCCGCGCGAGAAGGTCGTGGTGCAGGCCGACCTCTACAACCCGGCTGCGGCGGCGCCCAACGCCAACAACCGCGCGCTCCAGCGGAACCTCGAGCGGCTGAAGCTCGACGTGGCGACACTCGTCGGGATTCACGGCAATCCCGCGCCGCTGTCGCAGTTCCTGCAGTTGGTGAACAAGACGAACTGACCCGGAACGGGCGGGGCAGCCACCCTCCGCCCGTCGACCCGCCCCGGACGCGGGCGCCGCCGCCGGCGCACGGGCGCTCGCCGATCGGTCTCGGTCGATGGCGTCCGCCAACAACCCGCTCGCGCGCTCAGGACGTGAGCTGCAGGGCGTGCGCGAGCGCGTCTTTCAGCGCGGCGCGCTTCTGGTCCGAGAGGGTCGAGACGAATCCGGTCAGCTTCCTCTTGAACATCAATGTCAGGAAATCGCAGCGGATCGAGCTCGGGCGGGGAACGCCGTCGGCGGCATCAATGGCGACCTCCGTGCGGAGGCCGAGCACCTCTCCGTACACGGGGGCGCACACAACCGTGGAGATGTCCTCGTTCCCGGCAATGAAGTCCCGCGACACGATCACATAGAAGCCCGGCTTGTGGCCGCGTTCGGCCACCGCGTCCCGTGTGCGGTAGATCTCGCCCCACTTCACGGTTTCGCCTGCTGGCGTACGAGCGCGGCGGCCTGCCGCGCCAACCTGCCTCGATGACGACGAACGATGGCCGCCTCGCGCTCCTCGTCGAGCTGGCGCTCGAGACGCGACACGTAGTCGCGAACCGCGGTGCGGATGATCCGCGAGCGGTTGAGACCGCGCCCGCCACCGGGCCGAGCGACACGATCGAGACGCTCGAGGATGTCCTCATCGATGGTAATAGCAATAGTCTTCATATTACGGATTGTAATATGGCCTGGCAGATGGGGCCAGGGCGGCGGCAAGCCCGATGACGTGTCCGGGGGTGGACTCTCGCACCCCCGGACACAGGTACGGGTTACCTCGCCAGCGGACCGGGACGGAGCTGGAACTTCACCACCTTGCTGGTCGTCCCGCGGCCGGTTTCCATGTGGAACGGCGCCCGCGTGCTGACCGTCGTCCAGAGCCCGCGCCCTTTCCAGCCGGCGTTCGGATCGTCGATGCGGCCGTCGAGCCACTTGGTGTAGTAGCCGGTGGGATACGGCACGCGCAGCACGACCCACGTGCCGTCCTTCAGCACGAGCAGTCCTTCCGCGGCGTTCCCGGTGTTGATCGGCACGTTGCGCCCGAGGCCGAGGGTGTCGAACTGATCGACCCACGTGAAGTAGCTCGCCTCGACGCTGCCCGAATCGGTCACGCCCGTGAAGTGGGGCAGCGGTTCCGGATAGAGCGTCCACCCCTCAGGGCAGTGCTGGCCGGTCGTCGCCGCCGGTCCGGTGAGCGCCCCTTTGCACTTGCGGCGGTCGAAACTGGCCAGATGGCCGCTGGCGAGCGCGAGCCAGGCGACGCCGTCGCGATCGACGTCGAAGCCGCGCGGCGAGTACCCTTCGACCTTGGCGTTCGGGTTGTTGAACGGCGGCTGGTACATCTCCGCGAGCGCCGTCTCCGGCGGGTTCGAGCCGGGGGTGAGGCGTACAACCGCGCCGGGCATTCCCAGCATGGAGCCCCAGACCGAGCCGTCCGGCGCCGGTGACACGCCGTAGAACGCGCCGCCAATCCGCTTGTCCTTGGTGGGATCGGTCGGCTGGTCCGGCTCCACGTACGCGTCGCGCCGCCCGTTGCCGTTGGCGTCCATGATGAGCGCGGTCCACCCCTGCGACTTCATCTCGTCGCCGGTCTCGTCGAACAGCTTCGTATTCAGCCACCCGACGACCTGGCCGCCGCCGCTCGTCCAGAGCGTGCGGTTCCGGTCTTCGGCGAACATCAGGTGGTGCGTTCCGAAGCACGTGCTGATGTGCGTCAGCTTCTGGGTCCGTGGGTCGTAGACGGCGAGGTGCCGTCCGGCGTTGTTGAGCGGAAACGCCTTCGCCGACGGATGCGTCGAACCCTCGCGACAGGAGTCGGGGTTGGCCGGCGGCCGAATGGCCGACGTAATCCAGACGCGCCCCAGCTCGTCCATCATCGGGTTGTGGACGTTGTTCCGGCTCGTCCAGACCACTTCCTCGCCCCAGTACGGAGAGGGCTGCGGCATCTTCGGCGCCGAGGCGGGCGGCGTGTTCGGATCGCGCACCGTCAGCTTCACCTGGCTCGGTCGATGGGACATCGGATCGAGCACGGGCAGGTAGTCGGCGCTCACCTCGAGGGAGCCGTACACCGGACCGTTCGCGTTGAGACGCGGGTTCCGGCGATCGGTCGACACGAGATCGTGGAGATACGCCTTGGGGTCGGCCCAGTCCCACTGCGTGATGACGACGTTGCGTTCGAGGCCCTGCGGTCGCGGGGGCGCGGGCGGCACCTCGCCGGCGGCGACGCGATCGGTCCAGTCGGCGAACATGGCGAACGCGCGCCGGCGCCCCATCTGCTCGATGCCGTTGAGCATCTGGCTGCCCGCCTGTCCGGATTGCACGCGGCGCTCCCAGGCGGCGGCCGACGAGCCGAATTTCCCGAGCGACGCGGGCAGCTCGCGGGTCCCCTTGGTGCCGAGCTGATGACACGCCGTGCAGTTGCCCGACTTCATCATCCGGAGCCAGTCGGCCTGGCTCTTGACGTTCGGCGAGATGCCGTTGCCGTCGGGGCCCGTGCCTGGGAACTCACTCTTGTCCGGCACGCGCGCCAGGGAGTACCAGTAGCCGGCCGGGTAGTACTCCGCGGCCGCGCGCGGGTTCGGCGCCGGCACCGCCCGCAGGTTCAGCAGGCGACCGGGCGCCGTCTGCACCTTCGGTGAATCGACGAGCCCGTAGCCGCGCACCCAGACGTTGTAGGTCGCTTTCGGCAGATCGGGCACGAGGAAGCGTCCCTGGTCGTCGGTGACGACCGTCCGGCTGAAGCGTGTCGCCAGGTCGGCGGTTTCGGCAATCACCCAGACCCCCGCCTCCGGTCCGCGCGGCCCGCTGACCATGCCGCCAATGTCGTCAGTGTCGATGGAAACCGCCGCGCCGGTCTGAAGGGCGCTCGTGCCAACCGGGGCGGCGACCCAGAAGATCCCGAGGCAGACCGCCGCGAGCGCCACGGTCAGGGCTCTGTTCCTCATACGTTCGACCTCCTCCGTAGCGGCGACGATACGACCGGACGGCCGTTTGGTCAAGGCGGAAAGCGCGCGCTGTCAAGACGAAGACGAGCCGCAGAACTCAAGTCTCTACGTCTTCGCCGTGCGTGGGCCGGCTGGGATCGGAGGCTGGTCTACCGGCCGACGAAGGTCGCCCGGCCCTTGAAGACCTCCTCGATGGCCGCCTGGGCGCACTTCTCGCCGCTCTCGCTCGAGACGCCCATGGCGCCGATCACCTGTCCGTCCAGGACGATCGGCAGGGCGCCGGGCTGCGGGAAGTCGTTCATGAAGGTCGGCGCCAGATTCTCGCCGCTCCGAACGATCCGGTTCGTTTCCGACGTCGGCCGGCGCCACCTGAGCGCCGACTTGGCCTTGAGCAGCGCGGTGTCGATCGCGTTGGCGGCCGCCCCCTCCATGGCGTGAGACTCGATGACGTGGCCGCCCCAGTCGAGGATCGCCATGGCGACGGTGGTCTCGTTCCGCTCGGCCCAGGCGCTGCAGGCGTCGGCCAGGGCGCGGGCGCCGGCGCTCGAGATGACCTTGATATCCCTGGTCAGCTTGACCTCCCCGCGCGTCTGGGCCGCCGAGAGCGGTGCCGCCAGCGGGGCAGCTACCAGAACGAGGAGCAACAGCAGAGAGTGGGTGCGCATCAGCGTCTCCTTCTGTGCGAACTGGGCCGGTTGGTGGCCGGATCATACCTTGACACGCTCCGGTTTCGGCGGTATCCCTAACGCCATGAGAAACCTGGCTCTCGGAGCGGTTGCCGCCGGTCTGCTCGTCGCGCCGGCTCTGCCGGCCGCCGCGCATCATTCCTTTGCGGCCGAGTTCGACGCCAACCGGCCGGTGAGGTTCGAGCGCGCGGTTGTGAAGAGGATGGAGTGGGTGAACCCGCACGTCTGGATCCACATCGAGGTGCCGCTCCCCGGGGGCAAGGCGGAGCAGTGGGCGATCGAGGCGGGTACGCCGAACGTCCTCTTCCGGCGCGGCTTCACCAAGGAAGCGCTCCTTCCAGGCACGGTCATTGTGGTCGACGGCTACCGCGCGAAGGATGGCTCGCGCCGCGCCAACGGGCGCGACATGACGCTCCCAGACGGCCGGACGCTGTTCCTCGGCTCGACCGACATCGGCGCGCCGCCCGGCCGCCGCTGAGTCGGCTACCGGCTACCACCTACCGGCTACCGCCTCGTATTAGTTCTCCGGCGGATTGCCGGAAACCTGGAGCCGGTACAGCTCCTCTTCCGCCGCGGGGACCCTCCGCGTCACGTCGACGACCATCGTTCTGCTTTCCCAGCGCCGGACGAGCGGCTGCCTGCGCAGGTGGCCGAGCGCCGTCTCCTCGGCCATCTCCATGCAGCGGTGCGGAATCAGCCGCGCTTCCGGCTCGAGACGACGGTAGAGCGGCAGCCGGATCGTCCATGGACGCGTGAACACCTTCGGGTCCTCGATGCGCGCCTCGTACCGGATCGCGTCGCGCGTCATCGGCGTGTAGCGCTCGGTGACACGCAGCGCGTCGCTGTGGAAGTTGCCCGCCCGGTCGAACCACGTGTACGGCGTGAACCGCGACACGTCCACGACGAGCGTGTCGCCTTCCCAGCGCCCCACCGAATGCCCCATGAACGCGTCGCCCGGGTACTGCACGACCTCGTCCAGGTGGATGGTCCGCTCGGCGTTCCTGAATTCAAAGGCCATCATGACCTTGGCCGGGCCCTGAATGATCTGGAACTTGTATGGCATGTACATCGCGCGCGGGATGCCCGGCAGGTAGCACCGGATCTCCGGGTCGCGATCGAGCCTGTTAGCGAGGTTCTCGCGCTGCCGGGCCGCGGCCCACGGCTGGTACGGAATCTCGTCGCCGTCGACGACCCCGAGATCGGCCGGGATCCAGCCGGTCGCGCCGAGGGCGACGACAGGCGCGGCCAGCACCGGCACGTCCGGGTAGGCGCCCGGCTGCGCCACCATCGGGCGCGCCTCGTGCGACAGCAGGTCCCAATGCGCCGACGAGTTCGCCTGCCAGATGCCGCTGACGTCGGGGTGCCCCTCGGCCGTGCGCGGAATCTCGCCGGGCGTGCCGGCGCCCTCGGGGCCGCCGGAGCGGGTGCCGAGCAGCACGACGGCGCCGACCACGAGCGCCCCGGCGGCGGCGCTCAACAGGTGGGTGAGTGCGGTTCGCATGAGTGGGTTTCCCGAGCGCGTGCGGCCGGGATGGTAGCACGGACGCGCGCGTGGGTTGACACCGGCCGCGGGGCTCTCTAGTATCCAGTGCGCGTGGGAGGAGACATGAGGTTTCGAGCCGTCGCGCTCGTTCCGGCGACTGTCGCGTCCCTGGTGCTCGCGGCGGTCGCCCTCACCGCGCAGGGGACGTATACGCCGCCGACGACGCCGTGGGGAGAGCCGGACCTGCAGGGCGTCTGGACCGGCGAGACGCTCACGCCCCTCGAGCGGCCCGCGAAATTCGCCGGCAAGCCGGTGCTGACGCCGGAGGAGGCCGACGCGATCGAGCAGGACGTGGCGTCTCGTCCCGGGCGCGACGATCGGTCGCTGCGCGGCACCGAGCGCGATGTCGCCCAGGCCTACAACCAGCACTGGCTGGCGCCGCCGACCCGGCTCGCCGACCGCCGGACCGCGCTCATCGTCGATCCGCCGGACGGGAAGGTTCCGCCGATGACGCCGGAGGCGCGGGCCCGTCTCGCGGCGATGCGGGAATACCTCGAGGCGCTGCTGCAGGGCACCTCGGGCGGGCGGCCGGGGCCGATCTCTCCGCGCCGGAAGGAGCCGCCGCCCCACTACAACATCGCGCGCATGAACCGCGCCGACGGCCCTGAGGACCGGCAGAACACCGAGCGCTGCTTCGGCGCGGCGATGCCGAACCTCGGCGCGACGTACCGGATCGTGCAGTCGCGCGGCGCCGTCGGCATCTACCACGACTCGGGGCAGGGGCAGGGGTTCGTCCGCACGATCCCCGTCGACGGTTCGGCCCATCTGCCGTCGAAGATCCGGCTGCTGCAGGGCGACTCCCGGGGGCGCTGGGAGGGGGCCGCGCTGGTCATCGATACGGCGAACTTCACGCAGAAGATGGACTTCCGCGGCTCCCGGGAGAACCTGCACCTGGTCGAGCGGCTCACGCGGGTATCCGACTCGCGCATCATGTACCGCGTCACGGTCGAAGACCCCACGACGTGGACCAGCCCCTGGACGCTCGAGGTGCCGTGGGAGCGGACGCCGGATCGGCTGAATCAGGCGTACGAATCGACCTGCCACGAAGGCAATTACGGTCTCCTCGGGATGCTCGCCAACACGCGCGCCGCCGAGCGCCTCTACCGCGAAGGCAAGGGACCAAATCCCGAACTGCAGGACAACGCCACTGGAGGAGACAGCGACGGAGACATCGGCCGGTAACGAAGGCCCCAGGCCTTCCTAGACCGGCGGCGACACTCCTGAAACAGGGGCACCTGGTCGAGGGATAGCCCCGGTCATCCCAACGGGGCTTGCGAGAGTCGGAGCCTGACTCAGCCCCCCAGGCCCAGGAAGAGCTCGAGCCCCCGGTCGATGCTCGCAAGTTCTGAAGGCGAGACTTGCCCAAACATCCTGCGGATTCGGCGCTTGTCAATTGAACGAACGTGATCGACCAGCGCAAACGACGGCTTCGCGAGGCCGCTGCTGCTCCCCGGTGCGAGGGCCGGATACAGTGCACCGACACCCGCCGTGCCGGTCACGGGCACGACGGCAATCAGCGGGAACCGCTGATCAGCATTCACGACGGGATCGCTGACAGCCACGCACGGTCGCACGCCTCGTTGCTCGTGGCCCACAGTGGGATCAAGTTCGACGAGAACGACGGTGCCACGTTCGACCGTCACGCGGGCTCCTTGATCCAGCCCTCGCCCTCGACCCAGCGAACGGCAGTGCCGCCGGACGGATCGAGGAGGCCTTCGTCATCCGGCAACTCGGAGGTCCAGTCAGCCAATCCGACGTCAACCGACTGCGTCGTTTCTGGATGGGGACTTCGCACTGACTCGAGGAGCGCAGCGTGACGGCGACGGGTGACCTCACGCTGGACAGCGTCAGCGATGAAGCGGCTCCGGTTCCGCTCGAGCCGATCCACTTCCTCGAGGAGACCCGCAGGCAACGTGATGGTGACTCGATTGATCCCTGGCATAACAACAGTATGACTCACAGTATGATCATACTCAACGGCTCCAGTTCGGAGGGCCATGGTCGCGAAGCTCCGCACCGGAAAGAAAGGACGCGAAACGAGTCGTTTCTGAAGGACCCGAGCTAGCGCGTCGAGGCGGCCGACATTCCTTTGAACGTCAGCTTCTGCAGGCCGTTGCCGGTTGCCGCGATATAGAGATTCCCCTTCGAGTCGACGGCGATCTGGTGGCCCGCGCCGACGAGCCCGGGCACGGCGATGGCGCCGGCGATCGTCAGCGTCTTGCGATCGACAATCGAGATCTCCTTGCCGTTGCCGACGTAGATGAACTGCTGGTCCGGGTCGTGTGACAGCGCCAGGTTGCGCGCAAACGGCGTGTCGGTCTTGACGAGCTGGTTCACGAACGTGCCCTGCGGGGTGAATGCCTGCACGCGGCGGTTCTCGCGGTCGGCGACGTACACCAGCCCGTCCCTCGACACGCGCAGCGCGTGGACGATGTTGAACTGCTGCGGACCCGGACCGGCCGGAAAGGTCTTCGGCGTCATCACCATGCAGTTGTCCTCGTCGGTCGGCGCGTTGCCGAAGGCGCCCCACATCCGCTTGAAGGCGCCGGTGTCGGCGTCGAAGACGACGACGCGGCGGTTGCCGTAGCCGTCGGCGACGAACGCCTCGTTGGTCGCCGGATGGACGAACACGTCGGCCGCGCGGTGCACGTTCCGCGTGTCGGCGTTTCCCTTGCTCTCGCTGGTCCCTCCGATCTGGAGGACGAACTTCCCCTCTTGCGTGAACTTCAGGACCTGGTCGTCGGCCACCGGTCTGAGGTTCTTGATGCCGTTGGTGGGGCAGTTGTTGCCGGTCACCCAGACGAAGCCGCGAGCGTCGATGTGGATCCCATGTTCGCGCTCGGGCCACTGGTAGCCGGGCGCGTCACCGCCCCAGGCCCTGACGAAATTGCCGGCCTGGTCGAACACGATGACCGCCGGCGCCGCCATCTTCGCCGCCGCGGGTTCGAGCAGCGTGCGCGGCCGATGGAGGAGCCAGACATTGTCCCTGGCATCGATGGCGAAGCTCGACGGATCGCCCAGCTTCCACTTGGGCGGCAACGCGGGCCAGGCCTTGTCGACTTCGAAGGTCGGCAGGCTGCGCGTCTGCGCTCCTGTCCCGACCGCGACCAGGACCGTTCCGCCGAGGACGGCCGCGCAAAGGTGCGTGCGAGTCACGGGTCCCTCCCTTGAAACAGCGACACTCTACACCAGGCGTATAATCGGCCGCACGGAATTACCGGGGACGGCCGGAGGCGCCTTCGCCGTATCGAACAGGGAGCGGACATGACTGCCCGTCTGCGCGGTATCGGTCTGGTCGCGGCGCTCACCCTCGCGGCCCAGGGCGTCGCGCCCGCGCAGGAGGCTCGCGCCGGGCTCGACCGCTACGTCGCCTCCCACCAGCGCGCGATCGTGTCTGAGCTGGTCGATCTCATCTCGATTCCCAACACACCCGTCGACGCCGAGAACATGCGCCGCAACGCGCAGCTGCTTCGCGACATGCTGCGCCGGCGCGGCTTCACGACGGAGATCCTCGCCACGGACGCGAATCCGCTGGTCTGGGGCGAGCTCAGGGTGCCCGGCGCCACGCGGACGCTGCTCGTCTGGGCGCACTACGACGGCCAGCCGGTCGATCTGCGGGCGTGGAAGCAGGCGAATCCGTTCGTGCCGGTGCTGCGCACGGGGCGGCTGGAAGAGGGCGGCAAGGACATTCCGAACCTGCGCACGCTCGACACGTTCGATCCGAACTGGCGGCTCTACGGACGGTCCGCCGCCGACGACAAGGCGCCGATCGTCGCGCTGCTGTCGGCGATTGATGCCCTGAAGGCCACCGGCATGGCGCCGTCGTCCAATGTGCGGGTGGTTCTCGATGCCGAGGTCGGGTCGGCGAGCCTGACGGCGGCCATCTCCAAGTATCGCGACAAGCTCACCGGCGACCTCATGATGCTGCTCGAAGGGCCGGCGCATTCGAGCGGCCGGCCGACGATCGCCTTCGGCGTGCGCGGGCTCCTGGCGCTCGACCTCACCGTGTACGGACCGAAGGTCGGCGTGAACAGCGGCAACTACGGCAACTGGGTGCCGAATCCGGCGCTCCGGCTCGCGCGGCTCTTGTCCTCGATGAAAGACGACGAGGGGCGTGTGCTCGTCGAGGGGTTCTACGACGGGGTCGTCCCGCTGACGGCGGAGGAACAGGCGATGCTCGACGCCGTGCCGGACGAGCCTGCCGGTCTCATGAAGCTGCTCGGGATTGCGGCGCCCGAGCGCGCGGACCTCTCGCTGCAGCAGGCGCTGCAGTTGCCCGCCCTCAACATCCGCGGACTGGCGAGTGGCGTCATCGGCGGGGACGCGACGGTGGTCATCCCCGATCGCGCGACGGCGTTCCTGGAAGTGCGCCTCGTGAAGGAGACGCCCGCCACGGCCATGGCCGACAAGCTCCTGGCGCATATCCGCGCGCAGGGCTACCACGTGGTGCACTCCGAGCCCGACGACGAGACCCGCAGTCGATACCCGCGCCTGGCGAAGGTGGTGCTGCGCGGCGGCGCCGGCGACGCGTGGCGGACGCCGCCGCTGGCGCCGGAGGCGCAGCGGGTCACCTCGGCGGTTACGCGCATGCTGGGGGAGGCGCCGGTGCTCATCCGGACCATGGGCCAGCGGATGAGCACGGCGCGGTTCATCGAGGCGATGGGCGCGCCCGCCATCGTGCTGCCGACCGTCAACTTCGACAACAACCAGGCTGCGGAGAACGAGAACCTGCGGCTCGGGCATCTGTTCACGGGCATCCTCACGATCGCCGCGCTGCTGACGATGTGAGACGACACGGGCCACACGGAGACACGGAGAAGCCCTGATTCGAACGCTGTGTCTCTGTGCCTCTGTGGCCCGTTGAAGCGTGTTCTCTGTGGTCTCCCGAGGTGTCAGAAGCGGAAGAGGCGCGTCATCTTCACGACGAGGGCGCGGCTCTGGAGCATGGCCGGCCGCGGGCGGACGATCTCGTGCCCATCGGAGTACACGACGAACAAGTCGCTCCCCGGACGGTACTCCCAGCGAAACCGGACGTTCGAGGACAAGGTGCTGTTGCTCGAGTTGTACTGCACCAACGCGCTCAGCGCCGCGCGCGTGCTCACCGCGTAGGTCACGCGGGATCCGAGCAGGCGGGTGGTGAATCGCCCGACCGGGAGGTCGACCCAGTTGATCGACACGCGTGGCTCGACGGCGAGCTGGGAGGTCACCTCCACGCGGCCGTCGTAGCCGATCTCGCTGCGCGTGCCCCCGTAGAAGCTGCCGCTCGAGCCGTTGATCCGCCCCGTGAACGGCCATTGCGGCGGGACGTAGTACGTGCTCTGGAACCCGTGAAACCGGTACTCACCGGGGGCGATCACGACCCCCGTGGCGATCTCGAACGGCTTCTCGATGAGCTCGTAGTTGCGGGTGTAGTCGCTCCACCAGAAGCCGCCGTTGTTGAACTCGATTCGCGACGAGGCCTGCGTCTCGCGCGATTCCAGCCTCCCGTCGGGATCGGTGATGTAGTCGATGCTGCCCTCGATCGAATACTTCCGGATCGAGCGGCTCGATCGCGGCCGCGGGCTGAAGCGGCCCTGCCCGTAGCTGCGCCGGAACGCTTCGCGGCGGAGGAATCCGACCTCGGGGTTGAACCCCTCGCCCACGGTGAGGTGTTCGAGGTTCATTCCGTAGCGGTCCCCGGCGTACGCGAACTGCCCCAGATAGCTGGCCTCGCCGCCGCGGCGTCCTGGCGTCCGACTGCGCGCGTAATAGCTGTTGAGCGTGACGTTCTCGTAGAAGGCGAGCGCCGCGTCGACGCCGACCACCTGGTTGGCGTCGCTGGTCGAGGCGCCCGGCGACCTGTGGGTCCCGATGACGCCGATGGCGCTGCGCCGCAGGATGTCTCGGCGTATCCGCACGACCGAGAAGTTCGTGGCGGCCGCGCCGGCCAGGTCTGATTCCTGTGTCTGGATGTTGAGCGCGCCGATGGCGTACGGACCGGTGCGCCCGGTGACCCTGCCGCCGGCCAGGATCGGAACCTTGTGGCCGTCACTCAAGCCGACGCGGCGGCTGAAGAACACCACCGGCACGAGCGTCGTCGCCGCTCCGGAGAACGTGCTCTCCCGGCTCGGACCGAACTGGAAGATCCCCTGGCCTTCCAGGAAGAAGTCGCGCTTCTCGGGGAAGAAGAGGTTGAAGCGCGTGAGGTTCACCTGCTGCTCGTCCTCCTCCACCTGCGCGAAGTCGGTGTTGTAGGTGAAGTCGGCCGTCAGGCCCCGGGTCAGTCCGTACTTGACGTCGACGCCCGCGTCGCCGCTCACGTCGTTCGAGATGATGGGAGTGGCCTGGCGGTTGGTCGTCACGGCGGAGATCGCATACGGCTTGATCTCGAGGTTGCGGCCCGACGGCGGCACATCGAGGCCCACGAGCGTGGCCGCCGACGACAGCTTGTTGATCCCCCGCCCGCCGTAGGACGCGGGGACGCCAGACAGGAACGACCGCTCGTTCTTCCAGCGCACCATGCGCTGCATGTTGAGGCCCCACACCTGCGAGCCGCTCGCCCTGTACCGGAGCGACTTGAACGGGATGGCGAGCTCCGCGCTCCAGCCGTCCTCGGTGCGCACGGCCCTGACATCCCACACGGTATTCCAGTCGGTGTTGGTGGTCCGTTCATCGCCGATTTCCTGGTCGCGCAGGGCGCCCAGGGCATTGGTTTGAAAGGACAGACCGCTCCGGCGGTCGTAGAAGGTGTCGATGACCACCTGAATGTTGTCGTTCTGAAACAGGTTGCCGTCGCGGCGCATCTCGTTCGCGATGATGCGGTCGGGCTGACTGTCGAGGCAGCGCACCGCGAGATAGAGGGTCGTGTCGTCGAAGAAAATCCAGAGCTCGGTGCGTTCGGTGGCCGGTTCTCCTTCGTGCGGCTCCTGCTGGATGAAATCGCTGATGGCCCGGACCTGCGAGTACACCGGATCGCGCAGCAGGCCGTCGACGACGATCGGCTCGGCCAGGCGCACCGCGCGGACGGTCACGCGACCCTCGGCATCGCGCGCCACCACCTCGGGAGCGTCGGGGGGCGCCGGTCCATCGATGACGACAGGATCCTGGGCCGTCGCGGGCGCGGCGACGACGAGCGCCGACAGGCAGAGCGGCACCAGGAAGGCGACGGTGCGTCGTCCGAGGCGGCGCATGAGGAAGCCGGCTGCCGTCCGTTCCCCACGGCTCCTGGGGGAGCGTGGGGAACGGACAGTGGGCAATGGAGGTCGGTGCCGGGCGGCGCCTACTGCGTGGCTGTCGCGAGCGGCGCCGGTGCGATGTTGGCCTGATCGACCGGGCCGGTCTTCACGGTCGGTTTCGTCCAGCGGATGACGCCGCGGACGTTGTCACTCTGCGTGCCGGCGCGCGACAGCGTCAGCGCGTACGTCTGGTGATCCTTCGGCGCAAGCCGGTTCAACTGCCAGACGGCGACGCTCGCCTTGAGGCCCGCGTCCTGGCGTACGCCCTGGTAGTTCCCGCCCGTCGTCTTGACGACCGTGGCGCCGGCGGGCACCACGAGATTGATCGTCAGATCCTCGGCGGTCAGCCCGCGGTTCTGCAGTCCGATGTTCTCGACGTTCAGCGTGTAGGTCACGCCGTCGGCGCCGGAGACGCCCGTGCTCAGCCGCCCCACCACGTCGGGACGGAAGCCGATGTCCTTCGCCCAGTCGAAGACTTCCTGCAGCACCGCCTCGGGCAGCCGCGCCCGCGAGTAGGTGCCCATGCGCACGCGCACCGCCGGCTGCTCGCCGAGCGTCTTCCAGTGGGCGGGCATCACCTTGGCGTGGTCGTACACCATGCTCTGGAACCACCGGTAATCCGCACCCACGGCGCCCGCGTTGGCGCGCGGTCCGTTGAGCGCCGGACCGTGGCACTGGGCGCAGCCGATCGTCGCCAGAGCGGCTTCCTGACCGCGGGGAGCCCCCTGAGGCACGTCGAACCGCCACGGCCCCGGCTTGTCGACCGCCGGGAGGTTCGAGAAGTACGCGACCAGATCCGCGACCTCGGAGTCGCTGACCTGGGACTCGATGTAGGCCGGCATGATTCCCCACGGCTGACGGATCGCCTGGCGGAACTGCGCGACCGTCAGCCGGCGCCCGGCGAGATCGGGTCCGAATGCGCCTTCTCCGTTCTGGCCGTGGCAATTGCGGCACTGGGTCGCCGGCCCATCCCAGAGCGCCTTGCCCGCCTGCGCGTTGCCGGCCTGCGCAGCGGCGCTGCCCAGACCGAGCGGGAGGAGAAGGAGCGCGAACAGCAATGTGCGCATGAAAGTGCCCTCCTGGACTGGACGCCTCGCGTCGACCCGATCGGCCGTGCGCCGGCGCCCGGCGAAACTGCGCCTACTCTACACGAATCTCGGCGGGACGGCGCGAAAACGTTCTGCCGGCGGCCGGCTGGAACCCCGATCGAACGCTCGAGGCGTAGGTGGCGGCGCGCCAGGCGCTGCCAGGACCCATGCGACAGGCGTGGAGACGGGGACCCGCAGCACGAGCGGCGCAAGAGACGAGAAGATCGGCGTGGGCGCCTCTTCGAGGACCCGGACGAGCGGCGCGGCGGGGAGCACCTGGGCGTGGGATCAGTGCACCACCTCGCCGTCGACGACCTCGTCCAGCAGCTCGAGGTGCGGAATCTCCAGGGCGCGGACGGCTTCGATGGCCAGTGCGAAGGTGTGATCCAGGCTGGGGTCGCTCTGCGAGCCGCGCAGCCGCTGGCGGGCGGCGCGCAGCGCGCGCAGCACCTGGGCCCGATCGAACCGCTGTCCCTGGCAGTGGTCGCAAAAGCTCATCGTGGTTGTTGCCTCCCTTCGTCGATCTCATGTTAACGGATGCGACAACTTACCATGAGCCCCGCCGTGAGTTACCATCTGCCCCGGGAGCGTAGCATGGGTCACACGCGTATCGGAGCGCTCGCCGTAGCCGCAGCGGTCCTCGCCGCGGCGCCCGCGCCCGCAGTCCGCGCCCAGCGCGAGGCGGCACCGGTCACGATCGACAACGACGACATCGGCGGCGTGGTGACGGGTGGCGCCGGCCCCGAGGCGGGGGTCTGGGTGATCGCCGAAACCACGGATCTGCCGACGAGAGTTGCGAAGATTGTGGTCACCGACGACCGGGGCCGGTATCTGGTGCCCGATGTGCCGCCCGGCAGGTACAGCGTCTGGGTGCGCGGGTACGGGCTGGTCGATTCACCCCGGGTGGAGACGAGCCCCGGCCGGATCGTCAATCTCACGGCGACGCCGGCGCCCACGCCGGCGGCCGCAGCCGAGTACTACCCTGCGCTGTACTGGTTCTCGCTCATGCGGGTGCCGCCGAAGACCGAGTTCCCCCTGGGACCGGTGCCGGCGCAGGGCGCGTGGCTGAATACCATCAAGGCCGGCGCCTGCCAATCGTGCCACGCCCTCGGCACCAAGGGCATGCGCACTGTTGCGAAGGAGTTCGGGGCGTCGGGCGACTCCCTCGACGCGTGGACGCGCCGGCTGCAGTCTGGCGGTGCGCGCGCGCTGATGGCGCGCGACATCGGCCGGCTCGACGGCCCGCGCGCGCTCGCGCTGTTCGCCGACTGGACCGACCGCATCGCAGCGGGCGAGCTGCCGGTCGCCCATCCCGAGCGCCCGCGCGGAATCGAGCGGAATGTCGTGATCACGCTGTGGGACTGGAGCCGGCCCACGGCGTACCTGCACGACGCTGTTTCAACCGACCGGAGGAACCCGCGGGTCAACGCCCGCGGAAAGGTCTACGCCTCGGCGGAGGACAGCACCGACCTGCTGCCTGTGCTCGACCCGAACACCCACACGGTCGCCGAGATCATGCATCCGGTTCGCGACCCCCAGACGCCCTCGTCTCGGAGCAATCCATTCGGCCCGTCGGCGTACTGGGGCGCCGAGCCAATCTGGGACAGCCGGACGCTGGCGCACAACCCGATGATGGACGAGCGCGGACGCGTGTGGTTCACCGCGCGGGTGCGGCCCGCCGACAACCCGGCCTACTGCGCCCAGGGGCACCCCTCGGCAAAGGCGGTGGCGCTGCGGCAGTCGAACCGCCATCTGTCGATGTTCGATCCGGCGACCGGCCGATTCACGCTGCTGAGCACCTGCTTCGCCACGCACCATCTGAACTTCGCGCAGGACCGCGACCAGACGCTGTGGCTGAGCGGCGGCCTCGACGGCCCAGGCGTGATCGGCTGGCTGAACCGCCGGCTGTTCGAGCAGACGGGCGACGAGGCGCAAGCGCAGGGATGGACGCCGTTCGTGCTCGATACGAGCGGCAACGGCCGCCGTGACGGCTATGTGGAACCAAACGAGCCGGCAGATCCGGCCAAGGACACGCGCATCGTTGTGACGACCTATGCGGTGGCGGTCAGCCCGGCAGACGGCGCCGTCTGGGGCACCGTTGTCGGGTACCCTGGGGCGATCGTGCGCGTGCAGCCCGGGACCAACCCGGCGGATACCGCGCTGGCGGAGATCTATCAGCCGCCGCCGCCGGCGTTCGGCCCGCGCGGCGGCGATGTCGACAGCGCCGGCGTGTACTGGGTATCGCTCTCGAGCGGCCACCTGGGGCGCTTCGATCGCCGGCGATGCAGGACGCTCAACGGTCCGACCGCCACCGGCGCGCACTGCCCGGAAGGGTGGACGCTCCACCAGCTGCCGGGACCGCAACTGCGCGACGTGCCCGACCCGGGGAGCGCCGAGGCGAGCTACTACACGTGGGTGGACTGGTTCGATACGTTCGGCATGGGCAGGAACGTGCCGATTGCGATGGGCAACCTGAGCGATGCGCTGCTGGCGGTCGTCGACGACCGGATCGTGACGCTGCGCATTCCGTACCCGAGCGGCTTCTTTCCGAAGAACGTCGATGGCCGTATCGACGACCCGAACGGCGGCTGGAAGGGGAGGGCGCTCTGGTCGACCTCCGGCACGCGGACGATGTTCCACCTCGAAGGGGGCACGGCGAATCGGCCCAAGGCCGCGCGGTTCCAGCTTCGTCCGCACCCGCTGGCGCGTTGACGGTCGGCGAAGGGAGAAGGTCGATGACTCGAACGATGGCGACGCTGATCGGTGCCGGCCTTCTCTGCGGCGTGCCGGCCGCGGCCGCGGCCAGGCAGTCCGGTCCGGATAGAGCGGAGGCGTACAAGCAGGAAGCGGTCGCCGGCGTCGAGGGCATGGCGAAGATGGTCCAGGAGATGGTCGACTCGGTGTTCAGCTTCGCCGAGCTGGCGCACCAGGAGTTCGAGACCTCGCGCTATCTCACGGGCATTCTCGAGCGCAACGGCTTCACCGTGCGGCGCGGAGTGGCCGGCATGCCGACGGCGTGGGTGGCGACGTGGGGCGCCGGGCGCCCGGTCATCGCGCTTGGCTCCGACGTCGACGGCATCCCACAGGCGTCGCAGAAGCCGGGCATCCCCTACCGCGACCCGCTGATCGCCGGTGCGCCGGGCCATGGTGAAGGGCACAACAGCGGCGTTCCGCTGAATATCGTGGCCGCCCTGGCCGTGAAGCGGATCATGGAGCGCGACCGACTGCCCGGCACGCTCGTGCTCTGGCCAGGGATCGCCGAGGAGCTGCTGGCGGCCAAGGCGTGGCTCGTGCGCGAGGGCGTGTTCCGGGACGTCGACGTCTGCCTGTTCGTCCACGTCGACAGCAACCTGAAGGTGTCGTGGGGATCCGGACCCGGCAACGGCCTCGTCTCGATCGAGTACGCCTTCGAGGGCGAGACCGCGCACAGCGCGGGCGCGCCGTGGCGCGGCCGGAGCGCCCTCGACGCGGTGGAGCTGATGAACGCCGGCTGGAACTACCGGCGCGAGCACCTGCGCCTGCAGCAGCGGTCGCACTACGTCATCACCGACGGCGGCGACCAGCCGAACGTGGTGCCGAGCCGCGCCACGGTGTGGTACTTCTTCCGCGAGACCGAGTATCCGCGCATCAAGCAGATGTGGGAGCTCGGGAACCGGATGGCCCAGGGCGCGGCGCTCATGACCGACACGACGTGGACCTCGCGCATCATCGGCGCCGCGTGGCCCCAGCACTTCAACAAGCCGGTCGCCGAGGCGATGTTCGCCAATATCCAGCGCGTCGGTCTGCCGCGGTGGTCCCAAGACGATCAGGCATTTGCCCGGACCGTGCAGAAGGAGGTCGGGGCGCCGGATGCCGACGGGCTCGACGTCGAGCTGGAGAAGCTCGAAGAGCCGATCCCGGACGACGAGAAGCGCGGCGGCGGATCCGATGACATCGGTGACGTCTCGTGGACCGTGCCGACCGTGTCGCTCCGCTTCCCGTCGAACATTCCTGGCCTGCCCGGGCACAACTGGGCCAACGCCATTGCCATGGCGACGCCCGTCGCGCACAAAGGGGTCGTGGCCGGCGCGAAGGTGCAGGCGATGACGATCGTCGACCTGCTGACCGGGCCGCAGCTCGTCAAGGACGCGTGGAACTACTTCACCAACGTGCAGACGAAAGGGACGCAGTACACGCCGTTCATCGCCGCCGACACGCCGGCGCCGACCTGGCTGAACAGGGACACGATGGAGCGATGGCGGCCGGAATTGAAGAAGTTCTATTACGACCCGGCGCGATTCCCGACGTATCTCGAGCAGCTCGGGATCGCGTACCCGACGCTCGGCAAGCCCGACGCGCCGCGGTAGTGTCTCGACCCGGTCTCCACACCGCGCGCCGGACCGCGCGGATCGATGCGCGATCGATGCGCGTTTGACACCGGGGTGGCGGAAGGCGTAGGGTCGAAGACGCCTAATCTCCGCGTCACGCGCGGGGAGCGGGGGACCCACAGAAGGCGAGACCTTCAGGGGCGCATTGGCGCGTTGCCGCCATAGGACACTTCCGAGTCCGAGCCCGTCAGCTAACCCCGTCGGCGTGTGACGGAAGCGCACCGCCTGGCATGGGGTGCGGCTTCTTGCCGAGGCCGACCCATGTCAGCCGCGTCATCGCACCCAGCATCGACCCCGCGCGGGCGGTATCTGGCCACGCTGAGCCTCGTGGCGCTCGGCGTCGTCTACGGCGATATCGGCACGAGCCCGCTCTACGCGCTTCGCGAGTGCTTTCACGGGCCGCACGCCGTCGCGCCGACCCACGACCATGTGCTCGGCGTGCTGTCGCTCGTGTTCTGGGCGCTCGTCATCGTCATTTCGATCAAGTACCTCGCGGTGGTGCTGCACGCGGACAACCAGGGTGAAGGCGGCATCCTGTCGCTGACGGCGCTCTCGACGCCGATCAGGCCGACGGGCCGGCAGGAGCGCGCGGCGCTCGTGCTGGTCGGCATCTTCGGGGCGGCACTGCTGTACGGCGACGGCCTCATCACGCCGGCGATCTCGGTGCTCGGCGCGATGGAAGGATTGAGCGTGGCCGAGCCGGTGCTGCAGCCGTACGTCGTGCCGCTCACGATTGTCATTCTCGTGGCGCTCTTCCTGTTCCAGCGCCGCGGCACGGCGGGCGTCGGCACGGTGTTCGGGCCAGTCACGCTGCTCTGGTTCGTCGTCCTGGCGCTGTTGGGGGGGCTGCAGATCGTTCGGGAGCCGGCCGTGCTCGCCGCCGTCAATCCGATGTACGCCGTCCGATTCTTCCTCGACACCGGCTGGACCGGGTACCTCGTGCTCGGATCCGTGTTCCTCGTGGTCACGGGCGGCGAGGCGCTCTATGCCGACATGGGGCACTTCGGCACGCGCCCGATACGGATCGACTGGTTCCTGGTCGTGCTGCCGGCGCTGCTGGTGAACTACTTCGGCCAGGGCGCGCTGCTGCTCGAGACGCCGGCGGCGGCGGCGAACCCGTTCTACCTGCTGGCGCCGGGGTGGGCGGTCGTGCCGTTGATCGTGCTGGCGGTGGCGGCGGCGGTCATCGCGTCGCAGGCGGTGATTTCCGGCGCGTACTCGCTCACGATGCAGGCCGTACAGCTCGGCTTCAGCCCGCGCATGCGCATCGACCACACGTCGGGACACCACTTCGGCCAGATCTACGTCGGCGCGATCAACTGGGCGCTGATGGCCGGCTGCATTCTGCTCGTGCTGGGATTCCGGACGTCGAGCAACCTGGCCGCGGCCTACGGCGTCGCCGTCACCTCCACGATGGTCATCACGACGGCGCTGCTCTACGTGGTGGCGCGCGACCGCTGGCGCTGGCGCATGCTGCCGGCCGCCGCGGTCATGCTCGTGTTCCTGCTGGTCGACCTCGCCTTCTTCGGCGCCAACATCATCAAGGTGGCGCAGGGCGGCTGGCTGCCGCTGGTGCTCGGGGCGGCGGTGTTCGTCGTGATGACGACGTGGAAGAGCGGCCGGCGAACGCTGGCCGAGCGGATCCAGGCGGAGGCGAGGCCGCTCGACGAGTTCCTTGGAGAGATTCGGCAGCAGGCGGTGACGCGTGTCCCGGGAACCGCCGTCTTCATGAACGGGACGGCGTCGAGGACGCCGCCGGCGCTGCGGCACAACCTGGCGCACAACAAGGTGCTGCACGAGCGAGTGGTGTTCGTCACCGTGAAGACGCAGCAGGTGCCGCACGTTCCGGCGAACCAGCGCCTGGAGGTCGACGATCTGGGCGACGGGGTGTACCGCGTGAAGATGTACTACGGTTTCATGGAGGAGCCCGACGTTCCGCGGGCCCTCCAGGGCGCGGCGGCGCGGCTGGGCCCGCTCGACCCGGCGGGGATGACGTATTTCCTGGGCCGCGAGACCATTATCGCCACCCGCCGTCCGGGGATGTCGGAGTGGCGGGAGCGGCTGTTTGCGCTCATGGCGCGGAACGCGACGACGGCGACGGCGTACTTCGGCATTCCGGCCGGCCGGGTGGTCGAGCTCGGCGAGCAGATCGAGATCTGATCGGCGCAGGCCCGAGCAACGATTGTGCCGCGCATCTCAGCGCCGCGCGTCGTCTGACGTCTGGGCGTCTGACGGGTCCGCGCGCCATCCCGCGTCGCCGCCATTGGACAAGCGCCACACGGCGAGGACGCACGGGCGCGTCAGGGACCACGGTAGTAGACGGTGATGTCGGCGCAGTCTCGCAGGAGATCCACGTCGCCGATCTCATAGCGCTCGACCGGCAAGTGCGTCCGCTTCCGGAGGTCCTCGAGGAGGTCGGCGGACGACCCTGAACCGAGCAGCTCGAGTCGGTCGTAGAGTACGCGGCGCGACATTTCCCGTCCTGAGGACGGCACATTTTCCAGAGACCACACGGCAGCGACGATCACGCCGTTGACGAGCACCAGCTCGGCCAGGCTGATGCCGCCGTTGGCGAGGGCATTGAGCAGCGCGATTCCGATCACGACGAACAGGTAGGTGAGGTCACGGACGCGAATGGCTTCGGTCCGGTACCGCAGGATCCCGAAGACTGCGAACAGCCCGAGGGCGAAACCCAGCTCGATCGGCACGCGGCTCAGCAGGTACGCGAGCGAGAAGGTCACCAGGTTGAGCAGAAAGTACGTGAAGACGTAGTCACGATTGCGGTACAGCCTGTAGTAGACGAGCCGCACCACGATAGCCGTGAAGGCAAGATCCAGCGCGAGGCGCCCCATCAGCGTCGCCGTGTCGCCGGCACCGGCGGTCGCCAGTGCGGTCACGAGTTCTCGCACGTCGCCAGCCTCTCGACCGTTCGAAGCGCCGGCCTGAACCTGTTCGTCCTCACCGCGGCGAGCCGGCTCGTCGCCAGGCAGTACTTGCTCACACCCTGCTCGCGCAGATGGATCGCCCGAAACACGTCCACGGCGCTCGTTGCGCTCCGGTAGCGCGCTTGCTTGACTTCGGCGATGACTACGCCCGCCAATGCCACCAGGCGCACGCCCTGACTGAATTCGACGTGCCAGTCGAAGGTCAGGCGCTCGTCGGCGCTGACGCCGACGAGCGTGGAGCGAACGAACGCGACCGCCAGGCACGGGGTGAGCCGGGCCACGTCGAGCGGCGCATGCGCCTCGATGAAGCGCCGGCGGTCGTCTTCGAGTGTCGTCTCGTGAAACGGCAGCTCGAGGCGCCACTTCGTCGTGCGATCGTTGGCGCCCTTGCGCTTGACTTCGAGGAACGTACGCTCTCGATCCAGATGGTGGCGAATGCGCACCTTGAATCGCGGGCGGCGCCCGCGGTGGTGATCGTGGTACATGTCTCGTCCCGGGGTATCGAAGTACAGGTCCTCATAGCGCGCCAGCCGCTTGTCGCCCGTGTGCACGACGCGGTAGCCCGCGTGCAGGCGCGCCAGAAGAGGACCGGCGGCCCAGACGGGCAGGACGAACTTGCGATCGACGCGCTGCTGGAGGGCCCGCGCGCTCAACAGTTCCCTGGACGAGGGCTCGAACGTGGCGAGCACGTCGAGGAATGCGTCCTCGACCCACGCGACACGCCGCTCGCTCGGGATCGGACCGGCCGCTCCCGTCACCGCCCGAACCCCAGGGCTGCCGGCAGCTCGACTTGAAGTCGCGTACCGAACGTCCAGTAGACGCCGCGCCGCCCCGGCTCGGGCGCCGAGCGCGGCTCCGAGAACCATTCGGCGCCCGCGTTGGCCATCAGGCGCGCCCACGCCACGGCGCGCCACGACCCGCCGAGCGTCACCGTCTGTCCTGAGCGGGCGCGCAGGTCGGCCGCGCGCGGCCGCACGCCGGCCAGCGCCGTGGCCGGCCCAACGTCGTCGAATCCGAGGTACTCGTATCGCGCCACGACCTCGCGCCGCGGCGCGAACCGCCAGCGCGCGGTTGCGCTCGCGCCGACGCCGACGACCGACGGCAGATCATCGAAGTCCACCCCCTGCCCCTCTCGTTCGTCGCGCACACGCAGCGCCTCGACGGTGAACTGCCAGCGTCCCGGGCTCCATTCGACATCGCCACCGATGCGGCGGCGTGTCCCCCGCACGTACACGTCCTCGAAGAAGCGGTAGCCCGACGGCAGGCGACCACTGATCCCGTTCTCGGGCTCCTCGTCGACGGCCATGACGCGGCCCTCGCTGCCGAACACCCCGACGATGAGATCGATGCCGGGCTCCCATTCCAGGCGTCCCGCGCCCGTCAGGCCCGAGCGACGGTTCGAGCCGTTGTCGTCGCCCGCAAAGAGTCCCACGTCGTAGTCGACACGCGTGCCGAGATCGCCGTGCACCATGACGCCGATGTCGCGATGCGCGGCCAGCGACCGGGCGAGCGCGGCGCGCTCGAGCAAGTCGATGTTGCGGGCGGCAGTCGAGTACTCCCGGCTCCCCGGCGGCTTGAACTGGCCCGCGCGGATGCGGTACTCACCCGCGCGAAGCTCGGCATACGCGTCCTTCACCAGCGTGCCATCGACGTCCTGCGGATCGAGGGTGAGCTCGAACGCCACGCGGCGCCACCGGCCATCGACGCCGCCGCGCAGCCGTCGGACCTGAAACGTGTCGAGGTCGAGCCGCCCCGTGCCGGGAGCGACGGTCCAGTCGGGGTAGCCACGCCAATCGAGCTGGATGAACGCGCGCGGCACGAGCTCGAACGACGTCGCCTGCCGCGCGGTCTCCTCTTGCGTCGCTTGCTGGGCATGTGCCGATGTCGCCGTCGCGCCGAGCATCAGCGCGAGCGAGAGGACGCGGCGCAGGGTCATGGGGCCACCGCAAGCGCCTGCCGCACGGCGTCCGCGCGCGTCTCGACGTACCTGATCAGCGTCGCCACTGCCTCGGTGAAAGCCTGCGGCGTGTTGATGAACGTCCGGCCGGGCTGCTCGCCATCCGGCCCGATGACGTGCGGAGCGATACGCGCGTATTCGGCCTGGAGGTGCGCCGACAGCCGCGACGGCTCGAAGACGGTGTTCAGCAGCTCCTCGACGTTCGCCCGGTACGCCGCCCGGTACACCGGGTCGTCCAGCAGATACCGAATGAGCGGCCACGTGGCGGTGACGCGATCGTGGAAGAGGTCGAGACCGGGCGTCGTGGGAGGACTGCCGCCGGCAATCATGATCATCGGCCCGCCCGCGTTCATGGCCAGGTCGTGATCCCACGGGATCCAGAACAGCCGATCGCGATGTCGCGGGCTCCCGTACACCCAATAGTTGTGCGGGGAGAAGCTGCCGTACGTATCCGAGTTGCCGATGACGGTGTTGAGCGCGAGCCAGCGCAGGAACACCGACACGCTGAAGCGGGCCTCCAGGCGCGCGCGCCACACGGTCGGACGGCTTCGCGGCTCGTTGAGCACCGCAATCGCGTCCTCGACGTCGGTCCAGTCCTCGTCGCGCGCGTTCGTCTTCTTCGGAAACGAGTCACGGACGAATGCAGTCCACCGGGCGCCGGCGCCGTTCGGCTTGTACAGGTTTCCGCCGGAGCTGCCGAACTGCGTCTCGAGCATCGGCCGGTCGGGCACCTCGACGAGCGTGTACAGACCCAGATACCGCGACCCGTCGCCGCGGTCGAAATAGACACGGACGAACGCCGTGCGCGCCGCGGGCACGCCCGCCTCGCGAAAGAGATCGCCGACAACCTTGGCCCGGAGAAATGACGCATCCGATGAATTGCTCGTCAGATTCAGGTTCGGAAACCCGAAGAACGTCTGATCGCGGGTGTCCGGAAAGCGGTCCGAGAGCGCATCGAAGTTGAGCCGGAACGGCAGTTTTTCCACGCCGCTGCGCCAGGTGTTCGACAGGCTGGAGTTCCCTTTCAGTCGAAGGCCGGCGCGGTCGAACGCCACGTTGTCGAAGACGACGGTCGCGGGGATGTACACTGGCGTGCGGGGCAGCAACTCCACATCGTCGCGTTCGCCTGGAAGATTTCCGACGGGTCCAGGGCCGCCAAGACGGCCCGGCGGGTTGCCGACCCCCGGGAGCGGCGTGCACGCCAGTCCAGTGCCCATCGGGAGCTGAACGCATCGGCCCGTTTGGGGTGGCGTGCCAAGACTGCACGCGCTCCCCTCCACGAGCCCCTTGCATGCCTCCACTGCGGCGGGGTCGACGATGATGTTGAAGCCGCCTCGGCCACCGCCTCCCGCGCCGAAGGGTCCGACCATGTCAGTCATGTCGGCCATGACACGATCCCAGTCGGCGGCGGACACGCGAATGTCGAGCCGCTTGACGACGTCCTGGGCGAAGACGCGGCCGTAATCGGGCGTCGCCTCGCGCCCATGCGTATCGTCGCTCCAACCCCGTTGGCCGCTCGCCAGGGCCGTCACCGCCAGCATCCCGACGAGAACCAGCGCCGGACGTCGGAGATCGTTACCGTTTACACGCACGTTACAGGAGAATTGACGGATGCGACGGCCGAGTTCCAAAGATGGCGAGGGCTGATTGACGACGAGTTTCTTGGAACTCCCGGAAATCTGGCGTCAATACCCCATAGTGGGTACGAGCGGGGAAGCGGCCCCCACCGCCGATCGGACGTCTGCCGACGAGGCGCTCGTCCAACGCGCGCTGGCTGGCGAACGCGAGGCGTTTGGCGCGCTCTACCAGCGCTACCACGTCGGCATCTATCGGTTCGCGCGCGCGATGACCGGATCGACCGCCATGGCCGAGGACGTGATGCAGGAGGTGTTCCTCGAACTGATGCGCACGCTGAATCGCTACGACGCGGCCCGCGGATCGCTCGGCACATATCTGTACGGGATTGCACGCAACGTGAGCCGCTACCGCCTGCGCCGCGAACGACGGTTCGTCGGGTTCGATCAGTGGATGAGGCGCGAGCCGGCCGTCGACCAAGATCCATCGCGTGCCATTGCGCAGTCTCAGGAGGTGGCACGTGTGCGCGCGTTGATCAAGGGCTTGTCGTCGCGGTATCGCGAGGTGCTCATCCTGTGTGACTTGCAGGACTTCTCGTACGAGGCCGCCGCGGCTATGCTCAACGTGCGAATCGGCACCGTGCGGTCGCGCCTCCACCGGGCGCGACAGCAGCTGGCGTACCGGCTGACGCAGGCCGACCGGGCGATCTCGCCGGTCGGCGGAGGGGCGCAGAAATGCCTGATATGAAGACGGAACGGGACGTTCGTCGGCGTGCCGAGGCGATCGCGGCGCACGCGCTCGGTCTGGTGGCCCGCGACGACGAAGCAACGCCGGTCCCCGCGCATCTCGAAGCGGCGGTCATGCGCGCCTGGGAGGCGCGCGGCGGCGCGGCGACCCGACCGCAGTACCGTCTGCGCCCGGCATGGGCCACGCTCGCCGCGGCGGCGTGCGCCGGACTGGTCGCGGCGCTCTGGTGGACCGACGCGAGGGACACCGGGTCGAGCGTCGCGGCGACTCCAGCCGGCTCCGCGGCCGATCCGTCGTCGGCCGTCGCCGCGTCCGCGCTCGAGTCGTTTGCGCCGATCGATGCGCTGCTGCAGGAGGATCCCGCGTCGCTGCAGCTCGTGCGTCTGAGCGTACAGCCCTCCGTTCTGGCGGCGCTTGGCTATCCGGTTGCCGATCCGTCCGAGACGCAAGCCCTCGACGTCGAGGTGCTGATCGGGCTCGACGGCGTGCCGCGAGCGGTTCGCCAGGTCGATCCCATGATCAGCGCGAGCAACCCATGAGAATCCTCACTGCTTTCACGCTCGGCGCCGTCCTCCTCTGCGCCTCCTCGGCCGCCGCCCAGGGGGGTCGCGGCCGCGGTCAGGTCGTCTTCATGGGCCCGGGCCCCGGCTTCGGTCCCGGCATCGACGTCCTTCGTGTCGAGCCCCTGGAGCTGTCGGAGCCGGTCGTCGACGCACCGTTCTCCGCCGACACGGTCACCGAGCTGGTGCAGCAGCTCCCCGACGGCAACCGCATCGAGCAGCGCACGACGGGCAGCATCGCGCGAGACAGCCGCGGACGCATTCGCAGCGAGCAGGCGCTGGTGGGCTTCGGGCCCGTGCCGCCCGATGGCGCGCGGCGCATCGTCACGATCACGGACCCGTCGGGCCGCGAGCTGCACCGGCTCGACGAGGGGCGCAAGATCGCCTGGAAGCTGCGCATGCCGCCGCCGCGCCGGGACGGGCCCGGCGCCGGTCGTCCACCACTTCCACCTGGGCCCGCGGTGAAGACCGAGAAGCTCGAGCCCACGCGGATCGAGGGCATCAAGGCGGAAGGCACCCGGACGGTGCTGACGCTCCCGGCCGGCGCGATCGGCAACGAACGCGCGATCGATGTCGTGAGCGAGCGGTGGTACGCGTCGGACCTCGGCGTCGTCATCTCGACCAAGCGGCTCGATCCGCGGTTCGGCGAGATCACGTACCGGCTCGTCAACATCGTGCGCAGTGAGCCGCCGGCCCAGCTCTTCGAGGTGCCGGAAAATTTCACGGTTCGCGACCAGCCACCGCCTCCGCCGCTCCCGCCACCGCCGCTGCGATAGCGCGCTGACACACTTTCTTCACGAAACTTCGCTGCGACGCCACCCGTATGTACAAGTGAAGGGGAGTGTGACCCGCGCGACGGCATGTCACCCCGGAGACTCATGAAGAAGCTGCTGACAACACTCATACTCCTGGCCGCCCTCGCGGGTGCCGGGTACCTGCTGTCGACGCGCTACACCGGGTCGGCGCAGACATTACAGATCGTCACCGTTCCGGTGACGCGCGGTGACGTGGTTCAGACCATTGACGCGACCGGGCGCCTCGAGGCGGTGAGGACGGTCCAGGTCGGCACGCAGGTCTCGGGGACGATCAAGGCGCTCCATGCCGACTTCAATTCGCGCGTCCGGCAGGGGCAGGTCGTCGCCGAGCTCGAGCCGTCGCTTTTCGAGACACAGGTCGAGCAGGCGCGGGCCACGGTCGTTCGCCTCGAGGCCGACGCCGAGCGCGCCCGGGTGCAGTCTCAGGACGCACAGGTGAAGCTGGCGCGCGCTCGCGACCTGGCCGCGCGGCAGCTCGTGCCCGCCACGGACGTCGAGACGGCCGAGGCCAACGCGCGGGCCGCCGAGGCGGCGCTCAAAGCGGCCCAAGCCCAGGTGGTCCAAGCGCAGGCCTCGCTCAACCAGGCGCGAGTCAATCTGAGCCACACGGTCATCCGCGCGCCGATCGACGGCGTCGTGATCTCCCGGAACGTCGACGTCGGCCAGACCGTGGCGGCGAGCATGCAGGCGCCCACCTTGTTCCAGATCGCCAACGACCTGTCGCGCATGCAGGTCACCGGCAACGTGGACGAGGCCGACATCGGGCGGGTCCGCGTCGGCCAGCAGGCCACCTTCCAGGTCGATGCCTATCCCAGCGAGACGTTCTCGGGCGGCGTGTCGCAGGTCCGGTTGAACCCGGTGATTGAATCGAACGTGGTGAGCTACGTCACCGTCATCGACGTCGCCAACACGGACCTGCGGCTGAGGCCGGGCATGACGGCGACGGTCGTGATCGAGGTCGCGAGAAGCGCCGACACGCTGCGCGTCCCGGCCGCGGCGCTGCGCTTTGCGCCGACGCCTGAAGTCTTCGCTTCGCTCGGCCAGCCCGTGCGGGAGCAGATTCCACGGCAGGAAGGGAGCGCGGGCGGCGACCGCCCGATGGTGTGGGTGCTCGCCGACGGGAGGCTGGAGCCGGCGGCCGTGCGGCCGGGCGTCACCGACGGTGCCAACGTCGCCGTCTCTGCGAGCGTGCTGGAGGAAGGGATGCAGGTGGCGACCGGCGTCGTGCAGTCGACGCAGGCGACAGCGGCACCGGTGCGATCGCCGCTCCTGCCGTTCGGCGGCCGCGGCCAGCGTGGGACCGGCGCCGGGCAGGGAGCCGGGCGTGGCGGGCAGTAGCGCGAGCGATCCGCTCGTGGTCGTCGACGAGCTGACGAAGACCTACGCGTTGGGCGAGGTGGCCGTCCGCGCGCTGCGCGGGATTTCGCTCACCGTGACGACCGGCGAACTCGTCGCGCTGACGGGGCCCTCGGGCTCCGGCAAGTCGACCTTCATGCATCTGCTCGGGTGCCTCGACCGGCCGACGGGCGGGACGTACCGGCTCGGCGGGCGCGACGTGGCCCGGCTCTCCAAGCGCGAGCTCGCCCGCATCCGCAACCGGGAGATCGGGTTCGTCTTCCAGGGGTTCAACCTCCTGCCGCGCACCACGGCACTCGAGAACGTCGAGCTGCCGCTCTTGTACAGAGCCGGGCTGAGCGGCGCCCGGCGGAGGACGATGGCGCGCGAGGCGCTCGAGGCGGTCGGCCTGGCCGATCGCCTGGGCCATCACCCCGGCCAGTTGTCCGGCGGGCAGCAGCAGCGCGTCGCGATCGCGCGGGCGCTCGTGACCGGTCCGAGGCTGCTGCTGGCGGACGAGCCGACGGGCAACCTCGATTCGCGCACGAGCATCGAGGTGATGGGCATCTTTCAGCGGCTGAACGTCGAGCGCGGTCTGACGATCGTGCTCGTCACCCACGAACACGACATCGCGGAGTACGCCACGCGGGTCGTGTCCTTTCTCGACGGCCGCGTCCGGTTCGACCGGCCGGTCGGGCGCCGGCGCACGGCGGCGGTCGAGTTGGAGAACCTGGCCGGTGAGGAGGCAGACCCCGGCGATAGGGCGACTCGAGGTCATGCACCCATTTCAGCAACCCTGAGTCGCCCCATCACCGGGGTCTGACCCCCTTGAGGATGGCATGTCACTCCTGATGACGTTCGTCGTGGCGATCAAGGCGCTGCGGCGCAACACGATGCGGACGGCGCTCACCGCGCTCGGCATGATCATCGGCGTCGCCGCCGTCATCGTGATGATGGCGCTCGGCAGCGGCGCCCGCGCCACGATCGAGGCGCAGATCCGCACGATCGGGTCCAACGTCATCCTCGTCAACGCGGGCGCCGGCGGATTCGGCCCCGTGCGCGGCGGGCAGGGGGCGACCACCACGCTGACAATCGAGGACGCCGAGACGATTCGCCGCGAGATCTCCGGCATCCGGTACCTCTCGCCGGGTGTCGTCACGCGCACGCAGGTGGTGGCGGGCACCGGCAACTGGAACACGGTCGTGCAGGGCACCAGCGAGGCGCTGCCGGCGATTCGGTCGTGGCCCCTGCAGTTCGGGAGCTTCTTCACCGAAGACGACATCCGGCGATCCGCCCGCGTCGCCGTCATTGGATCGGTCGTGCGGGATCAGCTCTTCGGGTCGGGCACGGACCCGATCGGGCAGGTGATTCGGATCCGGAACCAGCCGTTTCGCGTCATCGGCGTGCTGGCGACCAAAGGGCAGGCGATGTTCGGGCAGGACCAGGACGACATGGTGTACGTGCCGTTCACGACGGCCATGAAGCGCCTGCTCGGCCAGGACCATCTCCGCGACATCACGATCTCCACCGAGAACGGCGTCGACACGGCGCAGACGACGAGGGCCATCGGTGCGCTGCTCCGGGAGCGGCACACGATTCCGCCCGGCGGAGACGATGACTTCATGGTCCGCACGCAGGAGGAGATCGCGAGCATCCTCACGTCGACCACGACGACGATGACGTATCTGCTGGCGAGCATCGCCGCCGTGTCGCTGCTCGTCGGCGGGATCGGCATCATGAACATCATGCTGGTGTCGGTCACGGAGCGGACCCGCGAGATCGGGTTGCGCCTCTCGGTCGGGGCGCGGGACGTCGACGTGCTCCTGCAGTTCCTCATGGAGGCGGTGGTGCTGAGCCTGGCAGGAGGCGCCATCGGGATCGCCGTCGGATTCGGCGCCTCCTACCTTCTCGGCCGTCTCATGTCGTGGTCGTCGCTCGTCACGGTCGACGCGGTGCTCCTGTCGTTCGGCTGTGCGGCGGCGATTGGTATCTTCTTCGGCTTCTATCCGGCCCGAAAAGCGGCGGCGCTCGATCCCATCGACGCGCTGCGTTACGAGTAAGTATGTCCATGTGTCGCATCCGTCTCGTCGTGTCGGCGCTGCTCTGGTCCGCGACCGCGGGGGCGCAGTCCGATCCATTCGCCGGGACTCCGCTGTCACTCGCCGAGGCGGAGCGGCGCGCGGTCGAGTCGAACCCGCAGCTCATCGAAGCCCGCCTCGGCGTGGAGGCGGCCGATCTCACGATCGTCCAACGACAGGCCGCCTTCGGGACGACGGTCACCACCTATCTGACGCAACGGAACCAGACGAATCCGGCGACGAATCAGCTCGTCGGCGGGGCCGGCGTGACCTCCGTCCAGAACACGACCTCGTCGTACGGGTCGACCGTGGACAAGGCGCTCGAGTGGGGCGGCGGCCGTCTGTCGGTCGACTTCGGCAACGACCGGCAGGCGACGTCGAACCTGTTCGCGAACTTCAATCCGAGCTACGCCTCGTCGGTGACCTCCTCCCTCACGCAGCCGCTGCTCCGGGGCTTCCGGATCGATCAGACTCGGGAACAGGTGGCGCAGGCCAGGCTCGGTCGAGCATCCGCCGACACGACCGCGCGACAGCGGACGGGGCAGATCCTGGCGGCCGTCCGGCGCGCCTACTGGGATCTCGTCTATACAGTGGATGCGCTGCAGACGGCGCGGCAGTCGGTCGCGCTCGCCGAGCGGCAGGCACAGGAGAACCGCCTGCGCCTGGAGCTCGGCACCGTCGCGGAGATCGACGTCCTGCAGTCGGACGCCGAGGTCGCCGCGCGCACGCAGGCCGCGGTGGCGGCCGAAGGGGCGTGGCGAGCGGCGCAGGTGGCGCTCGGACAGCTCATCGTGACCGACACGACCGACCCGCTGTGGCGAACGACGCTCGCGCCGACCGACCGTCCCGGGTACGAGACGATGCCGGCCCTTGACGTCGCGGCCATCGTCGCGCGGGCGATCGCCAACCGCACCGACGTCGACGTGCTGCGGCGGCAGGGCGAGAGCGCCGAGCTCAACCTCCGGCTGCTGGACGATCAGCGGAAGCCGGCGGTCGACCTGAATCTGGCGCTCACGCTGAACGGCGTCGGCGGCACCCGGATTCTGCGGACGGGCAACGTGCTGGGCACGACGGGCGTGGGCGCGATTCCGGGCGGGTACTTCGATGCGCTTGGCGCGATGGGCTCGCTCGACTACCCGACGTGGATCGCTGGCGTGACCGTGAGTGTTCCGCTCGGTACGAGCGCCGCCGATGCGGCCGCCGCCCGCGGCCGGGTCGAGCGTCGTCAGGTGGACGCGAGACTGCGGACACTGGAGCTCGAGATTGCCGCCACGATCGCGCGGCTGGCCGACCAGGTGATGAACACGAGCCAGCAGGTGCAGGCGTCGATGTCGGCGCGGCAGCTCGCCGGGCGGCGGCTCGACGCGGAGAACGCGCGGCTGCAGGTGGGGCTGTCGACGACGTTCCTCGTCCTGCAGGCGCAGCGCGACCTCGCCACGGCGCAGACCAACGAGCTGCGGGCGCTGCTCGACTTCCGCAAGGTGCTCGTCGATCTCGAGCAGGCGCAGGAGGCGCCGTGATCCATCGCTCGGGGTCGCGCGAGTGACGTGTCTCCGCCGCGATGTCCCCGGCCGCGGCGAACGAGCTCGACGTAGACTGGATATGCCTCTACTGGCGCACCGGCTGGCAGTACACTTCCATGTAGATGGAGCACCACAAGGGCCTGGCCATCCTCGTCGGCGGAGGGCCCGCACCAGGAATCAACGCCGTTATCGGCGCCGCCACGATTCGCGCCTGCCTGGAAGGCGTGCCGGTCGTCGGCGTGCGCGACGGCTTCGAGTGGATCATGGCCGGCGACATCAGCCGCGTCACGCCACTCACGATCGATGCGGTCAGCCGCATCCACTTCCGCGGTGGTTCCTACCTCGGCATCTCGCGTGCCAATCCCACTGTCGATGACGTGCTCCTGGACAACACGATCTCGAGCCTGCTGCGGCTGAACGTGTCGCAGCTCATCACCATTGGCGGGGACGACACGGCGTTCTCGGCCATGCGCCTCGAACGTCGCGCGGGCGGCCGGCTGCGCGTCGTTCACGTGCCGAAGACGATCGACAACGACATGGACCTGCCGGCGCACGTGGACACGTTCGGCTATCAATCGGCTCGGCACTACGGCGCGGAGATCGTCAAGAACCTGATGGTCGATGCCAAGACGACCTCGCGCTGGTACTTCGTTGTCACGATGGGGCGCAAGGCCGGGCATCTGGCGCTCGGGATTGGCAAGGCCGCTGGAGCGACGGTGACGCTCATCGCGGAGGAGTTCGAGGCTCCCATCCGTCTCCGGACGATTGTCGATACGCTCGTCGGCGCGATCATCAAGCGCCTGAGCGCCGGCCGCCCGGATGGCGTGGCGGTCGTCGCCGAGGGCGTCGTGCTCGACATCGCGCCGGCAGACCTCGAGGGCCTCCATGAGGTGGAGCGAGACTCCCACGGTCACCTTCGGATCGCGGAGGTCAACCTCGGCGAGATCCTCAAGGCGCAGGCCGTCGCTCGGCTGCGGGAGCTTGGAATCAAGACGACGATCGTGGCCAAGAGCATCGGGTACGAACTTCGCTGCGCCGACCCGATACCGTTCGATGTGGAATACGCGCGGGATCTCGGCTTTTGCGCGGCCAAGTACGTCCTGGCGGGCGGTTCGGGAGCGGTGATTTCGATGGAAGGGGGCCGTCTCGTGCCGATCTCGTTCGAGTCGCTCGCGAGCCCGGCGGGGCGCCCACGAACGCGGCTGGTCGATATCGGCTCGACGCGCTATGCGATCGCGCGCCGGTACATGATCCGGCTGCGCAGGGACGACTTCGACGACCCGCACGAGCTGGCCAAGCTCGCCGCCACGGCGAAGCTGCCGGAACAGGAGTTCCGCCGCCGGTTCGAGTACCTGGTTGCGAACGAGCCACCGCCGCTCGTGTTCGATCCACACGGCGGAGGACCCGCTTCGCCGCGCTGATCCGACCAGGTGTTCGAACGGTTCGGCCCTACGCGAACCGGGTGCGGATCGGCCCCACGTGGCATAATCACCACGCGCGCAATCGAGAACGACCAATCATCGATCGCCACTCGCCACTCGCAAGTTTTCAAAGGAGGGTGCCGTGCGACGGTTCCACCTGCTTCCGGCGGCGCTCGTAGCGCTCGCCGTACTGCTGCTCCTCATCGAGCTCCGGGGGTCGTCACCATGGGCGGCTCCGGCCTCGGCCCAGGCCCCGATGCCGGCCGACAACGCGGGCGCCCCGCGGCTGCAGGTCGAGTTCATCGCCGACTTCCTGAAGTACCCCCCGACGATGAATCTCGGCGAGACGCTCGCCGTGGCGGTCAACTCGAAGGGCGAGATCGTCGTCCTCAACCATCCCGGATCGGCCACGACGGGCCCGCTCTACGGGAACGCCACGACCCAACTGCTCGTCTTCGATCGCAACGGCCGCTTCGTCAAGGAGATGGGGCAGGGGGTCTACGGTCTCGGCTACGGCCACTCGGTCCGCTTCGACCGGTACGACAACCTCTGGGTCGTCGACAAGGGGACCAACGCGGTCGTCAAGTTCAATCCCGCCGGCTACGTGACGCTCAATCTGGGCCGGCGGCCCGAAGGGTACGAAGGGGAGTATCACCGGCCGGAGCCGCCGCAGGCAGTGCCGGTCGATGGGTTGTTCAACGGCCCGACCGACATCGGCTGGGACGCACAGGACAACATCTACGTCAGCGAGGGGTACGTCAACAACCGCATCGCGAAGTTCGACAAGAACGGCAACTGGATCAAGACGTGGGGACAGTACGGCGAAGGGGGCGAGCACGCGAACCTGAACCCGGGCCACTTCCGCAACGTCCACACCATGCAGATCGACCGCCAGGGGAACATCTACGCGGGCGATCGGGGCAACCGCCGCATCCACGTGTTCGACGGCGACGGGCGCTTCCAGCGCTTCCTGCACATGAACGTCCCCTACGACAAGATGCGCCACCCGGTGCTCGGCAACGTGACGAAGAATCGTCCCGACGAGACGGCGCCCTGGACGATGTGCATCACCAACACGCCGACGCAGTACCTCTACGTGATGGATTCCGAGCCGGGGCGGCTCTACAAGATGACGCTCGACGGCAGGATTACAGGCTACTACGGCGAGTCGGGGCGTGGGATCGGCCAGTTCAACTGGGCGCACGGCCTCGCCTGTCCGTCGGAGAACGAGCTGCTCGTCGCCGACATGAACAACTGGCGCATCGTCAAGCTGATGGTGCGGGGAGCCACTTCCACGCGATAGGCAGGCCGGGGCGGAGCCCGCCGGGCTGCGGCCCTCTTCGTTCCAGTACACTCTTCAGGATGCCCGCAGAGTCGCCCTCGTCGTCGCCGAAGTTCGCCGCCCTCCACGTTCCCGCGTATCGCCGGTACTTCATCGTCCTGCTGCTGTCGATGATTGCCGACAACATCGAGCACGTCATCAGCTACTGGGTGATGTTCGAGGAGTTCCACTCGCCGGCGCTGGCGGGATTCGCGGTGATCAGCCACTGGGTGCCGTTCCTGCTCTTCTCGCTGCACACCGGCGCCCTGGCCGATCGGTACGACTGCCGGAAGCTGATTCACGCCTCCCAGGCGCTCTTCATCGTGGCGTCGGGCGCGTGGGGGCTGCTGTTCCTGACCGACACGCTGGAGATGTGGCACGCGGTGGTGATCCTGCTGATTCACGGCGCCGCCGGCGTGATCGTGGCGCCCGCCTCGCAGCTCATCATTCACGAGATGGTCGGGACCGAGCAGCTCCCGAGCGCCATCCGGCTGAACGCGAGCAGCCGCTACCTGGCCATCCTGCTGGGTCCGGCCATTGGCGGCGGACTCATGCTCCTGCTCGGCCCCGCCTGGGGACTGCTGGCGAACGTTCTCATCTTCCTCCCGTTCACGATCTTCGCGTTGCGCACGCCCTACACGGGACACGGAGTACGGGCGGTGGGACGGAGCGCGCGGCCGTTCGCCTGGAGCGATGTCGTCCGCGTGCTGGCGACGGTCCGTGCCGACTCGCGGATCATGACGATGATCGTGCTGGCGGGCGCCTCGTCCTTCTTCGTCGGCAACGCCTTCCAGGCACAGATGCCGGAGTACGCCCAGTACCTCGGCGCCGACGACGGCGGGGCGCTGTACAGCATTCTGCTGGCGGCCAACGCGGCGGGCGCGGTCGTCGGCGTCCTCTGGCTCGAGGGGGGCGCGAATCTGCGGCCGAGCGTCCGCACGGCGATCCTGTTCGCGATTCTCTGGGGAATCGCCATGGGGCTCTTCCCGCTTGCGCAGAACTACGCGGCTGCCGTGGGGTTCCTGGTGGTCGCGGGGGTCTTCAGCATCGCGTTCACCTCGATGGCGCAGACCCTCGTGCAGATGCTGGCGCCGGCCTCGGTGCGCGGCACGATCGTCGGCCTCTTCAACACGTCGATGCTGGGACTGCGCGCCGGGAGCGGCATCACCGTCGGGGTGATCGGCACGTTCATCGGCGTCCGGCTGTCGCTCGAACTCTCGTGTCTCGCGTTCGTGCTCGTCGCCGTCTGGCTGCTGGCGCGCGAGCGGATGGCCACCTTGCCCTCCGGCGCGCGGGTCGTCGCGGAAACCGAGCCGCAGTGAGGCAATGCCGGCAGCATGGTTCCGGTTCTACGGTGAGCTGAACGACTTCGTGCGGCCGGAGCGGCGGGGCCGTGGGTCCCTCCACGCGCTGCGCGGACTCTCGTCGGTGAAGGACGCCATCGAGGCGCTCGGCGTACCGCACTCCGAGGTCGACCTCATCGTCGTCAACGGCACGGCCGTCGACGTCGGCCACGTGCCGCGAGACGGCGACCGCATCGCCGTCTATCCTGCCTTCCGATCGGTCGATCTGGGCGGCGTCCTGCGCGTCGGCGCGCCGCCGCCGGAACCGGTGCGCTTCGTTCTCGACATCCACCTGCGGAAGCTCGCGTCACTCCTCCGGCTGGCAGGGTTCGACGCCGCCGTGCTCGCCGAGGACGCGGAGATCGCCCGCATGGGCCGGCGCGACCGGCGCGTCGTGCTGACGCGGGACCGTGAGCTGCTCAAGCGCACCGAGGTGCGGTGGGGCTGCTGGGTGCGCAGCGCCGACCCGCCGGGACAGTTCGCGGAGATCGTGCGCCGGTTCACGCTTGCCGCGGGCGCCAGGCCGTTCACCCGCTGCCTCTGCTGCAACGTGGAGCTGCGTCCGGTGACGAAAGAGGCGGTGCTCGATCGCCTGCCGCCGCGTACGCGTGCGGAGTTCGACCGGTTTTGCCTGTGCGAGGTCTGTGGGCGCGTCTACTGGCGCGGGTCGCACTACGAGCGCCTACAGACATTGCTGAGAAGGGCGCTCGGTCGGGATTGACGCTCCGTCGCCCACCCCCCCGGGGACCAGGAACCTGGAAGAACCGCACCGGAACACGAACCGAGAATCGAGAACGCGGAAGGGTGAACGACAGGTCATTCCTCGATCAAGGAGATCTCGCGGCGCACCGGAATCCGGCTACAATTCCACGCTTGGGAGGGCGTGTGAGGCACCTGTGCAGGCTGGCGGTCGTTGCAGGTCTCGTCGGGACGACGGCAGGGGGCGGCGCGCGCCTCGCCGGGGCGCAGGGACAGCCGCCGCCGGACCGTCCGGCCGTGACCGTTCGGGGGCAGACCTATACGCCCCGGTCGATCCTCGCGCGGAACATGGGGACCGAGGCGGATCAGACGACGGCGTTCACTCCGCACCGCGTGATCGGCAACATCTACTACGTCGGGACGCGAACCCTCAGCTCGTTCCTCGTGACGACGCCCGAGGGGCACGTCTTGATCAACACCACGTACGAACGGAACGTGCCGACAATCGCCAAATCGGTGGAGCAGCTCGGGTTCACGTTCGCCGACGTGAAGATCGTGCTCGGCACGCACGCCCATCGCGACCATCAGGAGGGGGACGGGCTGGTCAGGCAGATGACCGGCGCGCGGACCATGGCGATGGCCCAGGACGTGCCTGCGCTGCGGGCGATGAAGGTGGGCGATCGGGAACAGACAATCGACCGCATGCTCCAGGACGGCGACACGGTGACGCTGGGCGGGACGACGCTGACGGCGCATCTGACGGCGGGGCACACCCGCGGCTGCACCACGTGGACGATGAGAGTGCAGGAGGGCGGGCGTTCCTACAACGTGGTGATCAACTGCAGCCTGCGCGCGCCGGCTGCGCCGTCGCCCGAGGTCGTCGCCGAGTTCGAGCGCACGTTCACGGTCGTACGGTCCCTGCCGTGCGACGTTCCGCTCGGCGACCATCCCGCGCAGTACAACATGCAGGCCAAGCACGAGAAACTACGGAGCGGCGGCGCGAACCCATTCATCGACGCCGCGAACTGTCATCTCGAGACCGACATTCAAGAGGCGATGTATCGAGCCACATTAGAGGAGCAGAGAGGGGGACGACCATGAAGCGGACAGTGCTCACGGCGCTCGCCGGTCTCCTGCTGGCCACACCGGCGTGGTCGCAGGGACAGCAGGCGCCCCAGATCGAGGTGAAGAAGGTGGACGGCACCGACAACGTCTACACCTTCCGCAACCAGAACAGTCAGGCGATGTTCATCGTCACCAGTGAGGGGGTGATCGCCACCGACCCGGTCGGATACGGACGGCCCCAGGGGGGGGCGCAGTACCTGGCGGAAATCAGGAAGGTCACGAACCAGCCGATTCGCTACCTCGTGTACAGCCATCATCACTTCGATCACATCGCCGGCGGCCGCGCCTTCAAGGAGGCGGGCGCCAGGGTCGTGGCGCACCGGCGGGCGCTCGAGCGCCTCAAGGTGCTGAACGATCCCAACACGGTGCTGCCGGACGAGACGTTCGACAAGAGCCGTACGATCACCTTGGGCGGCACCGCGGTCGAGCTCACGTATGTGGGCCTGAACCACTCCGACAGCACGCTTGTCATGAGGCTGCCGAAGGAACGGGTCATCTTCCTGGTCGACCTGATTCCGGTCGGGGCGCTGCCGGGCCGCGGCCTGATCGACTTCTATCCGTTCGAAGCGGAGCAGTCGATCAAGCAGATCATGTCGATGGACTGGGACCGCCTGATCCCGGGACATCCCGGCGCGCCGAACAACCGGCTGGGGACGAAGAAGGACGCGCAGGAGCAGCTCCAGTTCCTGCAGGACGTCTCGGCCGCCGTCAAGGCAGAGGCGCAGCAGGGACGCTGCTGGGAGCCGGTGGAGAAGGAGCTGAAGCTGCCCAAGTACGAGAAGTGGCCAGGGTACGAAGCGAACCTGATCTTCGCGCTGCGCCGCTACTGCGCGCTGTGGGGACGGGGAACGTAGGCACCAGCTCGTAGCCGGTAGCCGGTAGCCGGTAGCCGGTAGGTAGCCGGTAGGCGGTAGGCGGTAGCCGGTAGGTAGCCGGTAGGCGGTAGCCGGTAGGTAGGCGGTAGGCGGTAGCCGGTAGGTAGGCGGTAGGCGGTAGCCAGTCCAGCGATTGGTTCCCTCTACCGCCCACCGACCGACGGCCTATCTCTTCTCGACCTTGCCGTCGCTGTTCAGGTAGTACCCGCCGGCGATGCCCACCTGATTGTTCTCGGTGCAGATGTACTCCAGCAGGTCGATGCCCGGCGCCGCGAGCTTCGCCTCGAACCTGAGCTGCACCGGACGCGAGAATGCTCCTGGATCGTCCAGCGTGAAGTCGTTGACGAGCCTCCCGTTGGTGATGCGGGTCCACCGTTCGATCGTATGCAGCTGCTCGGTGTGCGGAGTTCCGCGAGCGTCGAACCAGAACTTGTCGTTGTAGCCGACGGTGTCGATCACGAGCGTGTCGCCGTCCCACGATCCAATCGAGTGCCCCCACCAGGTCGGGAACAGACGGTCGGCGGCGGGATGCCTGCGGCCGTCCATGTACACCACGCGGTGCGCGCCGGCGTCGCCGGTCTCGTGCAGCAGGTAGATATATGTGAGTCCCTTCGACGTGTACGACATCGAGAACGTCCAGGGGTACGGATTGACCCGCGGTACGCTCATCGGCAGGCAATAGATGTACGGCTCCTCGTAGGTCACCTTTTCGCGTGCGGCTCGCAGCTCGCGCGCCCAGGGCAGCAGCGGCAGCTCGCCCGGCTTCAGCCCGCCTTCGCGCTCGATGTCCGCGTCGGAGCCTCCCCCGACCCACGGGCCCGTCAGATCGGGCTTCCCGTCATGGAGCCGCGGCACGGGCAGATTGATGATCTTCGGGTCGGTCGTCACCGGACCGGGCGGACCGGCCGGAATCCCACGCACCCGCTCTTCCTGCGGCTGGGGCTGTCCCTGCGCCTGCACCAGAACCGCGGCGGCGAGTCCCAGGACGGTGGCTACGACCATGAGGCCTTTCGTCACATCACACCTCCGCTGCCAGCTGCCGACTACCGGCTACCGGCTACCACCTACCGGCTACCACCTACCGGCTACCGGCCGGCCGTGCGGCATTATCGACGATCTGGTATACAACTGACTCCGCAATCTGACAACGAGGTGCAGCGATGGGAGAGGCACAGCGAGGACTATCTCTGAAGACGCCGGCGTTCGCCCTGGCGGGAGTGCTGGCGCTCGCCGCGGCGGCCGGGACCGGCGGCGCCGTGTCGGCGCAGGCTCTTCCCAACCCCTACCGCATGGTAGAGAGCTGGGCGAAGCTGCCGGGCGGCCGCGCCATGGGCGCCGTGGGCGACGTGACGATCGACCGCGACGGCCGGCACATCTGGGCGGTCGTCCGGTGCGAGGCGCTGGCGGACCCGGCCCGGTTCGGCGACGAATGCCGCGACTCGAAGGTGGACGCGGTCTACAAGTTCGCGCCCGACGGGACGGTCGTCACCAGCTTCGGCGGCGGCATGTTCATCTGGCCGCACGGCATCGAGGTCGACCCGGACGGCAACGTGTGGATCACCGACGCCGTCGCGCCGCAGCGGATCCCGAAAGGTGACAAGCGGGGGCACCAGGTGGTCAAGTTCAGCCCCCAGGGCAAGGTGCTCATGACGCTCGGCATGGCCGGCATGGCGGGCGACGGCCCGGCCCACTTCAACTCGCCGGCCGACGTCGTCGTGGGCCGCAACGGCGACGTGTTCGTGGCCGACGGCCACAACGAGAACGGCAACAACCGGGTGGTCAAGTTCTCCAAGGACGGCAAGTTCATCACGAGCTGGGGGAAGACCGGCTACGCTCCGGGCGAGTTCCGCACGCTGCATGCCATCGCGCTCGACGCGCAGGGACGGCTCTTCGTCGCCGACCGCTTCAACAACCGCGTCCAGATCTTCGACCAGGACGGAAAGTTCCTCGCGCAGTGGACGCAGTTCGGCCGGCCGAGCGGCGTCTTCTTCGACGATCGCGGCCGGATCCTCGTTGCCGACTCGGAGTCCGACGACGTGCAGAATCCGGGATGGGACATGGGGATTCGGATCGGCGAGGCCCGCACCGGCGGGGTGAACGAATTCATCCTGTTCCCGTGGGCCGACCCGCGCGACACGGCGGGCAACGGCGCCGAGTTCGTCGCGGTGGACCGCGACGGCAACATCTACGGCGGAGAGCCCCGGCCGAAGCAGCTGAGGAAGTACGTCAGAGTGAGGCCGTAGGTTCTAGCCGGTAGCCTGTAGCCGGTAGCCGGTAGGCGGTAGGTGGTAGGCGAATCCGCTACCAGCCGACGGCCTGTCCGTCCTTGCGGTGGTCGGATCCGGCCCGGTAGATGCCGTTGACGGGCAGGTCGTCGGTGATGCTGCGCCGGTCGAGGGTCGGCTCGGGCAGGCGCGGGTCGCGCGTGAACAGGATCCCCTGATAGCCGCCGACGGCGCCGCCGTCGACCGGCTGCACCGTGTGCCCCTTGGCGCGGAGCGCCGTTCCCACCAGACCGAAGAGACTCGCCTCGAGCGACAGGAGGTTCGATCCCTGGCTGTGCGTGAAGCGCGCCGCGTCGCTCGTCATCTGCACGTTCATGCCGAGATCGACGAGGTTGATCATGTGCTGCGCGTGCGTCTCCGGCTGGACGCTGCCGCCCATGTTGCCGAAGGCCATCAGCGGCAGGCCGTCCTTCATGACGAAGCCGGCGATGATCGTGTGGAACGGCCGCTTGTGCGGCGCGACGAGGTTCGGGCTGCGCGGGTCGAGGGAGAAGCCCGCGCCGCGGTTGTGGAGGACGAAGCCGTAGCGCCCCACCGTCATGCCGCTGCCGTACACGCTGTAGACGCTGTGAATGAGCGACACCATGTTGCCCCAGCGGTCCGCCGTGGCCAGGTAGATCGTGCCCCCGTCGGTCCGCGCCGCCGCGCCGGGCGGGGAGGCGGCGTTCGGGTCGATCCGGCCGCAGAGCGTCGCCGCGTGCTCCTTCGACAGGAGCCGCGCCGCCGGCACCTGTGAGAAGCGCGGGTCGGCGTTGTAGGCGTACAGGTCCGCGTAGGCGAGCTTCTTCGCCTCGACGAGCAGGTGCCAGTACATCGGGCTGGTGTGCCCGAGCCGCCCGAGGTCGAACCCGAGCCGCGGGACGCACACCTCGAGGATGTTGAGCATCTCGAGCGCCGCCATCCCCTGGCCTGGCGGCGGCAGCTCGAAGACGTCGTAGCCGTGATAGGTCGTCGAGATCGGTTCGACCCATTCCGGCTCGAACTCCGCCAGGTCGGCGCGCGTCATGACGCCGCCGTGCCTCTGGACCTTCTCGACGATCGCCGCGGCGATCTCGCCGCGGTAGAAGGCGTGGCGCCCCTGCTGCTGCATCAGCCGCAGTGCCGCCGCGAGAGGCGGATTGCGGATGATGCTGTAGAGGCGCGGCGCCTGCCCCTCGACGAGAAACGCCTCGGCGGATTCGGGGTCGGCTCGGAGCGTGCCGACGGCCCCGAGCACGTCGTCGTGGCGGCGCTCGGCGAGCGCCCAGCCCTGGTCGGCGAGGCGAGCGGCGCGGTCGAAGGTCTCCTTGAAGGTCAGCGTGCCGAAGCGCGTGAGCAGCGCGTCGTAGCCGGCGATGGCGCCGGGAACCGTCGCGGCGTTCACCCCGCGCCCCGGAACGGATCCGGCGCCGAGCCGTTCGCGGAAGAACTGCGGCGTCCATCCCGCCGGCGCCCAGCCGGCGGCCGCCAGGCCGTACAACTTCCTGTCCCGGGCGGACCAGACGAGCGCGAACAGATCCCCGCCGATGCCGGTGTCGTTCTGGGAGGTGACGTCGAGGACGGCGCCGGCGGCCACGGCCGCGTCGATGGCGTTGCCGCCCTTTTGCAGGATCTCGAGACCCGCCTGCGCAGCCAGCGGGTCGCTCGTTGCCACCACGCCGTGACGCGCGAGCACCTCGGACCGGCCCTGCCCGGACCACCCCTGCGCGCGCAGTCCGGGGACCGTCTCGATCCGCTCGGCGGGGTTTGGCGCCTCAGCGGTCGGAATGCCGAAGGGGTGCGGCGACTGCGCGGCGCCGGTGGCCGCCCAGCCGCCCGCGAGGATGACGCCGACGAGGACGAGCCGCCGGACCCGCATCATCGTGGTCTACGCCGTCGCGGCCTTCCGCGGCAGCTCGGCCTTCGCCGTCTTCATGCGCAGCTGCTTGATGCTCTTCTCGAGACGCTCGGCGAGCTCGCGCTCCTGCTTGAGCGTCTGCAGCGCCGTCTGCGCCTCCTGCATCGTGAAGTCGATCCGCGCGAGCTGCTCGGTGAGATGGTCGATCATCGTCTTCTGCTCGTTGAGCGCCTCGAGGTTCACGCTGACGTCCTCGAGCAGGTTCGAGATCAGGTTCGTCTTCGCCTGCACCTCGTCGACCATCTGCCGCCGCGCCTCGATGGCGGCGATCTTCTCCTCGGTTTCGGTGGCGGTCACCAGCATCTCCTGGATCTGCTTCCTGACCGCGGAGACCTCCTCGCGATGCCCGGCCACGAACTGCAGGTCGGCCTTGCCGCGCGCGCCGATCTCGTGCACGGCCTCGACCTGCGCCTTGACGGCGGCGACGACGGTTTCGCGCTCGGCGATGCTCTTGATCAACTGATCGAGCCCGGCGGCCTTCTGCAGCAGCTCGGTGACCTTGGCCTCGACGCCGGCGACCTTCTTCTCGGAGAAGGCCACTTGCGTCCGCCGCTGCTCGAGCTGCTTGAGGAGCGTCTCGGTCCGCTTGAGCTGATCCTCGGTGGCGGCGACCTGCGCGACCGCTTCGCGCTGGTGCGTCTGGATGCGGGCGAGCTCGCCGATGAGCTCTTCCTTGATCACCGCGGCGCGGGCGAGCTCGTCGTTGAGCGCCTCGGCCTGCTTCATGCGCTCGTTCGCCTCGGCGGCGAGCGTCCGGCTCGTCTCGAGCGTCTCGGTGAGGCGCGCGTCCTGTTCGCGGACCGTCGCCTCGTCGCGCTTCACGTCCTTCACGCGTGCATGGATCCGCTCGAGCTGTTCCTCGAGCGAGGCGAGTCTGGTGGCGAGCGGAAGCAGCTTCTTCTGGCGCTCGACCACGGCCTCGATCTTCTGCTGCGCGTCGAGCGTCTGGACGAGGACGGCGTCGCACTGGCTCTTGAGCGTCTCCAGCTCGCTGCGGCGGGCGAGCTGCTCGGCGAGCTTCCCGTCGACGTCGCCGGCGAGGGTGTGCAGCGCGTCGATGCGCGACTGGAGCTTCTCGACGAACTGAACGCGCGAGGAGGCCTGAGCGGTCTGCGCGTCGAGCTGGCTGGTGATCTCTCCGAGCCGCGTGGTCTGCCTCACGCCCTCCTCGACGAGTCCCAGCTTCGCGTTGATCGCGTTGAGGGTCGCGTCGAGCTGCGGCGTGCGCGCCATGAACGATGTCATGCGCTCGCCGAAGGCCTCGAGCGCCGTGCGGTCGGCGGCCAGCGTGTCCCGGAGCTGCGAGATGTCGGCGTAGGCCTTGTGGAACTCGTGGATCTGCTGGCGCAGCGCGTCCAGGTCCTGCCGTCCGCGCAGCAGCGAGTCGTGCTGGAGCGCCGTGCGCTTGGCGAGTTCGTCGACCTGGTCGAGGCGCTCGTGCAGCGACTCGAGCGAGGCCTGCTTCTTCGCCAGATCGTCGGCCTGCGCGGTGAGGGTCTGGAAGTCCTTGCTGAGCACGTCGATCTTCTGGTGGAGCTGGGCGAGGCTGCGCTCCTTGGCGGAGAGCGCGTCCATCCGCGCTTCTCCCTCGCCGGCAGCCACCTGGAGGGCACGCAGGCGCGAGTCGATGGCGTCGATGTCCTTCTTCTCGAGCGCCAGGCGATCGAGGGATCCCCGCAGGCTGTCCATGAGGACGCGCCCTTCCTTCTCGAACCGGACCGACAGCCGCGCGAGATCGTCGCGCGCGCGGGTGACCGCCTCGACCGACACGTTGGTCTGATGGACCAGCGCCTCGACCCGGGAGACCGTCTCCTCGCTCTTGTGCGCCTCCTTGAGCGCCTCGTTGAGCTTGTTGATCTGGACGTCCATGTTCCAGACCATTTCGTTCAGGCGGTTGGCTTCGACGACGGCGCGTTCGACGGTGTGCTTCTGGCCCTCGAGCGCCTTCGCCTTCTGGGCGACGTGCTCGGCGAGAGCGTTGAGCCCGGCGAGCTTCTCCTCGGTCGTCTTGCTCAACTCCTGCAGCTGCATCAGCGGCCCGAGCTTCTTCTCGACGTCCTTGACGGTCTCGGCCGCGGCGCGCGAGTCCTCGCGCGCCTCCTTGGAGGTGTCGCGCAGCCGCGCGTACTCCTGCGCGAGCTGTCCGGCGGTGCCCCGGACCTGGTCGAGCTCGCCGCGGACGGCAGCGGCCTGCTTCAGGGTGCTCTCGATCTCGCCCTGCGTCTGCCGGAGATCGGTTCGGAACTCCTCGAGCGTCGCCTGCTCCTTCTTGAGTGCGGCGGCCGCCGCCTGCGCCTCGAGCGCCTGCGACGAGAGCTGCTGGATCGACTGCCGCTGCTTCTGGATCTCACCGTCGGGCGCGACGAGCGCCTCGGCCGCGTCCTGGGCGTCCTTGGCCGCCTTGAGCAGCGCCTGGATGCGCGCGTCGATCTCGGTAAACGAGCGAACGCGCTCCTCGAGACCCGCGACACGCTTGTCGACGTCCGCGATCCGCCCCGCGGTCGAGGTGGTCTTGTCGTCGACTTCGCCCAGCGTCTTCCCGATCTGGGCCAGACGCGAGCTGCGCATCGTGATCTGCGTCAGCATCGTGTTGAGCGCGCTGCGCTCTTCCTTGGCGGCGGCGATGAGGGCCTGGAATTCCTCGGCCTGCTTCTGCGACTTGCCGCCCGTCAGTCCTCTTAGCGCATCCAGCATGTGATCCTCCGGCCGCCTGAGCATACCGGCAGAGTCAGGCGCACTCAAGCCACCTTTGCGCGCCCCGCGCCGGCAGGCCCCGGAGACTGAAGAGGAGCCGGGCGGCGATGGTGCGCAGGGGCGTGCAGGACCAGGCAGGCGGCAGCCGCTCGAGTCGGCAAGGGGCCACCCGGTAAGTCGTTGTGACTCAGATGGTTGTCATCCGCGCAGGGAGGATCGTGAGATGATCGAAGGGCCGTGATTCCGTACCACGACGAGAACCAGACCCAGCGCACCCCCTACGTCACAATCGCGCTGATCGCTGTGACCACGCTGGCGTGGCTCGTCGTGCAGGGCGCCGGCAGCGCGCTGACGCTGGCCGAGTCGGTCTGCGAGCTGGGTCTCATCCCGGGCGAGCTGACGCTGTCGCTCGCGCCCGGCACGCCGTACCCGATGGGCGAGGGGCTCGCGTGCCTGACCGACCCGGGACGGCAGATCTCCAACGTCCTTACCTCGATGTTCCTCCACGGCTCGTGGATGCACCTGCTCGGCAACATGTGGTTCCTGTGGCTGTTCGGGAACAACATCGAGGATTCGATGACGCGGCCGCGCTTCGTCGCGTTCTACCTGCTGACCGGGCTGGCGGCGGCGCTCGCGCAGGTGGCCTCCGGGCCCTCGTCCGAGGTGCCGATGGTCGGCGCCTCGGGGGCGATCAGCGGCGTGATGGGCGCCTACCTCGTGCTCTTCCCGCGCGTCCGCGTCTACACGATGGTCCCGCTCGGGTTCTTCATGCAGTCGATGGCGCTTCCCGCCTGGATGATGCTCGTCTACTGGGCCCTTCTGCAGTTTGCCGGCGGCGTCACGAGCGTCGTCTCCGCGCAAACCGGCGGCGTGGCGTTCTGGGCGCACCTGGGCGGGTTTCTCGCGGGCATCGTGCTCGTGAAGACATTCGAGCGGCGCGACCGCGTGGCGGCGCACGTCGCGGAGCACTGGAACCCGCGGCATTGAAGCGCCGGCGAAGCGACGATTGATGGATTCGTCGTACGAGAGAACCGGGGCCGCGAGGCCCCGGTTCTGTCCTGCATTCGAGGATCCGTAGACTTCGCAAATTGCGCTATTTCGCCAGCGGGTTCGGGCGCACCTGGAAGTGCGCGGCGAATGGCTTGGATCCCTTGCCCCCTTCAATCATCCACGGCGTGCGGTCGCCGTTGGAGGCCCAGAGCCCCCGTCCCTTCCAGCCCCCCTTCGGGTCGTCGATGCGGCCGTCGAGCCCCTTGGCGTAGAAGCCGATCGGATACGGCACGCGCAGCACGACCATCTGGCCGTTGCGGAAGGCGATGAAGCCGTCGTTCAGGTTTCCCGTGGCGATTGGCACGTTCTCGCCCAGACCGAGCGTGTTGTGCTGGTCCACCCACGAGTAGTAGCTCGACTCGGCGCTGTTGTCGCCGATGCCCCGGAAACCGGGACCCGGGAACTTGTGGAAGGCCCACCCCTCGGGGCAGTGGTCGCCGGTCGCCTTCGGTCCGTTCAGCGGCTCCTTGCACTTGCGGCGATCGAAGCTCCCGAAGTGGCCGCTCGCCAGCGACACCCAGACGACGCCGTTGCGGTCGATGTCGCCGCCGCGCGGTCCGAAGCCGGGAGCCGGCACGTTGTAGATTTCGGTGATGGCCGTGTCGGGCGGGTTCGATCCCGGCATCACACGCACGACCGCGCTCGGCTCGCCCCGGTAGGTGCCCCAGATGGATCCGTCCGCAGGGTTCGGCATGACGGCGTAAAAGCCGGCCTCGACCCTCTTGTCCTTGGTGGGATCCACCGGGTCCTTCGGGCCGACGTAGGCGTCGCGCCTGCCGTTGCCGTTGGTATCGAGGACGAACGGCGTCCATCCCTGCGCCTTCACGATGTCGCCGGTCTGGTCGTACAGCTTCGTGTTGATCCAGCCGAGCACCTCGCCGCCGCCGCTGAACCAGACGGTGTCGTTGGCGTCGTAGCCGAACTGCGGATGATGCGTGCCGAAGCAGAGGTCGAGGTACGTATACTTCTTCGTCTTCGGATCGAAGAGCGCCGCCTGGCGCACGCTGCGCTCCATCGGGAACGCCCGGGCCGATGGGTGATCCGACCCCTGCTTGCAGTACGGCGGATTGTCCGGCGTGCGGTCCGACGCGGTCATCCAGACGCGCCCCTGCCGGTCGAGCATCGAGTTGTGATTGTTGATGTGGGTGTCCCAGATCCGGCGGCTGCCCCAGAAGGCCGACGGCTGCGCCGCGTCGAGGCCGGCCGCGTGGCCCGGCCCGAGCGCGAGCGGCGCGTCCTCGCTGACCGGCGGGCGGAAGGTCGTCCAGGTGTTCTTGATCGGATCGAGCATCGGAATCTCGTCTCCGGCGTACTCGGGCGACCCGTAGAGCAGTCCGTTGGCGTTGACCGTGGGGTAGCGCCGGTCGCTCGAGATCAGATCATGGAGGTACTTGTCTTCGTAGTACCAGTCGCGCAGCGTGACGACCACGTTGCGCTCGACGCCCTGCGGGCGCGACGGCGTGGCAAACGGCAGCTCGCCCGTCTTGATGCGGTCGGTCCAGTCGGCGAAGTTCTGAACGGCCAGCGGGCCGAGCTGGGAGAGCTGGCCCATCATCTGGGCGCCGCTCTGCCCCGACTGCACGCGCCGGATCCACGCGTCCCGCGAGGGGAGGCCCGCAAACGGCTCCGGGAACGTTCGCGTCGCGAGGTGGCCGAGCTGGTGGCAGCCGACGCAGCCGTTGTTCTTCATCTGGTTCAGCCAGCGCTGCTGGGTGATCCCGGCGGGAATCTGTTTGCCGTCGAACTGGCTGGCGTCGGGAATCTTCAGCATCGAGAACCAGTAGATGGCGGGGTAGTAGTGCGCGGCTTCCGCGGGCGTTGGCGCCACCTTCGCCGTGATGTTGACGATACGTCCCGGCGCCGCGTCCGACTTGTCGCTGTCGACGAGGCCGTAGCCGCGCGCCCAGACCTTGTAGTTCGCCTTCGGCAGGTCCGGGACGACGTAGCGCCCCTGGTCGTCGGTGACGACGCTCTTGATGAAGCGCGACTGGAAGTCGCGGGTTTCGGCGATCACCCAGACGCCCGCCTCCGGACCGTTCGGTCCGGTGACGACGCCGCCGATGTCGTCGTTGTCGATCTCGACGGCGGCACGCTGCTGCGCGTGCGAGACGGTGAAGATCCACGAGACGAGGAGCGTGGACGCGGCGAGTCCGAGCAGCACTCTGAGCGGTCGATTCACGCGCATACGAACAATCCTCCAGCGAACGTGTGGCCTGTCGGCCCGCGAACGTCCGGGCGATTCACGCAGTCGGACGCTCCGTATCGGTGTCGCGGGCAATCTCGTCGAGCAGTCGATTGTAGGACGTTTTTGCCTTCCCGCGGGCGCCGGCGGTGCATAGGAAAGGGGGGGCGGGGCCAGCAGTGCGAATCGTCTCTTACAAGGGGGGTGGTCACGATAACCGCCGAAGCGGCGGTTACTTACAGACGTCTCAGGGGGTACGCGACGAGGGAGCGGCGGCCTCTCACAGAATTCGGCTAGAATTGGTCGGACATAAGGGAGGCACCTCGATGCTGAAGCACCCCAGTGTGGCTCTTGTCGTCGCCTTCGGGCTGGTTGCGCTCCTCGCCGCTCCCGCCGCAGCCCACCACGGGTGGGGCGGGCAGGCCCAGGAGGAGACGACGTTGACGGGTACGCTGGCCGCGCCGGTGAGTCTGGCCGGCCCGCATGCCACGATGAAGATCAAGACGTCGGACGGACAGGTCTGGGACATCACGATGGCGCCGCCGGCGCGTACGGCCGGCGCGGGGCTGAAGGAAGGGCTCATTCCGCTCGGCGCGGCCGTGACGGTGAAGGGACATCGGAACACGACTGCCGGCCGGTTCGAGATGAAGACCGAGTCGGTGCAGTGGAACAACCGTACGTTCCCGGTGTACGGCGATCGGCACTGAGCGCGTCTCGCGCACGATGTGGGATTCGGGATCCGGGGTTCCGGGTCCCGGATTCCGGGTCGGATCCAGACCTCACTGATGGCTGATCTCCTGGCGTGGATGGAAGCATCCATGCTCGGAGTGTTGGTGCGCGGGTCCGGCGTCTGGACCTACGCGTTCCTCAACCTGTTCCACATTCTCGGCGTGTCGACGCTCTTCGGGTCGGTGCTGGTTCTCGACCTGCGCCTGCTGGGTGTCACGCGGCGGGTGCCGATCGAGGCGCTCGCGAGCGTCAGCGTGCCGCTGGCGCAGGCGGGGTTTGCCCTCGCGGCGGCCACCGGCGCGACCATGATCTGCACCAACGCGACCGAGTACGTGGGAAATCCGTTTCTGCTGATCAAGTTCCCGGCGATTCTCGTCGGCGCCGTGAACGTTGCCATCATCAGCCGGTTGCCGGCCTGGCGCGCGGCGGGGGAGCGGGAGTTGACCCGCGGCGAGCGCCGCCAGTTGGCGGTCCTGGGTGGGATCTCGCTGGCCAGTTGGCTGACCGCCGTGACGGCCGGACGCATGATCGGCTACTGGTAGGCGGTACTCCCGGGTCTTCCGACTGTGTCATGCCGCCGTGGCCGCTGACGATTGCCACGACCGGCTGCGATCGCTTCCACGATTTCCGGCGGGCACCATGACGAAGGTCGTGATCCGAGCGCTTCAGGCCTGCGTGCGGCGTATGTCACAATGATGATTCGCCGTCCCCATCGTCCAGAGGCCTAGGACGCGGCCCTTTCAAGGCTGAAACCCGGGTTCGAATCCCGGTGGGGACGCCAAATTATTTTGACGGGTAGATCAGGGGTAATTGACGATTTCTCGCTCGGTCCGGAGCTCGCGATTCTCCTTCCGCAGTCGGGCGAGCTCCTCGCGCTCCGCCGTCGTGAGCCCGGTGCGCCCCTTCGTGCGATCCGCCCGGGCCTGCAGCACCCACGTCCGCAGCGCCGACGGTGTCAGATCCAGATCGCGCGCCACCGTGGCGATGGTCTTGCCGTCATCCAGGACCAGCCGGACCGCCTGGCTGCGGAACTCCTCATCAAATTGCCGGCGGGGGCGCCGGCGCTTCGTCTCGGCCATTCGGGACATCGTAGCCGCCTTTCGGAAGATGTCCACGAAACCGGATCAAGCCCACTCTCGATGCTTCGAACGTGAGCACTACGCCGTGTTCTGCGCCAACCGGTCGGCTTCGCGAGAGGCGTCCGAGGCGATCGCAGTGGCTCTGGAGAATCGTGTTCGGGATGCCTGGCGCGCTTGGTGCCGACGAATCGCCAGCCTGAATGACATAGGACTGAAGCTCTATCGTAATGGGGAGATAGCACGAGAATGAGATCCACCGTGCCGGGACGTAGCAGACCGATGGCTTCGCTCGATTGGTCGCAGTGCCACGCCGTGAAAAGCGCACCCGGCAGGGTCAGCGGGGCCTGGATACTGCTTGCGCGACTCCGTTGGAATTCGTAGTACCTTACCTGTCATGAGGCCTAGGCTGTCTCGGCTGACGTTGTGCGGCTTCAAGACCATTCGCGATCTCCGTGACTTCGAGCCGGGACCATTAAGCGTGCTCATCGGGCCGAACGGTGCCGGCAAGAGCAATTTCATTTCCTTCTTCAGGATGCTGTCGTGGGCCCTAGTGCCGCCTGGTCAGCTCCAGACGTTCGTTGCGAAGCAAGGTGGGGCGAGTGCGATTCTCCACCAGGGATCGGTTCCGGCACGCGAGATGGAGGCACATCTGCGGCTGACGACCGATGCGGGCGTCAACGAGTACAGCTTTAGGTTGTTCCATGCTGCAGGCGACACGCTTGTGTTCGCAGACGAATGGTTCCGTTTCAGGCGCCCGGATCATGATGACCGTCAGGTGCCAGGACTCGGCGCGGGACACAAAGAGCCCCAGCTGATCTCGAAAGCGGAAGAAGGCAATGTGACCGCGTCGACGATCCTATCGATGCTGCGACGGATTATCGTTCATCAGTTCCACGACACATCTTCCGGCGCGCGTATTCGCACGAAGTGGGACGTGGACGACGGCAGACGCCTGAAGGAAGACGCTGGGAATCTTGCGGCGTTTCTGCATCGTCTACAGAATGTTGAGCCGAAGTACTACCAACGGATCGTCGAGACAATCCGCCTGATTCTTCCGTTCTTCGCGACTTTTGAACTCCAGCCGGAGTATGGCCATATTCTGCTGCGTTGGCGTGAGCGGGGAACAGATCGCATTTTCAACGCCTCGCAAGCTGCCGACGGAATGCTGCGGGCGATGGCGCTCGTGTCCCTGCTTCTTCAGCCAGAACGGGATCTGCCAGACGTACTCATTCTCGATGAACCTGAGTTGGGACTCCACCCGTATGCGATTGAGGTGCTAGCGGGCCTTGTCAAGAGCGCGGCGACTCAGGTCCAAGTGATCGTTGCGACGCAATCGGTCTCGCTGGTTGACCGCTTTGAGCCGCAACACATAGTGGTGACAGAACGTTCGGAACAGGAGTCGCGTCTTCGGCGTTTGGGTCCGGACGAATTCGCAGATTGGCTGAAGGACTACACGCTTTCCGAGCTCTGGGAGAAGAACGTTCTCGGTGGGAGGCCATCACACTGATTCGGCTTCATATCGTCGTCGAAGGTCAGACCGAAGAGACCTTCGTGAATGAAGTACTGGCCCCAGAGCTCGGAGCTCACAACACCTTCACCGACGCACACCGGATAACCACCGGGCGCAAGCATGGCCGCACCCATCGCGGCGGGTGGGACAGCTACCAGAAGCTTCAGAGAGACCTGGTCCTGTGGATGAAACAGGACCAAGATGCGGACGCCAGGTTCACAACGATGGTCGACCTGTACGCGCTGCCTGGCGATTTTCCCGGTTATGCGGAGTGTGGCCGAATTGCGGTGCCCATTCAGCGTGCCGAATGCCTCGAACGACACCTCGTTGATGACATCATTCGGGAGCTTGGCAATGCCGTCGCACGCTGTCTTGTTCCCTATATTCAACTTCACGAATTCGAGACGTTCGTATTTTGCGAGCCAGCCAAGCTACTCGTCGCTTTCCCAGCAGAGACCGGGGCTGTGCATCGGCTAGACGTAATTCGTCAGCAATTCGCAGGACCAGAGGATATCGACGACGGCAAGACGAGCGCTCCTTCCAAGAGAATCCTGGAGGTCATCCCTGAGTACACCAAGGCGGTAGCCGGGCCGTTGATCGTGAAGCAAATCGGATTGCCGCGGCTGCGCAACGACTGCCCCCATTTTGACAGTTGGATTACCAGACTGATTGAGCTTGACCCACCGTGAGTGCGGCCTTGCCCCCGAATGGTCCTCGTGGATCGGAGACCAACAGGCGGCAAGCAGGTTTATCGGGTATTCCGGATCACCCGGCTGAAGGGAGTAGCCGCTCATCCGCCTGGACGCCGGCGCTTACTTCTTTCGCGGAGTTGCCTGAAAGCCTCCTCGCCGTCGATAGGTGTGACGCGACCACTCTTGAGGTCGTCATACCGACTGTCGAGCTCCTTGTGTACCGCCGCCACCTCTTCCAGATAGCCGGCGAGAGCATCTTCAACGATTTCGTTGGGTTCGACGCGGCCCCCGCGTGGTGGCCGCGCGACGTGCTTCGTCAAATAGTCTTTGAGGTATTTCTCGCCGGACCCGAGTCAATGCAGGCACCTGGTCAAGTGCGCGTCCTGTTCGGCGTTCCCCTATTGCGTATATCAATCCGGTGATGAAGAAGGCCGATCGTCCCCAGGGCCAACCGGGTTACCCGTTTCTTCTGGCAGTCGACGTGTCGGGTGTACCGGCGGCGTTTCGCGATCTGCCGCCTCAGATTGAAACCTTCTTCGAGCAGTGGACCCGCGTGTCGGGCATCCTCCTCTTTATGGATGTACCGACCACGGAAAAGAGCGCATGGTGGTGGCGTTTGCTTTCGAATCCGTATGCCGTGACGAAGCTTCCGGAATCCCTCACTTCTGGGCCGGCGGCTCTTAGTCAGCAAGTCGAAACGGCAATCCGACTTACACCGGATGTCGCCGCTACGTAGAAGCGGCGCTGCCCTTCATCTTTGCGATAATGTAGCCCGACTCCACAAGGGTTCCGCATACCGACGCATCATCACGTCTCGTCGCGTCGACTCGGCGCGTTGCCGGCCCGGTACTCGTTCTGAATCCGTACAGTGGCGAGCGGTTCACTAAGTGTCCGAGTTGCGCCGCGCAAACGCGGGTCCGCACACTTCCGCTGGTTGTTCATATCGATCACCTCGATGGCCCGAGGCTGATTCTTCTGAACAAGACGTGCCGCCTCTGCCCGTTGTGCGAGACGCTCGTCGTCGATCGAGCTGAATTGGAACACGTCATCGTCGCGGCCGGTATCTCCGATGGGGGCAAGGTGCCCGTGTTCGTCGTGCTCGGCACGATAGACCGGCGCACCTGGCGCCGCGGCCTGGCAGGAGACGCGCTGCTCGCAGATGTTCGAGAACATATGGCGGACTTCAAACGGTATTTGCGGGTAGAAGTCACACCCGCGCACTGGGAATTATCGAACGAGAACGCTGGTCAGGCTTCGCCCGATGACTTCCCGCCTCGCCCGACCCCACACCGCGCTACAATGTCGTTGAGGCCAAGCTGATGACCGTGAAGGCGATCTACGAGAACGGCGTGTTCAAGCCTCGCGAGCCGATCCAGCTCGAAGAGCATACGGAGGTCGAAATCGTGATCCCGGCGGCCGCCTCCAGCGACGCTGAGGATCCGACCGGATGGAAAGCAGCGGAGGCGCTGATCGGCTTCATCGATGATGCGCCTGCGGATATGGCCGAGCATCACGATCAGTACCTCTACGGCGCGCCGAAGGCGTGACCTTCCTCGACACCGGATTCCTGTTCGCGCTCGTTTCAAAGAAGGATGCGCACCATGCGCGCGTCGTCGAAGTCTTTCGCACGTTCAGGAATCTCCGGCTTGCCGACCATCTGCTGACGACCAATCACGTGATTGCCGAGACAATCACGCTCACGCTGAAGATCGGCCACGACGAAGCCACTCGGATCGGCGAGCAACTCTACGCCCAGAAGTTGGCGCGTATCCATTGGGCGAGCCCCGACGAAGAGCGCGCGGCATTCGCCTACTTCAAGCGGCACCAGGACCAGACGTACAGCTTCGTGGACTGCCTGAGCTTCGTAGTGATGGAGAAACTGGGGATCAACGAAGCTCTCGCGGTGGACTCGGATTTCACACATCGATTTACCGCGCGACCTGGCCCTCTACCCAAGTGAACCGGGGCTCCTCAGGGCGTTATGAAGCCCGGCGAAGGCCCTCCAACAACCCCATCCATTCAACGATTTGGTTCCAACTGACCGGCATCAGGGACGCCAACCCTCCATCGTCATTCACACTTCTCGGTTCTTCGTTCTCGGTTCGTGTTCAGGTTCGGCGCGCCCTTCGAGCTTCGCTGTGGCGAGGTTCACTGCGCGGCCCGAACCAAACGTCCCTGTTGTGCGTGCTACCATCTGGCCGTCGAGCGGCGGCGGCGACCTACGCACGAAATCGGAGGGCCTGTAATGAGGTTGTTTGTCGCGGCGCTCATGCTGATGGCGGGGACGATGCCGGCCGTGGCCCAGTGGCTGGATCGGCCGACCCCTGGCATTCCGCGCAGTCCCGACGGCACGCCTAACCTCACCGCACCGGCCCCGCGCGGGCCCGACGGGAAGCCCGATTTGACGGGCGTGTGGAACGGGACGGTTTCCGTCCCCCCCTTCGATCCCGCCAATGCGGAGCCGTGGGTGATCGACCTCGCCCGTCAGCGTCAGCACGACTACTACAGGGCCCGTCCCTCCTATCAGTGCCTGCCGAGCGGGCCTGAGGCTGACAGATTTGCCGGGTGGAAGCGCCTCCTCCAGACGCCAACCGCTCTCGCGATCCTGAACGACGATCTCACCTATCGCGTGATCTTCATGGACGGCCGCGAGCTGGAGACCAACCCCGCTCCAAGCTGGATGGGATACTCGGTGGGGCGGTGGGACGGCGATACGCTGATCGTGGACAGCGCCGGATTCAACGACAAGACGTGGCTGAGCCAGCGCGGGCTGCCGCATTCCGAGGCGCTGCGTGTGAGGGAGCGATACCGGCGCGTGGACGTCGGCCACCTGCGGGTCGAGGTCACCTTCACCGATCCGGCTACGTACGCAAAGCCCTGGAGCTTCACGGCCAATATGGCGCTGGCCGCCGATACAGACATGCTCGAGTCGGTCTGCGAACGCAGCAGCGTGCACTGGATCGGCAGCTTCTCGGACGCCGCGAATCGGGCCGTATCCGTTGCGCCCGACGTGCTGGCACGGTACGTCGGCGTGTACAGCGGGCTCTACCAGGAAACCAAGCGGACCGTTCAGGTGTCGCTTTCAGGCGCCCAATTGATCGCCACATTCGTCGGTGTCCCCGGCGTTGGTGCCCCCGGCGTCGGCCTCCTCGACGCGGTCGAGACGCGGCAGCTGGTGCCGCAATCCCAGACGCTGTTTGAAGGTCAGGGACTTTTTTATCAGTTCATTGTCGACGACACGGGTACGGTGACCGATGTCGTGGAGATTCGCACATCGGGCTCCTATCGGTACCCGCGGTTGCGTTGACCGGGAACACCGGCTTACGGCGCGACCAGGCCCTCCGCGCAGGTAAACGGCGATCTATCAGCGCACGAAGCTCGGCGAAAGCCGTCCAGCAAGCTCAGCCAGTCGGCGATCTGGTTGCAACTGGCGGGCATTGGGGACGCCAGCCTCCCTCGAGATCGGGCGGACGACTGTCGTCGCCGCGCCGTGCGCACGCCGCGGCGCGGCACGATGAATTGAGAAGCGCCCTTCCCGCCGGATAAGATTCGGTCGGTGGGCGGTTCAGTCCTCAGCGTGTCCAGCCGGGCCCTGCTCGATGCATGCGCCCGAATGGGCCTCGACACGAGTCAGATCCTCGAAGCCGCGCAGCTCGACCCGGTCACCCTCCAGGACCCGGACTCCCGGATTCCCGTCGAGCAGGTCGAGGCGCTGTGGCGGACGGCCTACGAGTTGTCCGCCGACCCCAACCTGGCCCTCCACGCGGTCGAGGTGCTGCCGTTTGGAGCCTACCGCATCATCGATTTCCTGGCGTCGAGCGCGCCGACCATCGGCGCGGCGCTCGCCAAGGTCTCCGACTATTTTCCGCTCATCAACAGGGTGGTCCGCCTGCCGTACGCGGTGGGCGACCGCCATGTCACCTTCGCCGTCGAGGCGCCATCGCGTCCCGCCACGATCACGCGGCCCTATGCGGAGTACACCCTGGCCGCCGTCTTCCTGCGCACGCGCATCGCCACCAACCAGCCGTACCGGTTGCTGCGGGTGGAGTTCAGCCACCCTCGGCCGGCGGACACCAGCGAGCACGAGCGCATCTTCGAGTGCCCGGTCGGGTTCGGGGCGGCCACCTGCCAGATGGTGATCGCCCGGGACGTCTGGGACACGCCGAGCACCGGCAGTCATCCCGACATGTTCTCCATCCTCGACACCCATGCCAGGATGCTGCTGGACCAACTGCCCAGCCCTGCCGACACCGTCGGCCGCACGCGTGAAGCGATCGAGGCTGAGCTGCGCGGAGGCAGCCCGACTCTCGAATCGGTCGCCAGGCAACTGGCGATGAGCCCACGGACCCTGCAGCGACGCCTCAGGAATCAGGGCGTCGTCTTCAACGACCTGCTGGACGCGCTGCGCTTTCGGGCGGCGAAATCCTACCTGGCGCACGGGGACGTTGCCGGTACGGAGGTCGCGTATCTGCTCGGATTCGCCGAGCAGAGCTCGTTCAATCGCGCGTTCAAGCGCTGGTCCGGTCAAACGCCGTCCGAGTACCGCCGTCAGGCCGCCGCCGTCTAGCGGCGCCGGCGCGAATTGTCGCCGAATGTCAAGGCGCTGTCGCCTCTGGGCAAGAGTACAGCGCGGAACGTCTCGTAACTTGCCCTCGACGGCCGTATGGCCATGGAGGTCTCATGAGACGCTTCTCGACAGCAACCAGCACCTTGACGCTCGTGGCGACGCTCGCCGCCGCACCCGCCAGCGCCCAGTATGCAGGCAACGCCGGCGCGGCTCCGCACCTGCACGTCAGCGACGCCTACAGTAGCTGCTTTTTCGACCTGCATCCCGAGCTCACGAAGGAGCAGTTCGAGGAGTTCACCGCCGAACTCGGCTCGATCCTGCGGTTCCGTCAGCTCGGCGATACGGCGACGCTCGGCATGGGCAACGTCGACATCAGCATGCAGTTCACGAGCACGCGCATCGACGATTCGAAGGGGGCGTGGAACAACACCATGTCGCATCCCGCGGCGGACCACTATCTGGGAGGATCCATCTCGTTCCCGCGAGTCGTCGCCAGGTTCGGAGTGACCGATCGGGTCGACGTGGGCGCGTGGGGCGGACTCAGCCCCGGGTCGAACTACGGGCTGGTTGGCGCCGACACCAAGATTGCTCTGGTGAGGCAGGGCGCCGACCGGCCGGTGTCCGTCTCGATCAGGCCGAGCATCACGTCACTCCTGGGGCCGTCGGAGGTGTGGGCCGGCAACGCCAGTATCGACGTGTCCGTCAGTCGGGCGCTGGGCGCGCTGTCGCCATACGCCGGTGTGGCGACAACCGCGTCGCTGGCGGTCGAACGGGCGGAGGATGTCGACCTGGACCCGGCGACTGCCGCGGGTTCGCTCGCCTACGCGGGGCTCTCGTATCGTTGGCGGGCGTTCGTGCTGTCGGCGGAGGTGGAGAAGGGAACGCTGGTCAGCTACGCCTTTCGCATCGGCACGCGGTTCTGAGCCGTGCGCTGCGATCGCGGCGCGGCACCGGCGTCAAGGCGGGAAGGCGAGCCCGTCAGCTTCCGTCGCTGACGGGGCGCTCGTCGATGTGCGAGTAGCGGTAGGTCATGCGAAGCGATGACGATCCCAGCAGTCGCAGTTGTGCGGTCGTGTCGAGCGACACGGGCATCAGGACGCCGTCGATGCGTCGATACAATCGCACGACCTGCACGCGGGTGATCCAGAAGGACGGATTCCTGGCGAGCCGCCCCTCGATGCGCACCAGGTCGCCGTCGAGGGTCGTGAGGAACATCCGACCGTTGATGAGTGAACGATCCTTCCGGCGCGGTCGCAGGCTCACGACCGTGAGCCCCTCCTCGTTGACGCCTTCGAGCCTGAACTGGTAGTTGGCTCCCGATATCGCGACCGCCGGCCCTCGGCCGTTCGCGATGAGGCGCCGTTCTTCGTCGAGCAGCGAGCGAAGGACGCGCGTGCGGATGTACCCGGAACCCCCTTCGGCCGTCACTTCGTACTGCAGCCCGGAGGACACGGTGAAATCGGTCTGGACGTCCAGCCAGCCGCGCTGGCCGCTGCCCGACGCCTCCAGGCGCCGCGATGCCCGATACGGGTGCGCGCCTGCCGGCCGTGCCAGGAACATCTCCATGGCCGCGAGGGCATCTGGACTTGGCGCGCTGGCGGCGATGGTTTGCAGCGACCAGGCGGTCAACGCCAGGGCGCCGACGACGCCCGCGACGGACCGCCGCCGCGCCGGAGCGCGCGAGGCAGGCGCGACCGGGCGCGGGCGCATCGTCACGACACCACACGCACGGGAAACGGTGGGGGCGCGGTAGGAGACTGCGCCGCGGGCTCGGCGAGGTCGGGCATCGGCGCGGCGATGAAGAGGCGGCGGGCCATCTTGGCGAGCCAGCGGGCGCGCCGCGCCGACCGCGCCACGCGGGCGCTGTCGGTGGCGATGCCGGTGTTCGCGTACATCTGGCGGTACAGCTTCGAAATCAACACGAACGCCAGACGGGCGCGGAGGGAGCGGACGCACGCGGACCGCCGCCATACGGCAGGAAGCGCGTAGAAGCTGTCCCACACGCGCTGGGTGCCGCGGCGAATCTCGTCGGCCGACATCGTCGGATGCGGCGCGTAGACCCTCGGGCGCTGCGAGGAAGGGATGAGCCAGTACCGCGTCAGGGGGATTCCGTCGACCGAGGGGGTGGCGTCCGCCTCCTGTTCCCACTTGGCGAAATCGAGGGTGCCCGGAAAGGGCGTGAGCATCACGAACTGGGCGAACGACACGCCGCTGCGCTCGGCCAGATCGGAGGTGGCCTCGAACGTGCTGCCCGAGTCGGTCGGCAGTCCGAAGATGAAGGATCCAAGCACGTGCACGCCGTGCGTCCGGAACGCCTGGAGCTGCGCCACCAGCCCCTCGCCGGCGAGGTTGAAGTTCTTGTACACGGCCTTCAGCCCTTCCGGAGTCACCGATTCGACACCGACCAGCGCACCCCGGATTCGGGCACGGCGCATCGCCGCCAGGAACTCGGGATCTTCGGCCGCCTCCATGGTGATCTGCGTGAAGAACACCATGTCGGCGGGCAGCTGTTCGAGCTGCGCCATCAGGTCGAATCGGTCCTGCCGCAGTGCGGTCAACGCGTGAAACTGCTGCTTGTCGCTGCGGCGGTCGGCCGCGGCGAGGTCGGCCAGCGGGACGGGATAGAAGTTGTCATCGGCCAGCAGGACGAATCGGAATCCCTTTCGCCGGAGTTCCACGACCTCGCGCACGACGTCGGAGACGGGACGCTGACGCGGCTTCTGCCCGTCGGTCCGCCACACCGAACAGAACGAGCAGTGCTTCGGACACCCGCGCAGCGTCTGCACCGATCCCCACATGTAGCGGTTCTCCGGCAGCAGGTCCCACCGTGCCGACGAAAAGGCGGTGCCTTCGATACGCCCGCCCTCGTACGACCGTGCCGGCGTCCCGGCTTCGCAGTCCGTCAGCACGCGCGGCCACACCAGATCCCCGTCTCCGCTCACGACGACATGGGCGCCGCCGTGTTCGCGGACTTCCTCGGGGAAGAGCGTCGCGTGAATGCCGCCGAAGACCACCGTCGCCCCGCGGGCGCGGGCGAGCCGGCCGACGGTGTACCCGCGCAGGGCGTTGGCAGTGTGAATGCCGATGCCGACCAGATCGCCCGGCGCGACGCTGGCCACGTCGAAGCGCTCCAGCGTCTCGTCGGCGATGATCGGCGCACCGAAGTGCGACGGTGTCGCGGCGGCGAGCACGTACAGCCAGCGCGGCGTGATGACGGCGGTACCGAACGAAACGTCGCTGGGATTAACGAGATGTACTCGCATGTGATCCTCGGAAGGCACTGGCAATGGTGCTGCCGAACCTGGTGAACAATCGCGCGGTGACGACCGCCGCGTCCCCGGAGCGCCGGCCGATGGCCTTGCCCGCATCCGCAGCGGCGCCCCATATCTCCGGCGCGTCGTCGCCGGCGACGGGCGGACCGTCTGGCGCTGGCATCGCCGTGCCGGGCGCCGGCGCGGCCGGCGGGCCGAGCGGCGCGAGCATGGCCGGAGCGAGCAGGAGGCCCGCAATCGGCTCGCTCGCCGGCTGCGGCACGGTCGCGGCCGCGGACGGCTCGGGTTCGAGCGCAGGTTGCACGGCGCCCTCGGTCACGCGCGCCGCAGCGTGCCCCTCCGCCTCGGAAGCCGCTCGCCGGGACGACCGAACCCCGACCGGTGTCGGCTCGTCCGTTGGACGCGCGTGCGGAACCGCTGGCATCGCCACCCGACCGGGCGGCGCGACGACGCCGGCCGCACTGAGCGCGACCGCGCCGGGCGCCGGGGGCGAGGAGAAGGCTGTGCGGACAACGGGCAGATTCCCCACGCCCAGGGTGAGCGTGCCGACCGCGAGCGCGCCGAGGAGTGCCGTCGCCCGGCATGAGGAGGCGACGGCGTGGCGGGTCGCCAGGATCCGCACGATGCGGCGGCTGAGGCCCGAGGGGGAAGCAGCCGCCATGACGGGCAGTCGCCGTAGCGCGGAAACCGGGAGGCCCGCGAGTGTCGTGAGGCACGCGGCGTAGCCCTTGGCGGATCCAGTCACCGCCACGACGGCTTCATCGCAAGCGACCTCCCGCTCGAGATGGAGCTGCCGCTCGAGCCACCAGATCGCGGGGTGCCAGCCGGCGAGCGCGCGAACGAGGAGCTGGACGGCCTGTGCCACGTCGTCGCGTCGCTGCACGTGCGCCCATTCGTGCACGACGATGCGATCGAGGTCCGCATCGCCGAGGCGCCCGAGGAGCGGCGGTGCCACCGCGATGAGCGGAGAGGCGCCGCCGAGTACCGCGGCGGCCGTCACGCGGTCCGACAGGACGAGCCGTGCCCGTCGGCCCGTGGCGTTCAGACGGGTCCAGTGGGCGAGGCGCGCTTCGACCTGGGCGGGGAACTCGCGGCACTGTCTCTTCGCCCGTCGGAGTGCCGTCGCCGCCGTCGTGACGCGAAGGGCCTGAACGGCGACCCAGAGCGCCCACGCGCCAAGCGCGAGGGTCGTCGAAGTCCACCAGGCGACCGGCATCGACACGACCGGGGCGACCGGCGCCAGACTGCCGCCGGCAGCCGGCGACAGCGCCGCGGCCCAGACAGGTGGCACGAGCGGGAGCGCGAGCACCGCGGCGCACGACGCCCACGCCGCCCGGTAGCGCGCCTGCGGTCGCGACAGTGGAATCACCCGGAGAAGGCCGGCAGTCGCGAGCGCGACGACGCCACCCTGCCACAGCCAGTTCAGGATCAGCTCCACACGAGTGCTCCTTATGCGTTCCCGATGAGCTTCTTGAGCCGCTTCAGTTCGTCCGGGTCGATGCGATCGTCCTCCAGCACGTTCAACACGAGGAGGCTTGGCGAGCCCTTGAAGAGGCGAGTGACCAGGTGCCGCTGCGCGCGGCGCCGAGCCTGACGCTCATCGACCAGCGTGTAGTAGATGAACGTCCGTGCGACCTTGTCGTGCGAGACGTACCCTTTGGCCTCGAGGATTCGGAGGATCGTCTGCACCGTACTGTAGCTCACGGCCCGCCGCCTGCTCAGCGTGCGGACGACATCGGCGACGGTCGCCGTCTGGCGCTCCCAGAGCACCGCCATGACGCGCGCTTCGGCGTCGGTCAGCGCCCGGGACGGTCTGCGCGCCATGGGCCTCCATTCGATCTCTTAAGGATTTAAGAGATGGTGCCACTCTAGCACGGCCCCCGCCACCGGTCAATTAAGGAATTAAGACTAAAGAATTAAGACTTGAACGAGCGCGGCGGGAGATGGAGCCATCCCGTCGGGCGTGTCACGAACAGGGCCGGGACGGCTTGGGTGTCGCGTCGTTCGCGCGAGCGACGCACCCTGCGGCCACTTCCATCTGGGCCATCGTCGCGGCGCTGTGGTCGCCCTGGAGCCGCGGCGTGCAGCCGGCGAGCAACTGCTGCGCGCGCAGCGCCGAGACGACGACGAACTCGTAGGCGTTGAGGTGCGCCGGACGAGTCACCATCTCGCGCTCCACGCCGGCACGGCGGGTCCGACGGTCGAGGCGTGGATCGGCAGAGCCGGGACGCGTATGACAGGTGAGTGCACAGGTTCCTCCCCGGGCGATGCCATGGTGAGGAACCCGCAGGAGTGCGGGAGGCTCAGAACAGCTGTGGGTACCTTAGCACGGGAGGGAGGGCGGCGCTGAACATTCGCCCGGGGCCGCCCGTGCCGCGGTCATCGCACCGCGACCGGCGCCACCGACGAGCCGGTCGCGCCCTGCAGCTTCAGCGGCTGCACGATGAACGCGAACTCGTGAATCCCCTTGGCGGCGAGTTCGTCGAGCTTGAGACTCTCGATCATGTAGATCCCGTTGGCCGCGAGCAGGATCTGGTGCACGGGGGAGCTCAACGTCGGATCCGGATTCGGGTTGACCTCGACGCAGCAGGTGTCGGAACCGACGATCATCGGATTCTGCCGCACGAGCCACTCGGTCGCTTCGACGCCGAGCCCGGGTTGGGTCCGGTAGTAGCGGACGTTCTCCTTCCCCCACAGCCGTCCAAACCCGGTGTAGACGATGACCGCGTCGCCCGTCTCGAGCGTCAACCGCTGCCGCGCCAGCGCCTCCTGCAGGTCCCGGGCCGTGATCTCGTACCGGTCGCCGAGCATCTCGACTCCCCGCAGCGCCGCCACGTCGATGAGCACGCCGCGCGTGAAGAGCGCGCCCGCCTTCTCGATGCCCAGGCTGGTGAAGCCCGTTCGAGTGGCGACCTCGTCCATCTTGACGCAGTTGTACAGACTGTTGCCGATCGACTGGTGGCTGAAGCCGTCGATCTGCGTCCCGACCTGGCCCAGCTCCGTCGTCACGATCTCCTCGTTCGACCCGCGGTTGTTCGACGCGGGCGGCCAGGCGGTTCTCTTCAACTGCTGGCTGAAAATCCGGTCGCCGTAGAAGGGCATCCCTTCAAACAGCGGGTGGCCGAGCTCGATCACCTCGCCGGTCCTGATGAGCCGGGCGGCGCGCAGCACGAGCGCCGGTGTCATCAGATTGGCGGCGCCCCGCTCGTCGCCGGCTCCCCACCTCGAGGGACAGCGCTCGGCGTCGGACGGCGGCCGCCAACTCTGGGCGCCGGCCGGGACGCCACCAAGACAGAGAGCCGACACGAACGCCAGGGCGACAATCACGCGGGGCATGCTCGTTTTCCTCCTGGGCACCGGTTCGACGCGTGCCGGTCGATCGCGTTCAGTTCTGCGGGCGCGAGGGCATGTCGACGCGGTCCCAGACGTTCTGGCCGCTGTCTCGGGTGACGTTGGCGAAATTGGTCCAGACGAGCGTCCTTCCATCCGGCGATACGCGGTAGAGGACCCGCTCGTCGAACACGGTCCTGACCGTGTTCACCTTCGGCGGATAGTCCTGATAGACCTCCTGCCGGATCCCGCCGTTCTCGGCGATGAAGATGTTCATGGCCGTGGGTGTGAAGCGCGGCTGGATCGCCGGGTCCGACTTCGCGAGGTTGATCCGCCATGCGCCGATGAACGGCAGCTGCGACGGGTCGATCTTCTCTCGCGCGACCTTGTAGGCGCCGATGAAGCCGACGTTGCCCGGGTCGCCCTCGCCGATGAGCGTGGGCGCCGGAGAGAGCAGCCAGGCGGCGACGCCCACGATGACGACGCGACGTGCTGTTCGAATCACGATGCGGATCCTTTCAGCGCCGGGGTCTCATGCCGCGCCGGCGACCTGCGCGACGCCACATCCCCAGACCGGCACGCCACCGAGACGGCCGATCGAAGGACAGCGTGACGAGGCAACGGAATGTCATCGCAGCACGTCGGTTCGCGGGGATTGTAGCGCACCTGGCGCCCCGTCATGCAGCCACCGGAGGTGGGCGCGGACCGGCGCGAGGGCGGAGCGTCGGCCGATCACGGTCCTGCCCCTCACAAGACGTCGGGAAACGGGTAAGATGCGTGCTCCCTTCCGGAGGGTCAGAACGATGTCCCGTCTGCATCCACCGTTCCGGGCCGATCAGGTCGGCAGTCTCCTCAGACCGCAGCGGCTCAAGGACGCCCGCGAGCGCTTCCAGAACAACCAGATCACGAGGGACGAGCTGCGCGCCGCCGAAGACGAGGCGATCCGAGGGGTGGTGAAGCGGCAGGAGGCCATCGGACTGCAGAGCATCACCGACGGCGAGTTCCGCCGCACGTTCTTTCACATCGACTTCCTCCAGCGGCTCCAGGGCGTGTCGGTCTCGGGCGGCATCGCCGCCAAGTTCCACACGCGCGAGGGCGACATCGACTTCGCGCCGCCGCGCATCACCGTCAGCGGCACGCTCCGGCACGTGCAGGACATCCAGACCGACGCCTTTCGTTTCCTGAAGTCGGTCGCGACGAAGACGCCCAAAGTGACGATCCCCTCGCCGACGATGGTGCACTTCCGCGGCGGGCGCAAGGGGATCGACATCCACGCCTACCCGGACCTCGACGAGTTCTTCGAGGACCTCGCGCAGGTGTACCGGGAGGAAGTGGCGTCGCTCTACGACGCCGGGTGCCGGTACATCCAGTTCGACGACACGAACCTGGCGTACCTGTGCGACCCGCAGCTCCGGGCGCAGGCAAGGGAGCGGGGCGACGATCCGAACGAGCTGCCGTACGCCTACGCGGCGCTCATCAACGCCGTCGTCAACGGCCGTCCGAAGGACCTGACGGTGGCGATTCACCTCTGTCGCGGCAACTTCAGGAGCGCGTGGGTGGCCGAGGGGGGCTACGAACCGGTCGCCGACGCGCTCTTCAACGCCCTCGACGTCGACGCCTACTTCCTCGAGTACGACGACGCCCGGTCCGGGTCGTTCGAACCGCTCCGGTTTGTGCCGAAGGACAAGACCGTGGTGCTGGGGCTGGTGACGACGAAGGTGGCCTCTCTCGAATCCGCGGCGGACCTGACGCGCCGGATAGGCGAAGCGGCGCGCCACGTATGGCTCGAGAACCTGTGCCTGTCACCGCAGTGCGGCTTCGCCAGCACCGTTCACGGGAATCAGATCACCGAAGCGGACCAGTGGGCAAAGCTCGAGCGGATCCTCGCCGTGACCCGCGACGTCTGGGGCGGTGCGGCCGCCTGAGCCGGGATCGTCCTACTTCTGCCTGAGGAACCGGTAGTCGCCCGAGACATGCATCTCGAGCAGGTGCGTCGGCACGCCGCTGCCGTCGGTGACGAACGTGACCCCCCATCCGAACAGACCGGCGAAGGTCGTGTCCGACTGCGCGATCAGGGTCGCCTTTCCTCTGTTGCTCAACTCGGCAGCCAGCCGTCCGTTCTCGACGGTGACGTGAATGGTTCTCGGATGCGGCCCTTCTCCCCAAAGGTCCTTTTCGACATACGTGCCGACGTACCTGGCCAGAATCGCCGGCGCCACCATGACCTCGTTCTTCTTTTCGTCCGACGCGGTGCCCACCCAGCTCTCGAGGCTCCTGTACGCGCCCTCGGCGCACACCGCGTCGAAGATCTCCGTGTCCGGTTCCAGCCTGGCGCCGAACTTCACCGTCCACGGCCGCGCGTAGACGTTCGGGTCGTTGAGGGTGACTTCGATGTCCATGTGCCCGAAGTCGCGCCGCCGGTAGCGCTCCGTCAGACGCAGCGCCTCCGTATGGGGATGGCCGTAGGAGTCGAGCCAGGTCTTGTCGTTGTATCCGTGGCTCTCGACCACGAGGGTGTCGCCCTCCCAGCGTCCGACCGAGTAGCCCATCCATGTTGGATTGGGCTCCTTCTCCAGTGGGCGTCCGTCCATGAAGATCTGCCGATAGACCAGATCCGGGTCGAGCATGATGATCACGCCCGGGGCCTGCACGAACTTGAACATCCGCTCGCTGGTGAGGTAGGCGGGACCCCACGGCAGACAGTGAACGGCCATGTGGCCCTTCCCGAGCGCTTCCCTGCGCTCGGCCACGAGGGTGCGCGCCCACGGTTGAATCTCCTCGGGTCGGAGATCCGCCGCGATGTTGCGTCGGTACTTCTGGTTGTTGGTCCGCTGCCAGAGTCCCGACAGATCAGGCGTGCCGTCGGGGGTCCGCGGCGCCGGCGCGGCCATGATCGGCTTGGCGTCGGGGGTGCGCGGAATGCCGGGCGTTGGATAGTTCAGCCACTGTGCTGCGAGCGGCGTTGCAAGGGCGAACAGGACGATCGTCAGGGCGAAACGCTTCATGACTCATCTCCTGCGTGAGGGGCCGAGGAGTCGAACCCGAAGGATGCGCGAAACCGACGATGTGGATGTCGGCGCGATTATACTCGACGCCCGCCCGGCGGGATGCCGCCGCAGCGCAGGCAGGGCATCGGTCGTCGCGGCGCCAAGGGGCGATTGACCAGGTACTCGCGCGTGGTCCCGTGCTGCGGGATATAATGACTGGGGCCGCCTTCCTGACGACCGTTCTTGCGCGTGAAACGGAGCGCCGCGGCAGCCTTCATCGAAGCTCGACGGGCAACACGCTGCCGAACGCTGGCGAGCCAACGCAAGGCGGAGGAGGAAGTAACGTGTTCGGTTATTCGGTGGGCGACCGGGTGTCGCAAGCACAGTACGGGCACGGGACCATCACGGCCCGCAACGATCACCATACCGTCATCGACTTCGACGAGCACGGCTGCCGCACGTTCGCCACGCGGCTCGTCCGGCTCGAGCGGTCCTCGACGTCCGCGCCGTCGAAGCCGGTTCGAGCGAAGCGCCGCGCGCCCCGGCGCGCCCAACTGGCGTAGGAGCGGACGTCCCGGCGCTCGGTCACCGCAGCACGTCGCTCGCCAGCGCCTGTTCCACGTACCGCTGGACGTCGGCCGCCAGCAACAGCCGCTGCTGATGGAGTCGTTCTGCGGCGCGCGTCACCGCAGCCACGTAGCCCGCGTGATCCGTATAGCGCTCCTCGAGGGAGAGCCGTGGATCGCTCGCAGCCAACCGCTCGGCCTTCGTTCTGGCGAACGCGATGTGCTGGCCGTTGGCCTCGCAGCCGTCGTTGACGCCAAAGCCTTCGCGTCGCAGCGCCCACCCGGTCGTCGTGGCAATCGGCGCCTCGACCGGCGGCAGACGAATGCCGCTCACCTCGTTGCCGTCCTGATCCACCTTGGAGACGAAGATCGGGTACGCCGGCCTCGCTTCGAGCGACGGCGGATAGCGCGAGACGATGCCCTGATCGAGCGTCGGTCCGAAATCGAGGTGGTAGCGCGTCGTGATCACGCCGGTGTAGGTCACCCCGGGGATCGCCGGCCAGCCAAGTGTCTCCTTCGGTACGGCGCCGGTCTGATGGCCCTGGCGCGGCTGCACCATCACCGCCGTGCCGTCGGAGCGCCGCGGCACGCGGCTCGGCGGCGGCTCGGTCCCCTTCACGACCCAGTCGTCCAGCGCCATGAGCAGCGCGCGGAGCGCCGGGTACGGGCTCGTCGGATTCAGGAACTGCTGGCAGTTGCCCCGGCTCGTGACGTTGCCGACGCCGTGCGACAGCCCTGACATCAGGTAGAAGCGCACGTTCCCGGGATCCGGCAGATCGTTCGCGCGCGAGTCGGTGTGGAGGAGCGACCCGGCCTTCACCCAGTACTCATTCGACGAGTTCGCATTGACGATCTTCGGGCACGTGTTCGTGGCCGCGCAGCGCTCCAGCCTCCCGGCTCTCTTGCCGCTCAGGTGATCGGTGGTCGTCTGATAGGCGAAGGGAAAGACGCCCTCCGGGTACAGGTGGTTCTGCCGGTTGCGCTCGGTCCGGCCGGGCTGCGCGAATCGGTAGTTGATCTGGACGCCGTTGCCGGCGCCCACCCATTTCAGCATCCCGTCGATCACCCGCGCGCCCCGCTCGTCCTGATTGAAGCCGAACTGCAGGAAATCGTTGAGCGTTCGCGTCGGCTGCGAGATGGAGAAGCTGTACGTGTAGCGCACGTCGCCCGCCAGCGGGTTCCTCCGGCCCGACTCGTCGGCCTTCGCGTGGCGCAGGAACGAGACGAAGTCGCGCGTCGCCGCGAGGCCGATGCCCGCCACGAGGGGATCCCTGGCCGTGTAGGTGAACTCGTAGACGTGACTCTGCTTGAACGGGGTCCCCGCCGGAAGCAGGCGGATGGTCCGCTCGTCGGCGTACTCCCAGCCGCTCGCCGGCACCGGGGCCGGCGCGTCGTCGAGCCGCTCCCGCACGGTCAGTGTCGCGCTCGACTTGTCGAGCGACGCCGCCGGATACGCCAGCCCGTAACGGACGCTCTTCGGGTTGTCGAAGACGATGTACTCGTAGGACGGTCCGGTGATGCTCGATCCGTCGGGATTCCGTGCGACGGGTACCGTGATGGTCAGCCCCTCGGTGGCGCCGATGTCCCACCCGTTGGCGACGACGGTGTAGCCAAGGTCCATGATGAAGCCGTTGCCCGCGTCCGCGGCGGCCGACGGGTTGTTGGTGCCGGGCGCCTCGTTCAGCGTCGACACCCGCATGTCGCCCCGGTTGTTGAAATCGAGGATCACCTTGTGATTACCCTTGCGCACGTCGATCGGCTTCAGGATGAAGACATCCATCGAGTACTCGACCATGCCTCGGGTATTCTGCGGCGCCAGCTTCAGGTCGGTGATCACCGCGTTGCGCGGATCGTTCGGGTCGAGCTCGCCGTACGCCTTGCCCCGGAGCTTCTCGTACGGACCCACGCTCCCGTTCGGTCCGAAGACGCGCCCCTCGAAGACGGGCGACTGCGACAGCGCAGGGTCGATGACAATCCGCGTGATGTGGGCGGCGGCGACCGCCGGCAGGCCGATGAGAACGGCCAGGAGCGCGGTGCCCAGGGCTCGAGGCCGGAGTACGTCTGTCTGCATCGTGGCTCTCCCGTCGCGCTAGGAATTCGACGCCCAATTCTGCGCTCAGGCTCTTGGCCGTGCAAGTGCGCGGCCGCGCAGGGTTGTCTCCGGTGACGCTTACGCGGCAGGCCGGATGGCGCAGACCTCCTCGCCGAGAGCGTCGCCGGCGACACGCTCGAACCGTACGGTGACGGTCCACGGCTTGGCGTAGGCCTTGGGATCGTCAATCGTAATGTCGACGTCCATGGCCCCGGGGGTGGGGCGGCGAAAGCGCTCCGTCACACGCAGCGCGTCGCTGTGCGGATGGCCTCGCTCGTCCAGCCATGTCTCCTCGTTGAGGCCGACCGTCTCGGCGACCAGCGTCTCACCGTCCCATCGGCCGACGGAGTAGCCGAACCAGCTCGGCGCGGAGTCGGCGGGAAAGGCTCGTCCGTCGGTGAAGATCTGCCGGAAATGCAGCGATTCGTGGAAGAGGATGATGACCGCTCCCGGGGTCTGCACGATCTTCCACGGCTGTTCCCGTGCCAGCATCACGCCTGGCACGCCGCGAGGGAGACAGCGCTCGGAGGGCCGGCCCTTGCCGTTGCTGGCGAGGCGCTCCTTGTAGAGCGCTGCGGCCCACGGCGTGAGAGCGACCTCGCTCGCTCCGGCGGCGAGATCGTTCAGGAACCGGTTGCTGGCGCTCCGCCAGATCCCAGAGAGATCGGCCCTGCCGTTCGGCGTCCGGGGCGACCGCGACTCCTGAGCGCCGGCCGCGCCGCACGTCAGGAGCGCGACTGCCGCGGCCGCCGCCATCCACCGTGCGAAGAGGCTCCTCATGGCCGCTACTTGCCCACGATGAGGTTCAGCGTGGAATCCCGCTCGTTCTCGCAGATGTGCTCGATCAGCTCGGTGTCGGGCAGCAGATCGAAGGCGAGCGTCACGCCCCATGGTTTGAGATAGGCCTTGGGATCGTCGATGGTGAACTGAATCTCCAGATGTCCGAAGTCTCGACGCCGGTACCGCTCGACCAGACGCAGCGCGTCGGTCGCCGGATGGCCGCGGAAGTCGAGCCACGTGTCGTTGACGAACCCCCTCGTCTCGACCACGAACGTGTCGCCGTCCCAGGTGCCGCGCGAGAATCCGAACCAGGTCGGCGCCAGCGACGCAGGCACCGGGCGCGCGTCGGTGAAGATCTGGCGATGGTGATTGAATTCCTCGAGAAGAATCAGCACGAGCCCAGGCGTCTGGACGATCTTGAACGGTTCGGGCACCGACACCGCCTTCGTGATGCCGTGCGGCAGGCACCGCTCGCTCGGGGTGCCCTTGCTGCCGCTCGCACCGCGGGCCTTGTAGAGGGCTTCGGCCCACGGTTGGAACAGCACCTCCACGCCGGCGGCGATCCCGTCGGGTCCCACCGACGAGACCGGAAGGCCGCGCGGCCGCTGCCAGATCCCCGACAGGTCCGGCTTGCCGTCCGGGGTTCGTGGGGTCGGTGCCGCCAGGTCCGGTCGTCCATCGGGCGTGCGAGGCGTCGACGCCTGGGGCACCGTGAGCCACTGCGCCGCCGCGGACGAGGCCAGCGCACACGCGACCAGGACGCTGATCGCCAGAGCCGAGGCGGCCCGCCGGGTGACGCTCATCGACTGATTCTGCGTCATCTCGTGGTCAGAACTCGACCCCCAGGTTGATTCGCGCCAGGCGTCCGCCCTGGATCTCGTACGGGACGAGCCACTGCGAGCCGAACCCGGTGTTGGCCGAGTAGATGTTGCCCGCGTTAAAGAGGTTCGAGAGATCGAGGCTCGGCCGCACGCTGGCGCGCCCCACCCTGAAGCGCCGCGTGAATCGCAGGTCCACCTGGTTCTGGCGATCTTCGTAGGCCGCTCCGGGAGAGATCAACTCGATGTTGCCGAAGCTGCTCGTCGGAACGCAGGTGGCGCCGCACGCGGCGATGTTGCGGCCAAGCGACGACCCGACGATGCCGTTACTGACCGCCCAGGTCGCCGTGATCGGCACGCCGGGAAAATTCTGGTAGATCGCGCTGAACTGGAGGTCCCACGGCAGCGGGTACACGACCAGGAATTTCACCTGCGTGCCGGCCGACCAGGGCGGCGTGATCCTGCAGGCGAGCATGGAGCTCCACGAGCCGGCCACTCCCGTGTTGAGCGTGCCCGGGCCGAGGTTGTCCCCGCCGAGCGCCACGTCGGTTCCGAACAGCGCTTCGGGTATCTTCGCGGCAATGTCGCAGGCGTCGGCCACCGTGCGCCCCACGCTGAGGCCCCCGGAGAATTGCCCGCCCTGGGCGAACCGCGCCGTCATCGTCACGTCCACGCCGTTGTAGACCTCGCTCCGGCGGCCGTAGTTCGACGCCTGCGTCCGGAAGTTGTCGACGCGCCCGAACAGGCTTGGCTTGACGTCGAAGAAGCCGCACCGCTGCTGGCCCGCGCCGGGCAGGCGAGAATCGGTTGCCGGCAGTGTGACGCAGAACGGATCGTAGTCGGCCGCGGTGGTCGCCAGGTTGTCGGTGATCAGGAAGTTCCCATAGGAGGTACGGAAGTAGCCGACGTTGAGCGCCATCCCCGGCCGCAGCTCCTGTTGCAGCGACACTGAGGTCTGCCAGTTGTAATGCTGCTTGTTGAACCCGGTGATCGCGTCTTCGTCGAAACGGGTCCCCAGTCTGACCTGACCGAAGCCGCGGTCGGCCCACGGTCCGCATTCGCCGCTGCCGCTCACGTTCCTCAGGTCGCAGTCGGGGGCGAAGTTCCCCGTGCGCGGGTCGCCGGGGCCGAAGAAGGAGTCGTTCCAGGTGACGGTGGTAAAGGCGGGTTGCCCTATCTGGGGATTGCCGATGGTGGCGGTCACCCAGGGGACGTACCGGCCGAGCGAGGCCTTGAGCGCGGTCTTGCCGTTGCCGAACAGGTCGTAGGTCGCGCTGAACCGCGGGTCGAGGTTCTTGTAGTTCGGCACGTTGTCGGCCGCCGGGAACTCGCGCGCCGGGACGAAGTAGCCCGCCGGCAGGCGGTGAGGGGGCACCGTCCCGAGGAAGCTGTCATACCGGAGCCCCATGTTCAGGGTGAGTCTTCTGATCGTCCACTGGTCCTGGGCGTACACCCCGACACTCCTCCAGTGCTCCACGATTTCGAACGGCACCGCCCACAACCGGACCTGGATGGGCACCTGGTTGCGGAAGACGTAGGCGCGGCCACCGGCAATCGCGTCGGGGTCGGTGTGGGCACCTTCGCGGCCGGTATTGTAGCGGAGCATCATGAATCCGCTCTTGAAGGTGTGCGACCCGGTCACGTAGGACACGGTGGCGCGGCCGGTGTAGCGCCTGACGTCCCGGCGCTGGGAGGTGCCGTAGAAGGTATTGCCGCCCGGATTGCCGCCGCCGGCGAGCCCGCCGTACTCGATGCCGAGCCCCACGTCGGTAATCCCGATATCGTTCCGCGAAACCCCTTCCATCGCTTCGGTCTGCACGTTCAGCGCCTGGAAGGAATAGGTCCCCTCGACGAGCAGCTTGTTGGTGACCGGCGAGTTCCAGCTGACCACCCCGTTGATGAGCGGGTTGAACAGATGCTTGGGACGCGATTCGGGCGATCCCTTGATCGCGTTGGCGCCGCCGATCCCGCTCAAGCCGACCGGGCAGTTGCAGGAATCCTCGTGGGAATAGAAGACAGCAATCTTGTTGCGCGGGGTCGCCTGCCACGTCAGGCGCGCGTTGTTGTCGTGGTAATACCAGTTCGTGTACGCGAGCCGGTCGAGGTCGGGCACCCAGAACAGCTTGTTCGGACTCTTGTTGTAGTAGGTGCCCTGGATGTACTTCTGGGTGCCCCAGTACCGATGAGCCGTGTAGAACCAGAGCCGGTCCCGCGCGATGGGGCCTCCGAAGGAGCCGCCGTTGTCCCTGAATCGTTTGACCGACGCGCCGGCCCGCAGACCTCGCGCGCGCAGCTCGTCGTCGAGATTGTCGTTCTGCAGCGACGGACCGGTCCAGGAGCCGTTGAAGGTTCCGGACCAGTTGTTGCCCCCTTCCTTGGGGACGATGTTGAGCTGAACGCCGCCCGTCATTGCTTCGGCGGAGGTGCCGCCCGTCTCGACCACGACTTCCTGAATCGCCTGGGAGTTGTAGCTGTAGACGTCGAGGAGGAAGAGGTTCTGGTTCAACCCGTCCATGTTGACGATCTGGTCCCGCGCCCGTTGGCCGTGGACGCCGAACGCGCCACCCTCACCGGCCGTGCCGCCCGAGTCCTGGAAGGTCGGGTTGTAGTAGGTGGCGCCCGGGATGAAGGACGCGTACTGCCCGAGCCGCTTCGTCGTCGGGATCGCGTCGAGCACGTCGCGCGAGACGGTCGTCTGCTGGCGGGCGCTGGAGAGGTCGACGACCGGACTTTCACCGGTGACGGTGACCGTCTCCTCGACGGCGCCGACCTTCAGATCGGCGTTCACCGCCGCGGTGAACGACGAGGTCAGCTCGATCCCCTCACGGCGCACGGTGGCAAACCCGGGCAGGCTGAAGGTGACCGTGTAGGTCCCCGGCCGCAGTTCGACCAGGCGGTACGCGCCCGCGGCGTCGGTCACGGCGGCGCGCGCCTTTTCGATCAAGGCCGGACTGGCGGCCTCGACGGTCACTCCGGGCAGCACCGCTCCGGAGGTGTCACGAACGACCCCGGCAATGCTGCCGGTGGCGGCCTGGGCCCACAGCGTGGCCGGCAGGAACAGGAAACCCCAGACGACGAGTGACATCGATCGCCGGACAGTCATGGTTCCGCTCCTTTATGAAGATGGGACGAATCATGACGGGAGCGGTGCGCGGAGCCCTGGCTGCGGCGCGACGCGCACGAGCATCGGCCCGCCGTCGCCGCTTGTCCAATACGATTTCGGGACTCTGTCGATACCGATTTGGCATAATCACCTCCCGTGGATTTCCGCCACCTGCGGGCGTTCGTCGCCGTCGCCGAAGAGCTGCACTTCACGCGGGCCGCCGAGCGGCTGCACGTCTCGCAGCCGCCGCTCAGCCGGCACATCCGTCAGCTCGAGCAGGAAATCGGCGTCGCGCTCTTCGAGCGGACGCGCCCCCGCGTCGTGTTGACCGCCGCCGGCCACCGGCTCCTGCGCCTGGCGCAGGATCTCGTCGCCACGGGCGAGGAGTTCCTCGGCGTCGCGCGGGCGATCGGGGACGAAAGGGGCGGGCTCGTGAAGGTGGGCATCGGACCAGGGCTGTGGCAGGCGGTCGATCGCGTGCGTGCGTATCACGCGACGCGGTTTCCGTACGTGTCCCTCGAGACCATTGATCTGAGCTCGCACGAACAGGCCGACGCGCTGCGCCGCCGTCGGATTGACGTGGGGATCTCACGCGATCCGGTGAATTCCTCGCGCCTGTGGAGCGAGCCGCTCTTCGATGAGGGGCTCGTCGTGCTGCTGCCCCAGGGGCACCGTCTTGCGACACGCCAAGCCGTCCGGCTGAAGGATCTCGCGCACGACACCTTGCTCCTGCACGACCGCAAGCTCGCGCCGGTGGCCTACGACCGGTGGCTGGGGCTCTATGCCGCAGCCAAGATCGCGCCCAAGACCATGACGGTGCCGGCGCTTCCTCTCCAGCAGGCGGCGCTCTTGCAGATTGCCTCCGGCCGGGGGATTTGCCTCGTATCCGAGAACATCGTGCGCAACTCGTTCCTCTCGGTCGACGGGTCGCACGGCATCGCGGTCGTGCCGCTGAAGGAGCCCGGCTCCAGGATTTCGGTCAGCATGGTCTGGCGCGCCAACGAGAAGTCCTCGACCGTCCTGGAGCTTCTTCAGTCCAGTCGGGACGCCCTTCGACTGACACGGAAGCGAGTCCGCACAGGCTGAGAGCACGTTTCGCAACGTGTTCCAAGAACCGATGGACGCCGTCCGGCTGTTCCGGGTACGCTTGCTGCGCTCCTGTGCAGGCGCTGGTCGGCGGGGGATGAACATCATGCGTGTACGGCACTGCGCCGCGTTGGCGCTCGGGATCCTGGTGATGGCGACGCCCGGTTTCGCCCAGGGAGCGCCGAAGGCGCCCCGGGGGCAGGTCGCGTCGCTGATTGTCGGCACCTGGCGGATGGCCGGCGTCGAGACGCGGGTGGTTGATGGCAGCGGTCCGACGACGTATCCGCGGGGCAGGACGCCGGCGGGCTTCATCATCTACGACGCTCAGGGCCGGATGTACGTCCAGATCATGAACAGCGACGAAGTGCGCCCGCCGCGCAACGGTGCGGCGCCGATGACCGAACAAGAGCAGGCCCGGGCCTACGCTTCCTACACGGCCTACTTCGGCCACTACACTGTCAACGAAGACGATCAATCGGTGACGCACCACGTGGAAGGGAGCGTCAACCCGCGCAACATCGGCAACGGGATGCACCGCTTCGTCGAGGTGAGCCAGGACCGCCTCTCGCTGAACACCGTGGCAAGGGGCCCGGACGGCAAGGAGCGCGTGACACTCCGCATGTGGGAGCGTGTGCGCTAGGAGCCTGTCCGAGTAATAGCATGGGTCGCGCGCATGGGGCTTGCGAGGCGAGATCAAGGCGCGAGGAGGAGGCGATGCCCGTGCGCATCGGCGACGACGAGCAACGCCGAGCTCACCCGCAACCCCCATGCGCCCTGCGGGTTCCGGCGGCGCACCGGCATCTGCGGCGTTGCCGCTCCTCGCCAATGCGCCCCGGCATTGCCTGCGTCGCGTCGCCTGGCATCTGCCGGCGCGGCGCTCGGAACGCGGCCCATGCTATTACTCGGACAGGCTCCTAGATGTACGTCGCCCCGGCCAGGCGCCTGACGCTCGCGGGCGCGCGACAGATGGTGGCCACCGCGATGGCGATGGCGGAAGAGGAACGGATTGCCATCACCGTGGCGGTCGCCGACGCCGGCGGTCATCTGATCCTGCTCGAGCGGATGGACGGTGGGCGGTTTCACACGGTCCAGTCCTCGACGACGAAGGCGGTGTCGGCCGCCTCCAACAAGCGGCCGACCGGCTCTTACGGCGCGCAGGCGCAGGCGCTCGACGTGGGACACGCGATCGGGTTGGCGCTGGCCGCGGGCCCGGAGCGGTGGACGGCGATGGAGGGCGGCTATCCGGTGATCGTCGAGGGCGACTGCATCGGCGGCATCGGCGTGTCGGGCGGGAGCTGGGAGTTCGACGATCGCGCGGCGCGCGCGGCCGTCGAGGCCATCGGCGCAGGCTACTGGATTGACGACAAGTAGGGCGGATGCCGCCGACGCGGACCCGCCGGGCGCAAGTCAAGTCTTTCAGGAGGTGGAAGCGTGAGAAGACTCATTGCGATGCTGACGATCGCCTGGCTGGCGGGGGCCGGCCTGGCGCGGGCCCAGGCGTTCCCGCCCAACGAGACGGGCGTCACGATGGGCCACTGGCACCTCAACACCCGCGACATCGAAGCGCACAAGAAGATCTTCGTGACGCTGGGCGGCGAGGCGACCAAGGCGGGCAACTTCGAGGTGGTTCGCTTCCCGGGCGTCGTGGTGTACCTGCATCAGAACAACGTGCCGCCCCCGACCGGCGGCACGGTCGGAACCGTCGTCAACCACGTCGGCTTCATCGTGCAGAACGTGCAGCAGTCGGTGGCGCGGTGGAAGGCGGCGGGACTGGCGGTGATACCGGGCAACAACAACCGGACCGATCAGGCGTTCGTCGAGACGCCCGACAGCCTGCGGATCGAGATTCTCGAGGATCGGAACCAGAAGTTCCCGATCCAGCACCATCACGTGCACTTCTGGGTGCCTCAGGCGCAGGTCACGGAGATCCAGGCATGGTACGCGAAGCACTTCGGGGCGCGCCCGGGCATGCGGGGGCAGAACCAGGCCGCGGACCTGCCGGGGGTGAACCTGACGTTCTCGCCGACCGACATGCCGACGGTGACGACGAAGGGCCGGGTGCTCGACCACATCGGCTTCGACGTCCGGGATCTGGCGGCGTTCGTGAAGAAGCTCGAGGCGGCCGGCGTCAAGATCGACCGCCCGTTCACGCCGAACAATCAGGGCGGCGGACTGGCGTTCGTCTACGACCCATGGGGCACGTACATCGAGCTGAACCAGCGTCCCAACCAGGTGTACGTCACAGAGTGATCGTCGGCGTCGGGCTTGGGGCTCCGGGCGTCGGCCGGAGCTCACGGCCCGAGGTCCACAGGCGATATGACTCGTGACCCGGTTCGAGTGGGCTGCCTGGGCATGGGGTGGTGGTCGGACGTGCTCGCCGACGCCGTCACACGCTCAGGCAGGCTGCAGATCGTCTCCTGCTTCACGCGATCGGAAGAGAAGCGCCGGGCCTTTGCGGCGAAGTACGGCTGTGAGGCCGCGTCGTGCTACGACGCCATGCTCGCCGACCGCCGCGTCGAGGCGATCATCAACACGACGCCGAACAACGCCCACCTCGAGACGACGCGCGCGGCGGCGGCGGCGGGCAAGCACGTCTTCCTCGACAAGCCGATCGCCAACACCATTGCCGACGCGCGCGCGCTGACCTCCGCCTGCCGCGCCGCCGGCACTGTACTCGCGCTCGGCTACCAGCGCCGGCGCGAAACGCACTTCCGCTGGGTGCGGGAGCGGATCGACGCGGGAGCGTTCGGCCGTCTGGTGAACGCGGAGGCGAACATCAGCCGGGATCGGCTCGGCACGGTCGACCTCACCTCATGGCGCTACAGCGCCGAGGGGATGCCCGGCGGGGTGATGCTGCAGATCGGCATTCACTACACCGACGTGCTGGAGTACCTGATGGGACCGGTGGCGGCCGTCACCGGACGCCTGGCGCAGCTCGTGCTTCCCGGCGACAATCCGGACGTGGCGAGCCTGGTGCTGGAGCACGAGAACGGCGCCCTCGCGACGCTCAATGCGAGTTACGCGTCGGCGTCCGAGCACTACGTGATGAACATCTACGGCAAGGAGGCGAGCGCGTTCTACGATCTGCAGCAGGGCCTCCGGTTCGTGAGACGGGGCACGCCGGGCGTCCAGCCCGTGGCATGCCAGCCCATCGATACCATCGCGGGGGAGCTCGAGGAGTTCGCCAGCGCCGTGCGCGGCGCCGGCGAGCCGGAGATGGACGGCGAGCGCTCGACGCGATCGCTCGCCGTCGTCCTGGCCGGGATCCGATCGGCCCGCGAGGGACGGACGGTGAGGGTGGACGACGTGCTGGAGGAGCGATGCTAGCCGGGCCCCGAAGGACCCGGCCTACGGGGGCCGTGCTGGCGCTCGTGGCGCTGCTGCCGGTGACCGCCGGAGCGCAATACCCGCAGAGGGCCGTCGAGATGACGGTGCTCTTCGGCGGCTCGAGCGCCACGATCGCGCAAGTCCTGGCCGACGCGATGTCGAAGGAGCTGGGCGTGCCGGTGGCCGCGGTGAGCCGGACGGGCGCCGGCGGCGCGGTCGGCTATTCGTTCGTGCGGTCGAGTCCGCCGAACGGCTACACGATCGTCTGGAACTCGAACTCCATCAGCACGGTCTTCCACAGCGGCAACATCGACTTCGACTACCGGGCCTTCGATCCGGTCGCGCGGATCGGGATGGAGGTGCCCGCTCTGGCCGTGCGGGCGGACTCCAGTTGGCGCACCCTCAGGGAGTTTGCCGCCGCGGCCAGACAGAAGCGGATGCGCGTCGGGATCTCCGGACGCGGCTCCTTCATCCACCTCGTGTCGGCCGCGCTGTTCAGCAGGATGGGGGTCGACGTGGTGTACGTGCCCTACGGGCAGGGGACCGCGCCGGCGGAACTGCTCGGCGGACGGGTCGATGCGGCCCTGCAGTGGCCCAATCAGTTCACCGGTCAGGTGGGCGCGAAACAACTGCGCGTGCTTGCCGTGACCAGTCCGGCCCGCATCCCGGTGCTCCTCGAGGTGCCGACGGCGAAGGAGCAGGGGTTCGACGTCGACCTCGTCATGTGGCGTGGCCTCGCGGTGCCGAAAGGGACACCGAAAGAGGTCATTGCCAGGATCGAGGGCGCCGCGCGGCGCGTGGTCGCCAGCCCGCGCTTCAAGGAACTGAGCGCCAAGCTCGGCTTCGAGCCGGCATTCCTGTCAGCCGGCGAGTTCGGCGCGCTCGTAGCCCGCGACGACGCAGCCATTGCGGCGCTGATGACGCAGCTCGGGCTCAAGAAGCGATAATCCCATCGTTCATGTCACGCGTCGACCGCCGGCTCGGGGCCACCTTTGTCCTCGTCGCGCTCGCGTGGCTGTGGCTCGTCGATCGCCACATCCCCGAGGTCCTTACGGAAGGAGAGCCCGGCCCCAGGGCCGTCCCGTTTCTGCTCGGCATCGTGCTCGCCATCCTCGGCATCGCGCTGGCGCTGGAGCCGGGTCCGAAGGGCCCCGGCGGCACCCGCCGCGAAACCGGCATCGCGCTGGCAACCTTCGCCCTGCTCGTTGTCTACGCGTTCCTCCTCGACAGAGCTGGATTCGTCATCTCCACCGTCGCGTTGATGGTGGCCGCCCTCGCGGGCGTGCTGCGGATCCGGCGCTGGCTCTTCGTGGCCGCCTTCGCGGCGACGTTCTCGTTCGGCTGCTGGATCGTCTTCAACACGCTGCTCGGTATCCCGCTGCCGCGCGGGGCGTGGGTGACGTGGTAGCAGGATCGCGCTGAATGGACATGGTCCTCCAGGCGATCGTGGCTGCGATGCAGCCTGCGGTGCTCGCCGCGACCACCGCGGGCGCGCTCGTCGGACTCGTGGTGAGCGCCATCCCCGGGCTGACGTTTTCGCTGGCACTCATCCTCGTGATGCCGTTCACCTTCGCGATGGATCCGATTCCGGCGATCGCGATGCTCCTGGGCGTGTACTCGGGCGGCATGACCGGCGGGGCGGTGTCGGCCGTTCTGATCGGGATTCCCGGGACGCCCTCAGCCGCGGCGACGGTATTCGACGGCTACGCCATGGCGCGGAAGGGCGAGGCGAGCGTGGCGCTCGGCGCGGCGGTCATCGCCTCGGCCTTCGGGGGCGTGTTCAGTCTGGTGGTCATGATGATGCTGCTCGAGCCGATCGCGGCGCTCGCGATCCGGTTCGGGCCCGCCGAGATCTTCGCGTTGGTCCTGTTCGGCCTCTCCACGATCTGCGGACTCGCCGAACGATCGCTCGTCCGGGGACTCATCGCGGGTGTGCTCGGGCTGATGATCATGACGATCGGCCTCGACGAGATCGACGGCGTGGGGCGGCTGACGTTTGGCACGGTGCAGCTCCAGCAGGGCGTGCACATGCTGGTCGCGATGATCGGCCTGTTCGCCGTGCCGCAGGTGATCGGGACCTTCGCAGGCCATGGGCGTGTCAAACCGGAGATTGTGACAGAGGATGTTCGCGGGCTGCTGCCGTGGTCGCGCCTGCACGGCTACTGGGGACTCATGACGCGCGCGTCGGTCATCGGTACCGTCGTCGGGGCGGTGCCGGGGACGGGCGGCCCCATCGCGTCGTTCCTCGCGTACGACCACGCGCGCCGGTTCAGCCGGAATCCGGACGCATACGGCACAGGGGAGATCGGCGGCGTTGTCGCGCCCGAGGCGGCCAACAACGCGGTCATGGGCGGCGCGCTCATTCCGATGCTGAGCCTCGGCATTCCCGGCGACGCGGCGACGGCCATCATCCTGGGCGGCCTGCTCATTCACGGCCTGCAGCCGGGGCCGCTCCTCTTTCAATCGAACCTCGACGTGATCTACGCGCTCTACGTCACCGTGATCGTGTCGTGGTTCGTCATCCTGCTCGTCCAGGTCGCCGGCATCCGGGTGTTCGTCAAGGTGCTGAGGGTGCCCGCGCACCTGCTGGCGGTCTGCATTATGGTGCTCTGCGCCATTGGGGCATATGCCGCGCGCAACTCCATCTTCGACGTCTACGCGATGGCCGTCTTCGGGCTGGGCGGCTATCTGCTGCAGCGCGCACGCATTCCGCTGGCGCCGGTAGTCCTTGGGCTGGTGCTCGGCCCGACGCTGGAGCAGCAGTACCGCACGGCGCTCATCCTGAGCGAAGGGAGCCATCGGATCTTCCTGGAGAGCCCGGTTGCGCTGGTCTTCTTCGCGCTGACTGCGGCAATCATCGGCTGGCAGATCCGGTCGTCGCTAGCCAGGGGCGGGACCAGCGCCGCGTAAGTCGACCGGCGGAAACAATCAGCAGAATCGCACGATCGCCCGGCAGAGAGGAGTCACCGCTGCCATCGGTCCGACGTTCCACGCGATCGGTTCGACCTTCAGGTCGGCGAGGGCGGGTCTTCTTAGACCCGCCCTCAGCCGGGTCCGAAAGGACCCGGCCTACGTCTCGTACTCTCGCGACGTGGTCTAATAGACTTCAACGCCCAACGCCCAACGCCCAACGCCCAACGCCCAACATCCGAAGACAAGAGACATGAATCCACGCGCCATCCGCATCGCCGCCCAGGGGGGCCCCGACGTCATGAAGCTCGAGTCGATCTCGCTGCCGGAGCCGGCGGCGGGCGAGGCGCTCGTGCGGCAGACCGTCGCAGGCATCAACTATCTCGACGTCTATCACCGTTGCGGCATCTATCCGCTTCCGTTGCCGACCGGCATCGGCAGCGAGGCGGCCGGGGTCGTCGAGCGCGTCGGAGCTGGCGTGACCGAGGTCGAGCCCGGAGATCGCGTGGCGTACGTGCACAACGTTCCCGGGGCGTACGCGAGCCATCGCGTCATGCCTGCCGCGCGCTTGGTGAAACTGCCGGATCACGTGTCGGAGGAGACGGCGGGGGCGGTCATGCTGAAAGGGATGACCGTCGAATACCTGCTGAACCGCACCTACCCGGTGCGACCGGGCGACTTCGTGTTGTTCTGGGCGGCCGCCGGCGGCGTTGGCCTGCTCGCCGGGCGCTGGGGGAAGCATCTCGGCGCGCGCATGATCGGCGTGGCGGGCGGCGCCGACAAGTGCCGTCTCGCCCGGGAGTACGGCTACGACGACGTGATCGATCGTACCCGAGAGGACGTGGCCGAACGTGTCAAGGCGATCACCGGCGGCAAGGGCGTGCCTGTCGTCTACGACTCGGTCGGCAAGGCGTCGTTCGAGGCGTCGCTCGCCTCGCTCCGCCCGCGCGGATACTTCGTGTCCTTCGGCACCACGACCGGTGCCCCGCCGCCGGTCGAGGCGGCAACACTGCAGAAGCGCGGCTCCCTGTACTTCACGCGCCCGACGCTCTTCACCTACATCAGTACGCGGGACGAACTGCTGGCCTCGGCCGGGGCGCTCTTCGATCTGCTCGATCGCGGCGCGCTCACCGTCCGCATCGGCGCACGGTATCCGCTCGCCGAGGCCGCCCGCGCGCATGGCGATCTGGAGGCCGGGCGTACGGTCGGGTCGTCGTTGCTGATTCCATAGCCGGGTCCAAAGGGACCCGGCCTACCGCTGTCCGACGCCAAAGGCGGACACGACGTGCGTCAGGGGACGCGCGGCGGAATGGTCCGGAGCGTGGCGAGATCGCAGGTGTGCGGCAGCGCGCGCGGATCGGGCGGTCTGTCGCCGGCGTAGCAGCGCGGAATCACGTAGAAGGTCTTCACGACACCGGGCCGAGGGGCGGCTGGCGGCGCAGGCGGGACGGGCGGCTGCGGTGCGGCGCGCGGCGGGTCGGGCGGAACCAACGGCACGAACACCACCTGGGGTTGCGCCGCCCACCACGGGACCGCCGACACGACCACCGGCGCCGGGAAGGCGCCGCAGCAGGGACGGAAGCGCCGATCGAACCGAGGTGGCTCCTCGAAACCGGGCGCGTAGGTGTCGGGCGCGGCGCCGAACACGTCGTGGGGCGGTGATGCCTCCGGCGGGCGCATCGAAAGCGCCGCGCTCGGCGGGTCCATCTGAAGCGTGGCGCTCGGCAGGACGCCCTGCGCTGCCGCGAGGCCCGGCAGCAGGCACAATGCCGCAGCGGCACAGGCAGTACGCACCATTCTGCTACTCTACACTGGTCCACGGGGCCCGGGCGGGGTATCATCTGGCGACTTCGAAGGAGACGGATGAGGCTGATCCTTCCGGCCGTCGTCATCGCGCTCGCCGGGAGTGCGCCTTCGGCGCTGGCTCAGGGCGAGGAGGGGGCGGTGCCGATTGAACAGGCGCCCTACCACCTCCCGGTCTTCACCAACGAGTACGTCACCGTACTGAAGATCGAGATTCCGCCGCAGCGCGATACCGGCTTTCACACCCACCGCCGCGACAGCGTGTCGGTGAACATCGAACCGGCCGACAATGTCAGTCAGGATCTCGGGTCGCCGAAGGTGGTGCCGTCGCAGCGGGCCGAGCGCGGGCGCGCGCAGTTCACGCCCTACGGCAGGCAACCGCCGAGGTCGCACAAGAACACGAACGTCGGCACGACGCCGTTTCACAACGTGTCGTTCATCTTCACGTCACCGGCGCCGCTCGGTGTGACGCCGTCGTCGCGTGCGGCGGTGCCCGCCTACGCGTCGATCATGGACAACGAGCGCGTCCGGGGATGGCGGCTGGTGCTCGAGCCCGGACAGTCGGCGGCCGCGGTCACGCAGCAGGCGCCGGGACTCCGGGTGGTTGTGAGCGGGGGGGAGATTGTCGAGGTCGTGCCCGGTCAGCCCGACCGTGCGATGCAACTCCGGACGGGGGAGTTCTACTGGCAGGATCCGGGAGTCCCGCGGGCGGTCCGCAACCGGGGCAGCACGCGCGTCGAGTTGGTGGAGTTCGAACTGAAGTAGCGCGCTACGGCGCGGGGACAGGTGTTGGGATGACGCATTTCCTCGGTCGCTGTGCTGCCGGCACCCTCCTGGTCCTGGTCTCGGGGGCCGCGGCGTTTGCCCAGCCGGCGCCGCGCATGGCCGCGGGTTGTCCGCTCGCCGATCCGGTCACGTTCCATGCCTGCGCCGTCGAGAAGGTGAAGACCTTCACGCCGCCGAAGACGGCGGACGGCGTTCCCGACATGCAGGGCTACTGGGAGCGCGCCTACATGTCGCAGGATATCGAGGAGCACGAGGCGGACGCGATGAACACGCAGAAGGGCCCGAGCATCGTGGTCGATACGCTCGACCGGAAGGTGCCCTACCAGCCGTGGGCGGCGGAGTTCAAGAAGACGATCGTCGCCCGGTACATTTCGCCGCTGGCGGCCTGCCTTTCTCCGGGCGTGCCGCGGTTCGTGATTGCGCCAGGGACGCATGAAATCATTCAATCGCCGGGCTACGTGTTCGACCTGATCGAGTTCGCGCATTCCTACCGAGTCGTCCCCACGACGTCGAAACCGTACGTCGGCGGCGGGATCAGGCTGTACAACGGCGACTCGCGTGGACGCTGGGAGGGACACACGCTCGTCGTCGACGTCAGGAACTCGAACGGCCTGACGTGGATCGACAATGCCGGGAACTTCTACAGCGATACCCTCCACGTCGTCGAGCGCTACACCATGATGGGCGCCGACGCCATTCACTACCAGGCCAGCATCGAGGATCCCAAGGTGTACACGCGTCCGTGGACGATGGTCTCGGCCCTGCTCCGCAACAAGCAGCCGGGTTTCGAGCTGTTCGAGCAGGCGTGTCACGAAGGCAACCGGAGCATCGAAGGTGGAGAAAGTGCCGGCCTCAAGCCGTATCGAGGGGCGGTCCCGGCGGGCCGATAGCGAGCCCTCGCGGAGGTCGCAGTTCGGAAGGACAGGAGTGAGGATCATGACGCGATCGAAGACATCGTCTCTGAACCGTCGTTGGGCGACTGCGTGCGGCGCCGCCGTGTGTGTGCTGGTGTGGGCCATGCCCGTGTCGCGGGCGCAGGAAGCCGGCACGAAGGCCGTCTCGCTGGACTACGAGTTCTTCAAGAACAACGTCCAGCCGATTTTCATGGCCAAGCGCGAGGGCCACGCGCGCTGCGTCTCGTGCCACGTCGAGGGTACGCCGATGCGGCTGCAGGAGATGTCGGCGGGCGCGACCACGTGGAACGAGGAGCAGTCGCGCAAGAACTTCGAGCTGGTGCGGACGCGCGTCGTGCCCGGCAATCCGGGAAGCAGCCGTCTGCTGGTCCATCCGCTCGCCAATGAAGGCGGTGGCGACCTCTACCACAGCGGCGGCAAGCACTGGACGTCGAAGGACGATCCCGAGTGGCAGACACTGGCCGCCTGGGTGCAGGGGCGGACGGTCACTCAGGCCGCCGCCACGGGCGGCGCGGCGACCGCGGGCAACGTGCGCATCCTCCAGACGAACAGCGCCGGCGACAACGTGCACATCATCGACCCGGTGAGCAACAAGGTGGTCGGCGTCATCGAGGGCATCGAGGTCGGCCACGGCGCGGTCGGGTCGCCCGACGGCCGGTGGATCTACGTCAGCAACGAAGCGGAGAGCACGCTCGATTTCGTCGACGTCCGGACCCTCCGCGTCATGGTGAAGGTCCCGCTGAGCGGGCATCCGAACAATATCGCCATCAGCAGGGACGGGCGCAAGGTGTACGTGTCGGTCCGATCGGCGCCGGGTGGCGTGGACGTCGTCGACACGGTGGCCAGGACGCTCGCCAAGACGGTCCGCACGAATCACGGCATCCACAACACCTATGTGACGCCCGACGGGCGTTATGCCGTCGCCGGGTCGACACCGGTCGGGCGCATCAATGTGATCGATACCGCGACCGACGAGATCGCCTGGTTCCTCGACGTGGATCTGGGGATCCGGCCGATGGCGTTCGACCAGAACCCCGACGGCTCCACCCGGTACATCTTCGCGCAGCTGAGCGAGTTCAACGGCTTCATGGTCGTCGACTTCGCGGCGCGCAAGGAGCTGCGGCGGGTCGCGTTCCCCGAAGTGCCGGCGGCCAAGCAGGTGAAGGTCGGCGGCAACGTGTCGCACGGCGTTGCCGTGACGCCAGACTCCAAGACGCTGATCGTCAACAGCCGGCTGAACAACAAGGTCTACAAGTACTCGCTGCCCGACTTCAAGATGCTCGGCGAGGTGGAGATGACCGGTGGCATCGACCCGAACTGGGTGACGCTGACGCCGGACGGCCGGACCGCCTACGTCGCGATGTCGGGATCGAACTGGACCTCCGCGATCGACATCGCGTCGATGAAGGAAACGGCGCGGATCCCCGTCGGGCACGTGCCGAAGCGCAACTCGACGGCGCGTCTGCAGTAACTCGTCGCCAGACCATCAGCCATCGAGACACGGAGACGCCGAGGGGAACTGCACGTCTCCGTGCCTCGAGTCCGAGGCACGCATGCCGAACGATTCCCGCCGGAGCACCCCTGTCTGGATGGCTCTGACGGCAATGGTCGTCGGCGTCGTCGCCCTCTCGGCGCAGCACGCGAGCGGTCCCTCGACCGCCCGCGGCGAGTGGCCGACCTACGGCGGCGATCTCGCCGGCTCGAAGTACTCGCCGCTCGATCAGATCCATGCGGGCAACTTCGGGCAACTCCGGGTCGCGTGGCGCGCCCGGACGCCAGACGCCGTCCTCACGATGACGCTGTCCAACGGGGCGGAGTGGACGGCGGGAGCGCGGGAGATCTTCGCGGAGCTCAACCGCCTCAACCCCAAGCGCTGGCGCGACGGTCAGCCGCCCTTCGTGAGCAACTTCAAGGCGACGCCGCTCATGGTAGGCGGCACCCTCTATCTCAACTCGCCCTCCTCGGTCGCCGCCGCCTACGACGCGCGGACCGGCGCCGTGCGGTGGCTGTACAACCCGAAGAGCTACGAGGCGGGCACGACGACCATGACCGCCCGGTGGAATCAGCGCGGCGTGGCGTACTGGACCGACGGGAGCGAGGAGCGGATCTTCTGGGGCACGGGGGACGGCTATCTCGTCGCGGTCGATGCCAGGACCGGCCGCCCGTCGACCGGGTTCGGGGTCAACGGCCGCGTCGATCTGATGCAGGGGCTTCCGCGCGCCAGGCGCGGCGAGCGCGACTACCTCAACGCGCTCACCTACTCGGTCCAGTCGCCGCCCTTCGTCGTCGGCGACCTCGTCGTCACGCCGGCCTCCATCTCGTCGCTCGTCAGCAAGAAGGAGCAGATTCCCGGCTGGATTCGGGCCTTCGACGTGCGCACGGGACGGGTGCGATGGACCTTCAGGACCATACCGGCGCCGGGCGAGTTCGGCGTGGAGACGTGGGCGGAGGATTCGTGGGCGTACTCCGGGAAGGTCACCGTCTGGTCGATGTTCAGCGCGGACGAGGAACTGGGGCTGTTGTACGCGCCGACCAACACCGTGGCGCCGGATTACTACGGTGGGCACCGGCCCGGCGACAACCTGTTCGCCGAGAGCATTCTGGCGATCGACGTGAAGACCGGCCGGCGCGTCTGGCACTTCCAGACGGTGCATCACGGCCTGTGGGATTACGACAATCCGGCGGCGCCGAACCTGCTGGACATCACGGTCGGGGGCAAGCGGATCAAGGCGCTAGCGCAGATCACGAAACAGGGATTCGTCTATACGTTCGACCGTGCGACCGGCGCCCCCGTCTGGCCGATCGAGGAGCGGCCGGTCCCGCCGTCGGATGTGCCTGGCGAGCGCGCGGCGCCGACGCAGCCGTTCCCCACCAGGCCGGCGCCCTTCGAGTATCAGGGCGCCACCATTGACGACCTCGTCGACTTCACGCCGGAGATCCGCGCGATGGCGGTCAAGGCGGTACAGGGGTACCGGCTGGGCCCGCTGTTCACGCCTCCCTCGATCGAGGGAACGATCCAGCGGCCCGGCACGAGCGGCGGGGGCAACTGGTCCGGTGCGGCGGTCGATCCCGAGACCGGGATGATGTACGTCCCGTCGCATCAGGGATGGAGCGTGGTCCGTGTCGCTCCGCCGGAGCCGGAATTGAAGAGCAACCTGCGCTACGTGCAGCGGCCGCGGCCGGGTCCGACGATGCCCGGGGGGCTTCCGCTGTTCAAGCCGCCCTACTCCCGGATGACCGGGATCGACATGAATACCGGCGAGCACGTGTGGATGGTGCCGACCGGCAACGGCGTCGGGCGCCTGCCGCTGCTCGAGCCGCTCGACCTGCCGCCCCTTGGTGGCGACACGACGCTGAGCGGCCCGCTGCTCACCAAGACGCTGCTCGTCTACGCGCTCACCGCCGGCGGAAGGAGCGACGGCCCGCGACTGGTCGCCTACGACAAGAGGACCGGCAGAGAGCTCGCCTCCGTCGATCTGCCCGGTGTGGCCGTCGGCACGCCGATGACGTACCTCCTGGACGACACCCAGTACATCGCGCTGACGGTGCGGCCGCAGGGCGCCGACGCGCTGCCGGAGCTCGTCGCGTTGTCCCTGCCGTAGCGTGCCGGGGCCGGGTAGTGTCTCAGTTTGCCTGAGCCGCCGGGGCGGGCGCCTCGACCTCTTCAAGTAGCCGCACCACGTCTTCCATGCTCCAAACGTGCTCCGTCAGTCCAGCCTGCATCGCGGGCGTGACCCTCAGCGTCTTGTGAATCTTAGTGAAATTGTAGAACACGGTGTAGAGCGCGATCATGTGAACGTGGTTATCGAGCTTCTTGCTGAAGCCGTTCGTCAGGCGTGTGAACCGCCGCATGTGCATCCGCATCGTAAGGTTCTGGCGCTCAACATAGCTAGTCGAGATGTGCTTCGGATCGGGATCGCCCGTGATTTCCTTCGAGATGCAGCCGATGCACTTCGCCGGGCTGTAGCGCGTCTCGTTCTCGCCAGAGGCCCCGTAGAGCTTCACGAGCTGCGCGTAATCGATGTCCGCGCCGAACACGTCCTCAACTGCGTCCAAATAGAGCTTCAGGCCGTCTGACGTGAGCTGCACGCGGTTCGCAAGGCGCGCCTTGAGATCACTGGCGAACGTGAACGCGGAACCCGCGTCACGCGGTCCCACAAGCCACGAGACGATCAGTTTGGAGTCCGCATCGAGCCCGGTCCACGTCCACGTATCGCCAGCTCCGGCCGGCGCCTTCTTTGCCTTCGGAACGTTCTTCGCCTTCGCGTAGGTGAAGCTCCAGATTTCGTCCACCTGAACCCGCTGCGCCTTCACGCCGCGCACCCGATCATCGTGGAGGGCCGCACAGAGCCGGCCAGCGTCCACCAGGAGCTTCGTTACGGTGTTGATCGACACGTCGGCCAACCGGGACACTGCCCGCATCGAGGTTCCCTCGCAAAACAGCGAGAGGATCTGGGCGCGCTTGGCAACCGGCAGCTTGTTCATGTCCATAATGATATGAACGTTTATGCTTAGCGTCAAGTATAATGATAGTACAAATCCTGAATCGAAGCTGTTAACATGGCGCCCACGAGGTGAAATATTGGCTAACAAAACGGTGAAGGTTCCACTGCCAGGCACCCAGACGATGGTTGATGCCGTTGAAGTGCCGGTGGAGGAAGCCACAGAGCGGTGGACAGAGATCCGCCTTGCCGATGGAAGCCAGATCCGAATTAAGACGGTGATCCTCGCTGTTGTCCGAGTGGTGGACCAGTATGACAACGAGGGAAATCCGATGTACTCGTTGAAGGCAAATCAGATCATGACTGTGAGCGCACCTGAGCACCTGAAGAAGGGTGCCGGCGGTTCTACGGCTCACTAAGAGGTTTCATGCCGCAGATATTGTCCACGACCACTCAGGCGCCATCGATCGTCATCATTCAGGGCGCCCACGAGAATTTTTGCTCCCAAGGCACAGTAGAAACAACGACCTATGGCACGAAATTTCGAATGATCTTCGCAGCGCCAGAGGCAGCTGTAATGGCTGCGCAGGAAGCCGGGATCAAGTTCCAGAGCCTTGTTGATGCGTGGCGACTGGAGCGAGGAGCGAAGTCGTCGATCACCGAAGCAGCAATGTGTCCGGCCTATCAAAGCATTCTTGGAATGGGGCCAGACGCTGTGCCTTTACTCCTCAAGCAACTGAAGTCCGACGGCGACAAGCCAGATCATTGGTTTTGGGCTTTGAAAGCCATCTCTGGGGCTGACCCCGTGTCGGCCAATGACCGTGGCAATCTCAAGAGGATGGCGGCGGCATGGCTGGAATGGGGATCGTTGCAAGGGTATGCCTGGTAGTTGGCCCCCGCAGGATCTACCCCATCTCACGGAACACAACTGCATCATTACGAGTCCGGCAACAGCGGACTACAACTGCCTTGCATGGGCCGGTGGCGACGACACTCGATGGTGGGAGCCAGATCCAATGGGCCAGTACTATTGGCCTGATGATGCTCCGCGAACTCTGACAACGGACGCCTTCTTGCGGGCCTATAGCACGCTCGGATTTCGGCTTTGCTTCGATGGCAACCTGGAGGACGGCATCGAGAAAGTTGCGATCTATGGTAAGGGTCCAGCCGGTGCAGAACAGCCGACCCATGCGGCTCTGCAGTTACGCGACGGAAGATGGACTAGTAAACTCGGCAATTGCGAAGACGTGACGCACAGCACTGCGGATGACGTGAACGGTCCGTGCTACGGTCAGGTGCTTTGTTTCTTGGCGCGGGAGCGGCGCTGACGCTTGGCCCATCGAGCATTTGCCGCACTAACGGCGATGGCCGACTTCCTTTTCGCTGATAAGTTCGCAGCTCTGGCCTGACCACCCTTCCGCCCTAGCTCGACGGCTGCCGCATTCTTCCCGTCGTTCTGGGTCGTCACCGCCTCCTCGATCTCGCCCGTGGCGATCTTCATGACCGTGACAGCGTTCGAGATCACGTCGGCCGGGCGCTTGTGGCCTTTCGGTGTTTGTGGCATGCTTAGCGATAAGGATAGCATATTCTGATGAGTGGACGCTTGGAACCGCTACGCGCTGAAGTCGTAGAGATTCACTGTCAGCAGTGCGGCATGGATCTCGTGTCGGAATGCAGGCCTCGGTGGACAGCTCAAAACCCGCCATTAATCGACAGTTCAAACCCCGCCGTTTCTGACGGGCGACCGAGACTCGTGGAGTTTTACCTTGTGGCCTCCTCCGGACGCAAGTCGGTGTGGACTTTGGTGCGCCAGCTCCGTGGTCCGCACTTGAGGACGTGGGCGTGATGTAAGAGCCGATCGAGCAGCGCGGTGACGGCCGCGGTGTCGCCGAGCAGTTTGCCCCAATCGTCGACGGGTCGGTTCGACGTCAAGAGCGTCGAGGCGCGCTCGTAGCGACGCATGACGACTTCCAGGAGGTCTTCGGCGGCCGTGTGTGGGAGCTTCCGCATCCCGAGGTCGTCGACGATTAGGAGCGGGACCGTGGCCAGATCCGCGAAATAGGCTTTGCGGGTTCCGTCCAGCGTCGCGTCGGCGAGTTCCTCGAGGAGCGTGTGCGCTTCGCGATAGAGGACGCGGTAGCCTTGCTGGATCACGGCGCGGCCGATGGCTTGGGCCAAGTGGCTTTTCCCCGTCCCTGGTGGTCCGAGAAAGAGCGCGTCCTCGCGCTGCGCGAGGAAGCGCCCCGTGGCCAGCTCGTGGATCAGCGCGCGGTTCATCTTCTTGTTGAAATCAAAGTCAAAGGTGTCCAGTGAGGGGTGGGGGTCGCGAAAGCCCGCTTGTTTGTGCCGGCGTTCGAGCAGTCGGTCCTGCCGACGCAGGAGCTCGTCGGACACGAGCGGTGACACCAAATCGATCGGCGTCAGCTTCTCGGTCTGGGCCTGGCGTAACCGGGTTTCGAGGACGACCGCCATCCCCGAGAGGCGGAGTTTACGAAGGGCGTGATCGAGCTCGACGAGATTCATACCGGGTCTCCTGTTTTGCGATCGATGAGATCGCGATAGAGGGTGAGCTGCCGAATGAGCGGGTCGACTTGGCGGAGCGTCAGGGGCACTGGCAGTCGGCGTTCGAGATACCGACGGAGAAAGCGGTACGTCGGCACGCCGAGATCGAGCGCCGCTTTGGCGGCCTCGTCCACAACGGCCGGGCCGTGTTTCTTCGCGAGGGCCAGCACGCCGAGCATGCGACGCACGCCCGCGGCGCCTTCGTGCTGGTGAATGTACGTACACACCGCACTGATGTGCGCGCCGGCGGTGGTGGCGCGGGCGAGCACCGCCACGGTGCTCGCCGGGGTCCGCGCGGGACGATCGTCGTCATGGAGGCGGTGCCAGCCGCGCGGGGCGCGCAGATGCTCGCGCAGGAGCTGCCCCGTCTTCGGGGCCAGGAGGCGGACGTACAGATCATTCCACTGCACCTGGACGCGCTGCCCGATCCAGCCCGGCGGGGCGCCGTAGTACGCGGCCTCGACCTCGACGCACCCATCGAGGTGCACGGTGCGGTCCCCGTACCGGTAGTAGCGAAACGGTTCGAGCGGGAGCGGACCGAGCGCGGGCTGCTCCTCGGCAAACATCACGGCGACTTGCCGTTTCGTCGTGCCGTGGATGCGCGTGTCAGCCCAGCGCGTCTCCCAGCGATCCAAATACGCTTGCGCCTCGTCGAGCGTCTCGAAGCGCAGTCCTTTGAGCGGCGTCTTCTGCGCGTGGCCGACGCCGGCTTCGACCTTCCCTTTGCGATCGGGATCGCCGACCCGG
>MELF01000037.1:11940-55635 GCA_001767525.1 Acidobacteria bacterium RIFCSPLOWO2_12_FULL_68_19 | reverse complement strand
GTCTTCCCGTGGTCAATGTGCCCGATCGTCCCGACGTTCACGTGCGGTTTCGACCGATCAAATTTTTCCTTCGCCATCTCTCGCTCCGCTCGAAATCCCAAGTCTCAACGTCCACATCCCAATGGTTCGGGCTTTGGGACTTGGGCGTTGGGATCTATTTGGTTCCCTGTATCCGTGCGACGACCTCTTCACTCACGCTCTGCGGCGCCTGCTCGTAGCGATCGAAGTGCATCGAGTAGGTCGCCCGTCCCTGGGTACGCGAGCGCAGGTCGGTCGCATAACCGAACATCTCGGACAGCGGCACGCGCGCCTTGATGATTTGCGTGCCGCCGCGGTCCTCTTGTGACTGGATGCGGCCGCGCCGGCTGGCGAGGTCGCCCATCACGTCACCCATGTACTCCTTCGGCACCACCACTTCCACGCGCATCACCGGCTCGAGCAGCACGGGCTTGGCTCGCTTGGCCGCATCCTGGAACGCCAGCGAACCGGCGATCTTGAACGCCATCTCCGACGAATCGACGTCGTGGAACGAGCCGTCGTACAGCTCGACGCGCACGTCGTCGACGGGATAGCCGGCGAGGATCCCCCGGGTGAGCGCCTCCTTGATGCCTTGGTCGATCGGCTTGATGAACTCTTTCGGAATCGCGCCGCCGACGATGCGGTTCTCGAAGAGGTAGCCGCTGCCGGGATCGGCCGGATACAGGTGAATCTTCGCGTGGCCATACTGGCCGCGGCCGCCGGTCTGCCGCACGTAGCGCCCGTCGCCGTCGGCCGGCCGCGTGAGCGTCTCCTTGTAGGCGACCTGCGGCTTGCCGACGCTCGCCTCGACGTTGAACTCGCGCTTCAGGCGGTCGACGATGATCTCGAGGTGCAGCTCGCCCATGCCCGCAATGACGACCTGGGCGGTCTGTTCGTCGGTGCGGACGCGGAAGGTCGGATCCTCCGCCATCAGCTTGGCGAGCCCCTGGCCGAGCTTCTCCTGGTCTCCCTTGGTCTTCGGCTCGATGGCGAGCGAGATGACCGGCTCCGGGAAGTCCATCGACTCGAGGACGACGGCGTGCTTCTCGTCACAGAGCGTGTCGCCGGTGCCGACCTGCTTGAGGCCGACGGCGGCGGCGATGTCGCCGGCGTAGACCTCCTTGATCTCCTCGCGCTTGTTCGCGTGCATCTTGAGGAGCCGCCCGACGCGCTCGTTGCGCCCTTTGGTCGGGTTGAAGACCGAGGCGCCCGACGTGAGAACGCCGGAGTAGACCCGGATGAACGTGAGCTGACCGACGAACGGATCGGTCATGATCTTGAACGCCAGCGCCGCAAACGGCGCATCGTCGGCGGCCTTGCGCTCGACGAGCGTGTCCTCGGCGGCGCGGGGATCGAGGCCGGTGATCGGCGGAATGTCGACGGGCGACGGCAGGTAGTCGACGACGGCGTCGAGCAGCGGCTGGACGCCCTTGTTCTTGAACGCCGATCCGCAGATGACGACCGTGAACGGCGCCGACGCGTTGCGGACCGACTGGACCACGCGCCTGCGCAACACCGCCTTGATCTCGCCTTCGGTGATCTCCTCGCCGTGCAGGTATTTTCCGAGCAGCGCGTCGTCGTGTTCGCTGACCTTCTCGATGAGCTTCTCGCGGCACTGCTTCGCCTGCGCGAGCATGTCGGCGGGAATCTCGGACACGTCGTAATCGGCGCCCAGCGTCTCGTCCTTGTAGGTGATCGCCTTCATCTTCACGAGGTCGACCACGCCGCGGAACCTGTCCTCGCCGCCGATCGGGAGCTGAATCGCCACGGGGTTGCCGCCCAGCTTCGACTCGATCTGCTCGAGCGTCCGCATGAAGTCGGCGCCGACGCGGTCCATCTTGTTGACGAAGCAGATGCGCGGGACGCGGTACTTGTCGGCCTGACGCCACACCGTCTCGGACTGCGGCTCCACCCCCGACACCGCGTCGAACACGGCGACCGCGCCGTCGAGCACGCGGAGCGAGCGCTCCACCTCGGCGGTGAAGTCCACATGGCCCGGCGTGTCGATGATGTTGATGCGCGTGTCGCGCCAGAAGCAGGTCGTCGCGGCCGAGGTAATCGTGATGCCGCGCTCCTGTTCCTGCTCCATCCAGTCCATCACCGCGGTCCCCTCGTGCACCTCGCCGAGTTTGTACGTAATCCCGGTGTAGAAGAGAATCCTCTCCGTCGTGGTGGTCTTGCCGGCATCGATGTGGGCCATGATGCCGATGTTCCGCGTCCGTTCGAGCGGTGTCTGTCTGGGCATTCCTGATCTTGCGGCTTCCGGCTCTGGGCCCTCGGCTTCCTCTACAGCCTGGAGTCCACAGCCATCCACCGTGTTCATCTCACCAGCGATAGTGCGCGAACGCCTTGTTCGCCTCCGCCATCCGGTGCGTGTCCTCCCGCTTCTTCACCGCGCCGCCACGCAGATTCGACGCGTCCAACAGCTCGTTGGCGAGCTTTTCCTGCATCGTCTTGCCGTCGCCGCGCTCCCGCGCGTAGCCGACGAGCCAGCGGATGCTGAGCGACAGGCGGCGGTTCGGGTTCACTTCGATCGGCACCTGGTAGTTCGAGCCGCCCACGCGTCGCGACTTCACTTCCAGGCTCGGCTTCACGTTGTCGAGCGCCTTCTTGAAGACCTTCAGCGGGTCGTCGCCCGTGCGCTCCTTGATGATGTCGAAGCTCTGGTACAGGATCCGCTCCGCCGTGCTCCGCTTGCCGTCGCACATGACGGTATTGATGAACTTGCTGACCAGCGTGCTGTTGTAGAGCGGATCGGCTGCCAGTTCGCGCTTCGGAATCTCTCGTCGTCTCGGCATGGAACACTCAATCCGTGAATGGCGGAATGCTGATTGCTGATTGCGAATTCATCCCTGACGTCCGACCTGTGACTTCAGCATTGAATCAGCCGCCGGCATCGTGCCATCCGCCTCATTGCTTGGGCCTCTTGGCGCCGTACTTCGATCGCCCCTGCTTGCGCCCCTGAACACCCACGGCGTCGAGCGTGCCGCGCACCACGTGGTAGCGGACGCCAGGGAGATCCTTGACGCGGCCGCCACGGATGAGGACGAGCGAGTGCTCCTGCAGGTTGTGCCCGACCCCGGGGATGTAAGTCGTCACCTCGATCCCGTTGGTCAGCCGCACGCGCGCCACCTTCCGGAGCGCGGAGTTCGGCTTCTTCGGCGTCTGCGTGAACACGCGCACGCAGACGCCACGCTTCTGCGGGCTCGTCTGGAGCGCCGGACTCTTCGTCTTGGCGACGATTCGGTTCCGCCCCTGGCGAACGAGCTGACTGATGGTCGGCATATTCCTCAATCGTTCATGGACACGTACAGGCGGCAGGAACGCCCGTCCGCTCCGCTCTACTCCCGCACGCGGCCGCGAGCCTGACGGCCGCCGCGTCGTCCCAGGCCTGAAGAGCGGCACGCTTCACGAGCAAGCATGGCGCGCATCTGGCACCTGAGGCTACTGACCCTATCTGTGTGATTCGCGAAGGCAGACCCGCCTGTCCGGCCCAATCTGCCCAAAGGACCACGGCCCGTCGACCGCGTCCTGTGCGGCTGGGGCTAGATAGGGTGTCCTAGCCCCAAGAGAACCTGACGAATATACCACGCGCCCCTGCCGCCCCGCAACCGCACGAGGTCCCGTAACTGCGTGGTGTGACGAGCCTTGCCGTCGCCGGACGGGACCGGTGACTACGGCGTCTGCTTCACCTGGGCCCCGGCCGGAGCGCGGAGGGCGGTTTCGAGAGTCGCGACCGCCTCGTCGGCTGGATTCTCGACTCCCACCAGGATTCGGCCGTCAGAAACCTCGGGATCGTAGAGCGACTGCCCCTTGCGCGGGATGAGCGCCGATACGACGAGTGTCGCGACGGTCGCGAAGATCGCCCCGAGCATCGTTAACTCAAAGATAATAATGAGCTTAGGCCACCAGGCAAAGGTTGGCAGCCCACCCGTGTTCATCGGCCAGGCGGTCGCCGTGTACCAGGAAAGGACGAGCCCGAACGACATGCCGACCAGCCCGCCAAGGCACGCGAGCCACCACATCCACGTGGACTTGTCCATGTGGCCGAATTCGTAATCCTCCATCGGCTGGCTGGAGATGACGGTAATGTCTCGGTCGGCGAGCCCGGCCGCCCGCAAGCGGTTCACCGCATCCTGCGCCGACAGCCCGTCCGGGTAGAGGCCGTAGACCGCCTTCACAGGTGCAACTCCCCGAGCCGGTGTTCCTCGGTGGCTGGCGGAATCAGGACTGGCGACGGGTGCTCGCCGGCCTTGAGCTCCCAGATCGAGATGATCGGAATGAATTTGGCGAACAGCACGTAGAGCAGCGCCATCGCCGCGAAGGTGGCGACGGTGACGACGATCTCGGCCGGCTGCGGGCTGTAGGAGCCAAAGCTGTAGGGCAGGTACTTGTTCCCGAGCGACGGCACGATGATCAGGAAGCGTTCGAGCCACATACCGACGACGACGCCGAGCGACGCAATCACGCAGCCGGTGATCGTACGGAACCGCCGGATGCCCATGAGGACGAGGGGCAGCACGAAGTTGCCGAACACCATCGTCCAGTAGAGCGGCGCGAACGACCGCCGCTGCGTCTGCCAGAAGACGGTCATCTCCGCCGGCCCGTTGCCGTAATAGGTGACGAGCCGCTCGTTGAAGACGAAGTAGCCCCAGAGGAGCGCCATCACGAGCAGCAGCTTCCCGAGATTCTCGAAGTGCACCGGATGGAGGTAGTCCTCCAGGTGGAGGAACTTGCGGAGGACGGCCATCGCGATGAGCAGCCCGGCGATGCCGCTGAAGATGGCGCCGGCGACGAAATACGGGCCGAAGATCGTCGTGTTCCACATCGGGATCGGCGCCATCGAGAAGTCGAACGAGACGATGGTGTGGACCGACACCGCGACGGGGATGATCGCGATCGCCATGATCTGCATCGCCGACTCGAGGCGGTGCCACTGCTTCGGCGTGCCGCGCCACCCGAGCGCGACGATCCGGTAGATCCGTCGCCGGAGCCCCGTGGATTTGTCGCGGACCACGGCGAAGTCGGGAATCATCGGCAGCAGCAGAAAGAGGATGCTGCCGGTGAGATACGTGTTGATCGCGAAGAAGTCCCAGACGAGCGGCGACCGGAAGTTCGGCCAGATCAGCCGGTCGCTCGGATAGGGAAACAGCCAGAACGCCAGCCACGGCCGGCCCAGGTGGATGATCGGGAACATCGCGCCGATCATCAGCGCGAAGACGGTGATCACCTCGGCACACCGGGTCACCGGACGCCGCCAGCCGGCGTTCACCAGCCGGAGGATCGCCGAGATCAGCGTGCCGGCGTGGCTGATGCCGATCCAGAAGACGAAGTTCGTGACGTAGAACGCCCAGTAGATCGGCCACTTGAGGCCGGCGATCCCGAAGCCGTAGTAGATCTGACTACCCCAGGCGATCCCCCCGGCGACAACGAACCCGCCGAAGAAGGCGACCAGCAGGTAGAACCGCCACGACGTGAGGAGCAGCGGCCGGAGCAGGTCGTTGTTGATGCGGACGCCGGTCGGATGACTCATTGCTACGCCTGCCTCGCCAGATAGGCAACCTTCGGCCGCGAGCCGGTGTCCTCGAGCAGATGGCTGCCGCGGGGCGAGCGCGACAGTCGCGACGCCTGGCTCTCGGGATCGTCGAGGTCGCCGAAGACCAGCGCACGGGAAGGGCACGACTGGGCGCACGCCGGCTGGATCTCGCCGTCGCGTACGCCGCGCCCCTCGGCCTTCGCCTGCACCTGCGCCCCGTTGATGCGCTGCACGCAGAACGTGCACTTCTCCACCACGCCGACCATCCGCAGCGACACGTCGGGATTCAGTTGGAGGTGCAGCGGCTTGTCCCAGGAGGGGTTGAAGAAGTCGAAGAAGCGCGCGTTGTACGGACAGGCGTTGGCGCAGTACCGCGTGCCGATGCACCGGTTGTAGACCTGCGCGTTCAGTCCCTCTTCGGTGTGGTGGCTCGCGTAGGTCGGGCACACCGGCTCGCACGGGGCGTTGTCGCAGTGCTGGCAGAGCACGGGCCTGAACGTGACGCGCACGTCGGGAAAATCACCCTCCCAGTAGCGCTCGACGCGGAGCCAATGCTTCGCCCGGCCGCGGGCGGCCTCCTCCGGCCCCACCGTCGAGATGTTGTTCTCGGCATGGCAAGCCACGACGCAGGCGCCGCAGCCGTTGCAGCGATCGAGATCCGCCGCCATTCCCCATCGCGGCATTACCGGTGCTCCTCCACGTGCTCCCGCATTCCGCCGGCAAACAGGACCAGCCGTCCATCGGGCGGCCCCACGCGGGAGACGCGCACGCGCGTCGCCGCCCACGCCAGAGCGCCGGTCGCCGGCTCGGTCATTGGCGCAAGCGCCTCCACCGGGTTCGCCCCCCGGCCGCTCGCGTAGCGGGTGAAGGTGCGGTGTCCCTGGCCGACCGGCATGGCGACCATGTCGGGCGCGATGCCCGGTGTCAGCACCGCCGCCGCCCGGATCGAGCCGTGAGCCGATGCGATCTCGAGCACGTCGCCTTGGCCGATGCCGAGGCGCTCGGCCGCTGCCGGATTGATCTCGACCCAGCTGCTCCACATGGCGGAGGTCAGCGGATCCGGCATTTCCTGGAGCCACGGCAGGTGGGCGAGCGAGCCGTCGAGGAACGCGCTCGACGGATACGGCAGGAAATGGAACGGAAACTGGCCGGCATCGCCGTCGAAACGCGGCTCCTCGAAGGCGATCGGCCGCGCCGCGGGCGGCGCCGGAAGCGAGGCCGCGCGGCCGAGACCTGGGGGCACCGGGCCGGACCACGCACCCTTCGCCTGCGCATCGGTCCACGCGTCGGCGTCGGGGCTGGCGGAGGGAAGCGCGGCAAACGCCGCTGCCAGCATCTGGTCGAAGGTCTGCCACGGCAGATTCAGCGGCCGGCGCAGCCGGCGCCCGACCTCGAGCAACACGTCCGGCGTCGAGCGCGTCTGGTAGAGCGGACGCATCACGGGCGGGGCCACGCTCGCGACGGCGACGGTCGCGCCGGACTCGGGAACGGCCTCGCGCCACGCTTCGAGAAACGAATGATCGGGCAGGATGAGGTCCGCCAGAACGGCCATCTCATCAAGGAAGCTGCCGAAGCTGACGATGTAGGGAACTTTCGCGAGCGCCTGGTCGACACCCCACACGCGCGGCGCGGTGAACACCGGGTTGGCCCCGTCGACGAGAAGTACCTGCGCATCGCCGATGTGGGGATCGTCGGCGCCCTCCCTCTGGAGCCGGAACGGCGGGGCCGGCGCGCCCGCAGCGCGCCCGCTCATCTTGAGCGCGGCTGCCAGGTCCACCTGCGGCGTGAAGAACACGCCGCCGGGCTGTTCGATGCTCCCGACCAGCGCGTTGAGTGCGTTCACCGCCACGGCCGTGAACAGTCCGTTCGTGTGGGCGAGCGGAGGGCCGGCCACAACCGCCACCGACGGGCGCATCTCGGCGAACTGGCGCGCGAGCCGAACCACACGCGCCGCCGCGACGCCTGTGATCTTCTCGACCTGCTCCGGCGTGTAGCTCCGAAGACCGTCGCTCCAGCCGTCGACGAGCGCGCCCGCGCGGCCGGCCGCCGACGCCGGACGGAGTGCGGCCGCCATGATCACGTGCGCCAGGCCGAGCGCCAGCACGCCTTCGGTCCCCGGTCTGGCGGGCACCCACTCGTCGGCGCTGGCGCCGGTCTGCGACATGCGTGACTCGACCTGCACGAAGCCGCCGCGGATGCCCGGACGGCCCTGCCGCATCACGCCGTAGGCGGCGGCCTGCGCCACCGGCGAATTCCATGTGCCGAGGAAATCGGCGCCGAAGCTCAGCACGAACATGGCGTTCGCCAGGTCGATGGTCGGCAACTGCTCTCGCCCGAAGCTCGTCGCATTCGCGCGGCGCAGCACCTCGTCGCCGAACAGCTCGTAGACAGCCGGAGGCGGCGCTCCGAACCGGGCGAGGAACTGCTCGATGAGCACGGCCCGGTGGCTCGCGCCGCCGCGCGACAGGAACGCCAGCGCGCGCTGGTTGCCGGCCTCTTCGAGGCCGTCGAGCCGGGAGACCACGTCCGCAAGCGCGTCGTCCCAGGAGATCGCCTCGTAGCGCCCGTCGCCTCGCTCCCCCGCACGCTTGAGCGGCTGCGTGATGCGGTCCGGATGGTAGGTGACCTGAATCGCCGCCTGCCCGCGGGCGCAGAGCCCTCCGCGGTTCACCGGGTGGTTCGGCGCGCCTTCGAGCTTCTTGGCCGCGGCAATCCTCACGACGCCGAGCTGGCCATTCCGGGCCACGTCCGCGTCGGCGTCCATGACGCGCACGGTCAGGCCGCATCCGGCCGCGCACAGCGGGCACACCCCGGGCTTCCAGACGGCGACGCCGGGGACGATGTCCTCGTCCGGCACGAAACGGATGAGCTGGTTCTCCGGAACACCGCAGCTCGCCAGCGCCGCGCTCGTTCCTGTGACCGCCGTGAGCTTGATGAAAGAGCGGCGATCCATCAGTAGTGGCAGATGACGCACTCAACGGGCGCCTGGCGCTCGTTGTGGCAATTCACGCAGAAGCCCATGGTGTGCTCGACACTGCGCTGAGCGACGGTCTGTTCGGCGACGTTGCCGTGGCAGGTCGCGCACTCGACCTTGGCGCGGATGTGCGGCGCGTGGTTGAAGCGGACGCTGTCCTCGTTGTCGAACCCGTAGACGCGCTGCCACGCGAGGTCGAGGCCCTTGTCCCGCAGCGCCGTGATCTGCTGGATTCGCGGGCGATCGGTCGCAATCGCCTCGTGGCAGATCATGCAGGTCCTGACGCTCGGCAGTCCCGCCGCCGGCCCCTTGTCCACCCCTTCGTGGCAGAACTCGCACGCGACGTTCTTGCCGACGTGCACGTCGTGCGGGAACTCGATCGGCTGCCGCGGCTCGGACGGGCGGTTCAGGAAATCATCGACGGCGGCGCCGACGGTGGGACGCGCCGTGGTGAACACGCCGCCCGGCTGCCCGGGCAGCGCCGGGCCCACCGGCGCGATCGACGTGCTCGAGGCCGCCGGCTCGTACCAACTGCAGGCGGCGCCGGCAGCGACTGCGGCCGCGCACACGGCGAGAACGACGGCAGAACGGATCCGGGCGCGCAGTGCGGGTCCCCTGGCTCAGCGGCCTGCGGTCTTCGGACCGAGGCTGCGCAGAAAATTCACGATGTGCCAGATGTCCTGGTCCGGCATCTTGCCTTTGAAACCGACCATTACGGATTTGGGGGCCGTGCCGTTGACGATCGCGGTGAAGATCTCGCCGTCGGTCGACCCGTTCGTCCACGTTGCGTCGGTCAGGCTCGGAGGGTTCGAATCCTTCGGCGCCAGCGGACCGTTGCCCTTTGCGTCGGCGCCGTGGCAGAACGCACAGTACTTCTTGTAAGCCGCCGCGCCCGCCGTGACCGATGCCTCTGTCGACGGCACCGGATTCTTGAGCGTGCGAGCCGCGGCGTTGCCGCCCGAATTCTGAGCGGATGCGGTGACGGCTACGAGCGAAATAGCAGCGATGATGAGAGCTTTGAAGTAACCCATGAATACCCAAATTCTGACACACGCTTTGCGCCGAGTGCAACCGCTGGCCGCCGCCCTCGCGCGCGGCGGACCCGCGAAAAATTCCGTCGCGGCCGGATCGCTGCTCCTCAATGCGTCATCGCGTGCAGCAGCACGTCGATGCCGAGCGCATACCCATCCGGCGAGAACTGGTAGAAAAATCCCGGATCCTCGCCTTCCCGCTCCCAGGAATCGGCGACGTCGGTGTTGAACGTCATCACCACCATGGCGCGCCCGTGACGATCGCGGATCGCCCGCAGGTACGCCTGGGAACTGTCGGAGCCGCGCTCGGACGTCGTCTGCCCGCCGACACCACGCCAGAACTGGATATTCGTGATCTGCGGGATCTGCGCCACTTCGAACATGCTCTTCAGCATCGGGTCGTCCATCGGCACGTCCTCGATTGGATACTCGGCCGGCGGCAGCACCTTCGCGATCTCGTTCGACCACTGCCGCCACGCCTGTGTGCCCCAGAAGTCGTCCACCCAGAGGAAGCCGCCTTTGAGCAGGTACGTGCGCAGCCGCTCGATTTCGGGCGCCGTGAACCCGAGCGAGCCGACATCCGAGGCGAGGATCAGCGGGCAGTTGAACAGGGTGTCGTCGATCAGCCGGACGACGAAGTGGTTGGTGCGGCCGTTCTCGTCGCGGCTGATGCGCGTCTTGGTGAGCTCCGCCAACCGCGTGGTCAGATTGATCTCGGCAAACGGATAGTCGGTCTGCCAGCCGATGCCCATCGGCTCGACACGCACGCTGCGGTACGAGACGCGGCAGATGACGAAGCTGGCGTCGGGCATCCGCGGCGGCGCGTAGCGCGCGGCGAGGCTCCCCTCGCGGAACCGGTAGCCCTGGGCGTAGGCGGCCGCGGCCGCGGCCAGCAAGGCGAGGGCTGTCGCCGACCAGCCGAACGCCGGACGCGCTCCCCGCATACCCTGAGTGTAATGCAGCCGGGCGGCCGATGAGGTAGCTTTAGCGGGTGAGTCCTCCGCCAGAGGGTCCCCTTCGCGACATCACGGTCCTCGACCTCAGCCGCGTGCTCTCGGGGCCCTACTGCACGATGCAGTTCGCCGACATGGGGGCCCGCGTCATCAAGATCGAGCGGCCTGGCGGGGGTGACGACACGCGCGCCTGGGGGCCGCCGTTCGTCAGCGGGGAAAGCGCCTATTTTCTCAGTATCAATCGCAACAAGGAGAGCGTCACCCTCGACTTCAAGCATCCCGAGGGGCGCCGCCTGCTCGACGCGCTCATCGCGCGCGCCGACGTCCTGGTGGAGAACTTCCGCCCCGGCACGCTCGACGACATGCAGCTCGGCTACGACGCCCTGCACGCGACCCATCCGCGGCTCGTCTACACCTCGATATCGGGCTTCGGCCAGACCGGTCCGCTGCGCGAACGCGCCGGGTACGACGCCGTGCTCCAGGGTGAGGCGGGGCTCATGAGCATCACCGGACCGGCCGACGGCCAAGGCTACAAGGTCGGCGTCGCCATTGCCGACCTGGCGGCGGGTCTCTTCGCCGCGCAGGGGACGCTCCTGGCGCTCTACGAACGGGAAAGGAGCGGCCGGGGACAGCACGTCGACATCGCGATGCTCGACTCGGTGGCCGCCCTCCTGACGTACCAGGCGGGCATCTATTTCACGACCGGCGCCCCGCCCACCCGCGCGGGCAATGCGCACCCGACGGTCGCCCCGTATGAGACGTTCCGGGCTTCCGACGGGGACGTTGTCCTGGCCGCCGGCAACGACGACCTCTGGCGACGCTTCTGCCGTGTCGCCGGCCTCGACGCCTGCGCGACCGATCCCCGCTTCGCCACCAACCGCGACCGCGTGCGCAACTACGCGGCGCTCCGTCCGATCGTGGCGGATGTGTTCGGGCGGCGGACACGAGCCGAGTGGCTCGACCTGCTGAACGAGGCGGGCATTCCGGCAGGACCCGTGCGGAACCTGCAGGAAGTGCTGACCGACCAACAACTGCTGGCCCGGGAGATGGTGCACACGCTCCCGCACGCGGTGGCCGGACCGGTGCAGGTGCTGGGCACGCCGGTCAAGCTGTCGAGCACGCCGGGCGCTGTGCGGTGTCCTCCACCGACACTCGGCGAACACACCGACACGGTCCTACTGGGCGATCTGGGCCTTTCCACCGCCGAGGTCGCGGCGCTCCGGGCCGCTGGCGTTGTCTGAGGCGCCAAACAGCGAGGCGACATCCGGCTTGAGGATCTTCCCGACGGCGTTGCGCGGCAGCGCCTCCACGACACGAAGCGCGCGCGGCACCTTGTAGGGCGCCAGCCGCGCCTTCGCCCAGTCCTGGAGCTCCGGGAGGGAGAGCGCCGCTGCGGATTGGAGTTCCACGGCCACCGCCACTCGCTCGCCCCACTGCTCGTCGGCGATGCCGACGATGGCGCACTCGGCAATCGCCGGGTGGGTCCGCACCACCTCTTCGATCTCGAGCGCCGACACCTTGAACCCGCCCGTCTTGATGATGTCGACGGAGGTTCGCCCCAGCAGGCGATAGGCGCCGTGCTCGCGCACGGCCACGTCGCCGGTCCGGAACCACCCGTCGCGAAACGCCGCGTGCGTGTCCGCGGGCCGCTGCCAATACTCGAGGAACACGGCCTGGCCGCGAACTTCGATTTCACCGGGCGTCCCGTCCGACACAACGCGCCCATTCTCGTCGACCAGTCGCACCTCGATACCAGGCACCGGCGTGCCGACGAAACCGGGCCGCCGCTCCCCGTGCAGCGGGTTGGACAGCGCCATGCACATCTCGGTCATGCCGTAGCGCTCGAGCAGCGTATGCCCGGTGATCTCGCGCCAGCGTGCGAGCGTCTGCAGCGGCAGCGCGGCGGAACCCGACATCATCAGCCGCACGCGCCGCGCCCCGTCCGACCAGGCGCGCCGCGCCGCCGGCGGCGCCGCCTCCCATGCCGCAATCAGCCGCTGATACATGGCCGGCACGCCGGTGAAGACCGTGATCTCGCCCGATCCGAACCGGTCCCAGACCGTCAGCGCGTCGAAGGCGGGGAGCATTTCGCACGTCGCCCGCACGGCGAGCGCCGAGCCGAGACCGTTGATGATCCCGTGCAGGTGGTGCAGCGGCAGCGCCAGCAGCAGCCGGTCCTCCGGCGTCCACTCCCAGATTTCGACGAGAGAGGCGACCTGCGCGCCGATGTTCGCGTGCGTGCTGACGACCCCCTTCGGCCGCGCCGTGGTGCCGCTCGTGTAGACGATCATCGCGCGGCGCGAGGGGCCAAGGTGTGGCAGCTCATCAGGCGGGGCGGCCGGGACGGTCAGCAACCCCTCGACCGGCGCGAACCGGACGCCGGCGGCGCGGGCGATCGGCGCCAACGGGCCCGTCGACGCCGGATCGGCGACGACGACCGAAGCGGCGGAGTCGCGAATCACGTACTCGAGCTCCGGCGGCGGATGCGACGTCGCCAGCGGCACCGCGACGCCGCCGGCGCGCCAGATCCCGCGCTGCACCGCTGCGTACTCGAACCCCGGCGGCGCCAGGAAGGCGATGCGCGCCTCGCGGAGGTCGTTCTCGCCTGCAAGCAGCGCCGCGGCGACCTGCCTCGACGAGCCGTCGAGGTCGTCGTAGGTGTGGCGGCGCCCGCCGCACACGATGGCCACTCGGGGTCCGTTCATGTGGATAATCTACTCATGCCTCTCATCGATCCGGGCAAGAAGGCGCCGGCGTTCTCGCTGAACGATCAGCACGGCCGCACCCACCGGCTGTCCGATTATGCCGGACAGTACGTGGTCCTGTACTTCTACCCGAAAGACGACACGCCCGGCTGCACCAGGGAGTCGTGCGACTTCCAGGCCAGCCTGCCCCGTCTTCGGCGGCGCGAGGCCACGGTGCTCGGCGTGAGCATCCTGGACGAGGCGAGCAAGGCGAAGTTCGCCGACAAGTACGGCCTGACGTTTCCGCTGCTGGCCGATCCGGACCACGAGGTGGCCGAGAAGTACGGCGTCTGGCAGGGGAAGTCGCGCTACGGCCGATCCTACATGGGCATCGTCCGCACCACGTATCTGATTGGACCCGGCGGCACGGTCGTCGCGCGCTGGGACAGCGTGAAGGTGGACGGCCACGCCGATGAGGTGACCGCCGCAATTCGGTGACACGAGGCGGGAACGCGATTATCCGAGCAGTCGCTCGTACACCGCGAGATCCGACGCCGAAAAGCAGCAGAAGATCACCTCGCTCGTCGACGCGCCGGACGCGAGCACCCCACGGGCGGTGGACACCGCAATCGGCGCCGCCTGCTCGATCGGGTAGCCGTAGACACCCGTGCTGATGGACGGGAACGCGACCGACCGCAGGTCGTGCGCCGTTGCCAGCTCCAGCGCGCGGCGGTAGCACGACGAGAGCAGCGCCGGCTCGTCGTGCCCGCCGCCGCGCCAGACGGGTCCGACGGCATGGATCACGTACCGTGCCGGCAGCCGGTACCCGCGCGTGATCTTCGCATCGCCGGTGGCGCACCCGCCGAGCGTGCGGCATTCGACGAGCAGCTCCGGTCCGGCGGCGCGGTGAATGGCGCCATCCACGCCGCCGCCGCCCAGGAGCGACGTGTTGGCGGCGTTGACGATCGCATCCACCGCGAGCGTGGTGATGTCGGCGTGAACGGCCCGCATCGTGACGCGCATGACGACTATCGATCCGCGGTGAACCTGACCACCGCCCGACCGTCCTCTCCCACGTAGCCTCGTCCCATCCCAGTCGTGTTGAACGACATGACGGGACTGCCGCGGCGGTCGAGTCCGACGACGCCGCCGTTGCCGCCGGCGGCCTTCAGCGCTCCGTGAACCACGTCATCGGCCGCCGTCTGCGCTGCGGTGCCGAGGTACTCGACGCGCGCGCTGGAGCTGCTGCCAGCGCAACTCCGTATGGAAGTAGCTCTCGGGAACGAACTCGACTCCCTGTTGCGCGCGGCCGAACGCCTCCGCTCCCTCTCCGACGAGCAGAACATGGGGCGACCGCTCCATGACGAGACGCGCCAGCACGATCGGGTTCTTGACGCGCTTCACCCCCGCCACCGCCCCCGCGCGCAGCGTCCGTCCGTCCATGACCGCCGCATCCAGCTCGTGCGTCGCGTCGTGCGTGTACACGGCGCCCTTGCCGGCATTGAAATGCGGCGAATCCTCGAGCACGACGACCGCCGCCTGCACCGCGTCGAGGCTCGAGCCTCCAGTGGCGAGAATCCGGTGCCCCGCGGCAAGCGCGGCGTTCATGGCCGATCGCATCTCCGCCTCGCGGTCGCCGAGGCTCTCCAGTGTGACGTTGCCCGCGCCGGTGTGGATCACCATCCCCCACCGGGGCGGCTCGTCCGCACGAGTGGGAGACGGCGCCGGCGCCGTGCACGCGGACGCGTTCGCCGTCATCACCGCCAAGAGTAACAGCCGGCGCACGCTCGTGCCCTACGGGACCCTTCGACTCGCGCTCGGGGTCACCGCGTTGACGGGGAGAATTGCCAGGGCTCGGAGCGGCGCGCCGCTCCCGCCGCCGATCTTCATCGGCAGGGCGACGACGAACGCGCCGCGCAGCGGCAGGCGTTCGAGCGCCGTCAGGTTCTCGAGGGCGGGAATGTTGCGCTCGAACAGCACGCGGTGCGACTCGTACCGCGTCGATTGGCCGTAGTCGATGCTCGCGGTGTCGATCCCGATCGCCTTGATCGGGCGGTTCGCCGCCAGCCAGCGCGCCGCATCCGGATGAAGGCCCGGAAAATGCAGGTCCCGGAGGGCCTGCGCCCCGCGTTCGGCGGTTCCGAGGTACCCCGCCGCGTCCGGCCACCGGCGCGAGAAGCCGGTGCGAACGAGCAGGACCGCGTCGGGCGGGATCTCGCCCTGGTCCCGCTCCGCGCGCAGCAGATCATCGACGCCCACCTGGTAATCGCGGTCGCGGTCGGCCTGCGCGACGACATCGACGACGACGGCGGGGCCGATGAAGCGCTCGAGCGGAATCTCGTCGACCGCTTGGGCGCCGCGGGCGAAATGCACGGGCGCGTCGAGGTGGGTGCCGCCGTGCTCGGCGGCGGAGAAGTTGTTGGCGGCGTAGTAGAACCCTTCTGGCGTCACACCCTCGAATGCCTTTTCGAGGCGGAAGCGTTCGGACGTGGGCCAGACGATCGTCTCCGCATCGAAGGGATGGGACAAGTCGACCAGCTCACCCTGAAGAGCGGGGGCCGCAGCGGCCGGAGGCGCCGATGGCGTTGGCGCCGAACAGGACACCAACACCATCCCGACAGCGACCACGAGACTCGCTCGCGTCACCTCATCGCCCCGCTCTCGGATCCCCGACCTCGGATCCCGGACCCCGGATCCCTACCGGCGCGTTTCCTGCGTCGCGTCGTCGCCCGTGCAGACGAACCCGCCGATCTCCGGCCGCGGGGCGTGGCAGGGAGGCGCCTCGGCCGCAGGCAGATCGAGCGAGTAGAAGACACGGAACGTATCGCCGGCCTTGCCGTTGAAGTCGTAGACGACGACCGGATCGCGCCGCATCGTGTCGCCGAACGCCATTCCGTAGTTCATCGAGATGGCGGCGGCGGGATACTGCGCCGGGCGCACGCCCGCCAGCGGCTCGAAGTGGCTGTTGCGCACGACCGCCTTCTTGATCGGCGCCGTCGTCGTGGGCGGCGTGTAGGCGGTCGCCACCGCCACGCCGACGTAGTTGCGGAAGTAGCTGTTCTCGACCGTCGCCACGCCGTCGCCGCGCCCGGGCTCGGTCGTGGCGTGGGGAAAGAACGGACTCGCCACGCCGACGCGCAGCGCCTGGATGTCGGCGTTGCGGACCGAGACGCTCTTGGCGGCGTAGTTCGAGAACCAGACGCCGGTCGGCGTCTCGGTCCCGTCCGCCAGAACAGCCGAATCACCGCGGACCGTGAGGCGATCGATTGTCAGGCGATCGGCCGGAAACGCCGTCACGGCGTCGCGCGACGCGTGCCAGACCCTCAGGTTGCTCAGCGTGCCGTTCCAGCCGATGGCAACGCCCGTCTGGATGGCTCCGTACGCCTCGTTGCCGGTGAACTCGAGCAGCGGGGTGTCCACCGCGTCGATCAGCCTGTATTCGCCGTTGACGGTCGTGTCGGCGCCCCGGAAGGCGGGCACCCGCACCTCCTCAATCGCTCCCGCGGCAATGCCGTAGCCGAACACGTCGACGTTGGCGGCGACGTTCTGGCGCAGAACGTTGTTCGGCCCGCGCAGCCAGAAGCCGGCGCCCTCGCCGCCAGGATCGTTCGTGGCGCCCCCGTAGCCGCTGCGCGGCGCGAACTCGCCCGACCCTTCCGAGCGCATCGCGAAGTTGCGCTCGAAGACGTTGTGGCTCTCGTTGCCGTCCTCGGTCACGATGGCCGCGCCGCGCGAGTTGTAGACGACATTGTCCCGAATCAGCCCGTAGTGGCTGTTGTGGATCGTAATCCCCCACTTCGAGGCGTCGTCCACGGCGTTGCCGACGAGCGTGAACTGGTAGGGCTCGCCCTCCGGCCGCCGCGGGCCGAACGCGTGGTGGAAGTGGATCGAGTAGCGCCCGATCTGGTTCGTGCCGACGCGGCGGACCGTGCCGTCCGGATTGAACTCGGCGCTGTTGAGGACGCCCATCTTCGTGCGGCCGAGATCCTTGAAGAGCGCGTAGCGGATGTCGACGTCCGGGTGCCCGACGAAGATGACGTGGCCCCGCGTCCCCGCGGCGTTCGCCGAACGGATGATCACGTTGCGGCTGACATTGCCGACGTGCGGCAGGAACTCGACGGCGCCGGCGGCGTTCCGCGCGCCCTTGTGGCCGAACGCGAGGGGTGAGGCGAGCGTGACCGCGTCGCCCGACACGGCCGCCACCTGCAGCTCCTCCCACTGCCGGACGTACTCGCTGCCGCGCTCGCCGCGTTTGAGCTGGCGCGTGTCGGGCACGACGAGCTTGTCGCCAACCTTCCAGCCGGACGCCGCCTGCTCGAGCCGCACGACCGTCTGACCGGCGAGCGGTTCCGCGGCCACGCGGCTGAAGGTCGGCGTCTTGACGGCGCCGTGGATCCGGACGGTGCCCAGGCCGACGATCCCGTGGGTGAGTTGCTCCGGATCGCGGCTGGTGTCGATGGGCTGGTCGGGAATCACGATCTCCGCCGTCACGTCGGCGGCCACCGGCGCGTCGGCGGTGCCGACCTCCAATCGACCGGTGTCGAGGACGGTGACCGTCCCGACCGTGAGACGGGTGGTCCTGCTCGTCAGGAAGGCGAGCGCGCCTTCCACGTCGATACACGCAATCGCCGCGTCGCTCACCGCATCGTAGGTGACGCGCGTGCCAGGCCTGATGTGCACCCGGTCGCCCGCGGCGGGCACGCGCCCGGTCGACCAGGTGGCCGCGCTCGACCACGCGCCATCGGCGACCGCGGCGACGGTCGGAGCGGCGCACATTCGAGGAATGCCGTGGGCAATGCCGCTTGCCGGCGGGATGTGCGCGTGGTCCTGGGCCCACGCTGTACCGAACGAGACAGCGAGCGCGACCGCGACGACCATGAGGCCCGAACGTGTCATGACGCCCCCTCTCATGATTTCCCCCGACCGCGCGCCAGCGCCGCCAGTGACGCGCCGGCCACGACGCCGCAGACGAGCAGCGCAATCGTGTCGATTAGGCGAAAACCCTGCGAAAACGTGACGATGCCCGACAGCGCGACAACGAGCAGGAGGACTGGGACCGTACGCCGTATAGTCACGCAGCGGTGCGGGGGTAGTGTAAATCAGATTGGGATCCGGGATCCGGGGTCCAAGACCCGGGACCCGATCTCAGGTGGTCGCCCGCGACGCCCGCAGCGTCAGACCGCTCACCGCCAACTGGGCGGCCAGCGCGCATGCCAGCCCGGCCCCGAGCCCCAGACGGTCCACCGTCAGCGCCAACGCGAAGCAGAACAAGCCGAAGCCGGTGATGGCGCCAAGAAAGCCGTGCACGAAGACAACCGTGGCGGCGCTCCCCCGCTGGGCATGCGTGAAGGCGGTGATGACGGTCGTCAGCACCGGGAAGGCGTTCAGCAGACCGCTGAGGAGCGGACCAAGCCGGCCGGCCGCCGCGGTCAGCACGACAACGAGCGTGGCCGTGGCGAGCAGACGCAGCGGGAGATCGCCGCGCGGCGCGACCGTGGGGCCCACGGGATGCTCCACCCGCGGCAGCAGGCGCCGGCCGACGACGGTGGCGGCAAACAGACCGACGAGGCTCAGCATGATCGTGGGCTGGACGTGATAGAGGGCCCACGTGGTCGCTCCGAACGCGAGGTAGCCAATCAGGAGCGATGCCACCCACGGCAGGCGTACCGACGTGAGCGCGTACGCCGTCGCGTACGCCACGGTGCCGATGAGGCCCGCCAGCGTCGCGTGCGACGCCCGGGCGGCAAACGCGGTGCCCTGCTCGACGGCGAGGAACACGAGCACCGGTCCCGCCACGACCGGCATCCCCGAGAGCCAGCCGCCCACCGCGGGCCCCCAGCGGCGGACCGCGACGGTCACGGCCGCCACGAGCCCGGGAGCGACGACGAGCTTCAGCAGCAGGAGCACGGGTCAGAACAACGCCCAGGGATAGAGTGGATAGGCGTACGCGTCGCTGGCGTAGGGGCGACTCGCCGCTCCCCCCGTGGACGCCGCCTCGTCGTGCTGGGCTGTCGGCCAGCGGTGCCCCCGCGCGTCCTCATAGGTTGGCGTGGCGAGCACCGGGGCGTAGAACTTTTCCAGAATCCGATTCTCACGCCAGGCTGCGGCCAGCTCGCCCCCGTCCCATGCCTGATTGCGCTGCCTCACGTGCCAGAGCGCTTCGGTCAGGTACTGATCCTCGCGCCAGAGCCGCCGCTGCACGAGGGGGGGATCGGTTCGCCATCGCTCCGCCCGTTCTCTTGCCGCGCGTTCGAGCCGCGCCGCCGTGTAGCGCGAACGAAACGAGCCGATCTCCGGATCGCTCACGTCGTAGCCGACGTGGACCGTGTAGAAGAACAGCCCGAAGACGACGAGCGCCGCGGAGGACCATCCTATCAGCGCCGCCCGCGCCCGCTCGTCGAAGCCGCCGGGCGAGGGCGGATCGAGCGCCGCGGCCACGAGCACGCCGCACGCGCTGGCGACACCGTTGAGCAGCACGTCGCGCGCCTCGCCCGCCCGGATCGGAATGAACCACTGGAACCATTCGTCCAGGCTGCCGACGATCGTGCCCGCCACGAGCGGGAGCACGACGAGGGCGGCGCCATCGAGCGGGCGGCCCTCGATTCCACCCCGGGCGCCAGGCGCGGGGCGCCACGCCCGATAGAAGAGCCACGCCAGCACTCCGTACTCGGCGAAGTGGAAGCTTTCGGTGAACGTGAGGCCGGTGATTCGGATGTAGGCCGCGGCCACCCCGAAGCCAAGCGCGGCAACTGAGTACCGCAGCAGGCGGCGGTCGCGAATGCGCCAGACTGCGCCCACCAGCGCCGCGCCGGCCGGCACGGCGCCGGCGGCAATGCCCAGCGTGCGGGCCTGTCCGGGCCACCTGGCGCTGACGCGGGTGAACAACTCCTGCGCGAACGGGGCGGAGAGAATGACGGCCGCCGCGACCGCGGCAGCCACGGCGAACCGGCTCCGGATCATCGGCTCTGGAGTGTCACTCGACTACGCGGGCGCGCCATCCAGCCACGTCTCGACAGCCGGTGATGCGAAGACACAGCCGCGCTTCATGGGCGTTCTACCCGAACGGTCGCCGGCGTCGGTGCCGCGTGGCCTGTTCGAAGGCGTGCGCGATCTGGAGCACGCTCCATTCGTCCCGGTGGCGGCCGACGATCTGGATGCCCACGGGAAGCCCGGCAGCGGTAAAACCGGCCGGCACGGAGATCGCGGGAGTTGCCATGAACGTCACGTACCAGCACGAGCGCATCCAGTCGATGTAGCTCGTCATGGGCGTGCCGGCGATCTCGGTCGGATACGGCACATCGACATCGAAGGGCGCGACCTGCGTCACCGGCAGCACGAAGTAGTCGTACCGCTCGAAGAACTGCCGGCTCTGCTCGTACATCTGCGCCTGCCGGGCGAGCGCCCGCCCGATGTCGGCGCCGGTCAGGCGCTCCGCCTGCTCCACCTCGTACTTGATCGTGTCCTTCACCCATTCGGGATTCTGGCCTAGCAGCGCGGCGTACTGCGGGTGGTTGGCGGCATGGCGCAGCGCGGGAAACGCCTGCTCGACGCCGGTGAAATCGGGCTCGGCCTCCTCGACCAGGCAGCCGAGAGACTCGAAGACGCGCCGGTTGCCGTCGACAATCCGGCGGATCTCGGGCTCGACCGGGATGCCGCCAAGCGTCCGCCACCAGGCGACGCGAACGCCCTTGAAGCCGCGCTCCAGCGACGCGCGGAACCGCGCGCTGTCGCCGGTGAGCGCCAGCGGGCTGCGGGCATCGTATCCGGCGATCGCGCTCAGGAAGAGCGCCACGTCGGCCACCGATCGGGCCATCGGCCCGGACACCGAGAGCGGCGACCAGCTCGCCGAGTCGGTCGGCACGCGTCCCGGCGACGGCCGCAGCCCGACGACGTTGCAGAAGGCGGCGGGATTCCGCAGCGAGCCACCGGTGTCGCTGCCATCGGCAATCGGCACCATCCCGCACGCCAGCGCCACGGCGGCGCCTCCACTGCTCCCGCCGCACGTCTTGGCCGCGTCATACGGGTTGCGCGTGGCCCCGAACACCGTGTTGAAGGTCTGCGAGCCGGCGCCGAACTCGGGGGTATTCGTCTTTCCGCAGGTGATGGCGCCGGCCGCGCGGATCCGCGTCACGACGAGCGCGTCGCGCGTGGGCACGCGGTCCCGGTAGAAGGGCGAGCCGCGCGTCGTGCGGATGCCGGCCGTGTCCACCAGATCCTTGTGGGCGACCGGCAGACCGTGCAGCACGCCCAGAGGTCCACCCCGGACGGCCTGCTCGTCGGCGCGGGCCGCGTCGGCCAGCGCACGATCGGCCACCAGCGTGACGATGGCGTTGACCTTCGGATTGACCCGCTCGATCCGCGCGAGGTGGGCGGCCATGACCTCGCGCGCCGACACCTCCTTGCGACGAATCAGCGCCGCGAGGTCGATGGCGCTGAGATCGCAGAGCTCGTCGGCACGGTTGGGCTTCCTCACGGCCGACTGCGCCGGCGCCGCGTCGGCTCCCCGCTCCGCCAGCGTGCCGGCGACCGCCGCCAGCCCGAGCGTCTGGCCGAACGCGCGGCGGCTGACCGGAACCATCTATTTCAACGCGTAGACGTCGTACTTGACCGCCGTCCCGACGCGCTCGCCGACGGCCACCGCCTGCAGGCGCGTGAGCCAGGCGTAGCGGGGATCGCCGGTTTCGAAGAGCGGCGCCGCCCGCAAGCGGGCGCCGGCCGGAGTGGTCTCGCCGACGCCGTTGTAGGTGACGAGGACGAGCGCGCCATCGTCGGTCCGCATCGTCACGCGCACATCGAGCTTGTAGCTCCCGTCGGCGCGGTTGGTGATCCAGTCGCCCGACGGTCCCTGCAGGGTCGCCTTCAGGCGCGGACCGTCGAACCGGCCGCCGGTGATCTGCACGATCGTCCGCGTTCCCTGCGGTCCGTTCTCGACGACGGTGCGGGCGCCGGTCTCGGCGCGGAGCGTGCCGAGATACTCGAAGGCAGGGGCCGTCGGCCCCTCGGTGGTGGTTTGAGCCGACAGGGTGGCCAGCGCCAGGCCGAAGAGCAGCGCGGGTGCGGCACGCATGGTTCCTCCTCCGTTCATCCTACTTGACTCTGCCGCCGAATCCCCGGGCCAGCATCCGAATGCGCAGCAGGGTGCCTCCCCCCGCGATGTACAGCGTCTGCTTGTCGGGGCCGCCGAACGTCAGATTCTGGCACCGGCGCGTGATGCACCAGACCGGGATCGCTCCGAGGTGTTCGCCGTTCGAGCTCACCACCTCAATCCCCGCTTCGGTCAGGGCGTACAGGCGTCCCGCGTCGTCGATGGTCAGACCGTCGGCGTTCGAGACGGGCGGCTCACCCGCCGCAACGGAGCGATCCCGGCCGATGTAGGCCGCCAACACGCGGCGATTGGCGAGGCGGCCGTCGGGACCCACGTCGAATGCGTAGACGTGAATCCCGCCCGTGTCGTTGACGTAGAGGATCTTCTCGTCTCGGCTCAGCATGAGCCCATTCGGCCGGGCGATATCGTCGGCGACCCGGATCGGCATTCCGCCCGGCGGCACGTAATAGACCGCGGGCGACAGTGCGCCCGGCGGCGTGGGCCTCGGTCCGAGGTCGGAAAAGTACACGCCGCCCCTCCGATCGGAGACGACGTCGTTCGGCCTGCCGAACGGCTTCCCCTCGTATCGATCGGCGATGACCGCCTCCCTGCCGGGCGGCCAGATGACGCGGGGACCGGCGACGCCGGCCCGCGTCTGCAGCGAGATCAACCGGCCCTGCCGGTCGAACGTCATCCCAAGGGGACCGTTCAGGTCGCCCACGAACGTGGACACCTGGTCGTCGTCGCCGAGCCGCACGACGCGGTTGCCCTGCGACTCCGAGAACACGAGCCCGACCTCCGGCAGCCAGAGAGGATCGTCCGCCGACCGCAGGCCGCGCACGACGAGTTCGGGGAGCGTGCCTCCCTTGATGACGCCGGCGATGTCCGGGGCGGGCTGCAGCACGACCGTGTTGGGGGCCGGCTGCGCGGCGGCCGATGCGGCCGTCGAGCCGATCAGCGCGACTACGACGGGAACCACGAGCGCGTGCCGATGCATACCGGGGATGTCTCGTCAGCGCGCGGCGCGGATATACGCGTCCACCTGGCGCTCGAGCATGTCGAGCGGCAAGGTCCCGGCGCCGAGCACGGCGTTGTGGAACCCGGTGAGCGAGAAACGATCGCCGAGCGCGCGCCGCGCCCGCTCGCGCAGTTCGACGATCTCGAGCTGTCCGATCATGTACGCGCACGCCTGACCGGGATTGACGACGTACCGGTCGACCTCGCTCGCCTCGATGCCGTACGCAATCGCCTGCTCGCGCGTCCACCGCTTGGCGTGCAGGCCGGTATCGACGACCAGCCGCCGGGCGCGGAACAGCTGCGCGTCGAGGTAGCCGAGCAGCCCCTCGGGATCGTTCTCGTACCAGCCCGACTCGGCGGCGAGCCGCTCCGCATAGAGCGCCCACCCTTCGGTCAGCGCCGTAATCCCGCCGAAGAGGCGCACGCGCCGGAACAGCGGCTGGGCGGTGTTCTCGAGGTCGAGCGCCACCTGGAGGTGGTGCCCCGGCACGGTCTCGTGGTAGACGAGCGTCCGCAGGCCGAACTTCGACATCCGCGCGGGCCGGAGCGGAATCTGGAAGATGCCCGGCCTGGAGCCGTCGAGCGGCGGTGCGTTGTAGCTGGCGGCGGCGGTCGCCTCGCGGAACCGCGGGTACGCCTGGGCGATCACGGTGGCCCGGGGCGGCCGCTCGATGAATGGCGCCACGCGCTGCTCGGCGTCGCGCATGACGGCTTCGACGTCGGCCATGAGCGCCCCGCGCCCCTGTTCGTCGAGCGGGTAGCTCAGGTCTTTCCCCAACTGCTCGATCCGGTCGTTCAGGGCTCCGTTCGTGCGTCCGAGCCGGTGCAGGACCACCCCCATCTCCTGCTCGATGCGCTCGACCTCGCGCAGCCCGATCTCGTGAATCTCGTCGGCCGTCAGCGTCGTCGTCGTGTGCCGCCGCAGGTGGTAGGCGTAGGCCTCGCGCCCCCGCGGGAGCCGCCACAGCCCGGCCTCGTCGGTGGCCCGTTCCGCCTGCGCCGTCAGCAGGGCGATGGCCGTTCGCCACGCCGGGTACACGCCGGTCTCGACCAGCCGGGCGGCCTCGGCCACCAGCGACTCCCGCCGGGCGGCCGGTACATCCGGGAGGCCGGCGAGCCGCTCGTTCAGCGTCGCGACGAACCCGTGCTCCGCCGGCGGCGGCGCGATGAACTGCTGCATCTGCGCGATGGTCGCCCGGAGGATGAAGCGCGGCGGCAGGATTCCCGCCCCGTCCAGCCGGCGTGCCTCGGCCGCCGCCTCCGCCATCCGCGCCCCCACCTGCGCCAGCCGCGCCAGGTAGTTCTCGCCGTCCCGGGCCGAGCGCACCGGATGGGACACGGTCAGGGTGGTCACGAGCGAAATGTTCGTCCCGCCGAACTGCTCGAGGGGAAAGACGTAGTCGAGATAGGGCTCGCCGGCGGCGATCGTGTCGAGCTGCCAGTCGAGCAGCTCCGCCGCCACCTGCTGCGCCGCCGGCAACGAGACGCGATCGAACCGGCGCAGCGCGGCGAGACCGCGCGAAGCGAGCTGGACGCGATGGCGTTGCCACGCCGAGGTGGCGGGCGTCAGCTCGCGCTCGAGCCGTTCCTGCTCCGGCCCGGCCAGATAGCGCGTCGCGACGGCCTGGTTGGGATTGCCGCGCACCCACTCGGCGGCGAACTCGCGGAAGAAATCGTCGATCGAACGAGCCTGGGCGCGCACTCCCGCATCGGCGGCGAAGAGAGAGAGCGTAAGCACGACGCCGAGGCGGGCGACGATCGGCATAGGGGATGGCGCGCCGGAGGCGCGCCCCCTGGACGGTGAACTGAGAACCCTTCGAACCTACTTCAGATGTTTGCTGACCAGCTTGGTCATCTCGAACATGTTGACGCTCGACTTGCCGCCGAAGACCGGCTTCAGAGAGTCGTCGGCCTTGATCATGCGTCGGTTCTTCGCGTCCTGGAGCTTGTGCTTCTTGATGTACGCCCAGAGCCGTTTGGTGACCTCGGTCCGCGGGATCGGCTTCGATCCGACGACCTCGGCCAGCGCGAGGCTCGGCGTCATCGCCTTCATGAACGCTGGGTTCGGTTTGCGGGCGGTCTTTCTCGCGCGTTTGGCCATCGCTGTCCTTTCGAGAAATAGAGGAGCTGTCGCGTCACATAGTAACGCGAAAACGCTTCGGCGCCTGCTGATTTTCTGAGCGGCTCAGTCGCCCGCCGTCACCGAGTACGGCGCGCTCGCGTACACGATGCGTCCGCCGACCATCGTCAGGAGCGACTCGATGCGTCCGATCTGCTCCACCGGCGCCGTCATGTAGTCGGCCGAGAGCACCGCCAGGTCCGCCCATTTCCCCACCTCGAGCGAACCGCGCGTGTCCTCGTCGTGGGAGACCCACGCGCTGCCGGTCGTGTAATACCGCAGCGCATCGGCGCGGCCGGGCGTCTCCTGAGAGCCCCGAACGGGCGCGCCGGAGGCGGTCCGGCCGTCGAGCAGCCACTGCAGCACGGTGAAAGGGCTGTACGTGGAGACACGGTGGGCGTCGGTTCCCGCTCCGATGGGCAGGCCCATCCTCGTCGCGGTGACCACCGGGGGCATGCGGCGGGCCGCCTCGCTCCCGGCGCGCTTCACGACCTCGTCGCCGTTGTTGTACATGGCGTCCTGGACCGTCCAGCCGAGGCCGAGCGCCTTCATCCGTTCGAAGGTGCCCGCCGACCCGTCGTTCAGGTGCGCGATCGTCCATCGGAGCGGCGCAATCGGAAACTCCGTGTTGACGCGCTCGAAGATACCGAGCAGCTCGTCGACGTTGGCCTCGCTGTTCCAGTGCATCGTCACCGTCAGTCCACGCGAGGCCGCCCAGCGGACGATGTCGTAGTACTTGGCCTTGGCCTCCTCCGGCGGCTTTCCGTCGATGCCGTTCATCGCCCACGTAATCCGCTCGCCGAGGCCGTTGAAGCGGAGCATGTCGTCCCCGAAGCCCTGCGGCATCATCGCCAGATAGTTCTGGTACTCCTCGAACTCCTGTCCGGGCGTCATGCCGCACAGGCTGTAGGCGACACGAACGGTGAGCTGCCGGTCGCGCCAGACCTTGAAGAGCGCCTGGTACTCCCGCGGGGTCACGTTGTTGCCGCCAGGGTCGACGACCCCGGTGAGACCGAGCCGGTTCAGCTCGCGGAAGAACGCCCGCGTCCCCTCGACCTGCTGCTCGAAGGTCGGCTTGGGAAGACGTTCGAAGAACTCCACCAGGTTCCCCGTGATGACGCCCGTCAGACCGCCGGAGGCGTCGCGCTCGAGGCGGTTGCCGCGCGGCAGGTCGGCGTCGCTCGCGATGCCGAGCGCCGTGAACGCGAGCGGCGTCAGCATCCCCCATCCGTAGGCGAGCTGCACGTACACCGGGTGGTTCGGCGCGGCCGCGACGAGCTCCGCCTGCGTCGGCCGGCGCCGCTCCGGAAAGGCGTCGAGCGTGGCGGGCGGCGTGACCACGACGAGCCAGGCGCCGGGCTTGGCAGCGCGCGCCGCCTGGCGCAGCCGATCGAGCGCATCGGCCAGCGACCGCGCGCCGATCCAGTTCACTTCGGTGCTGAAGCTCAGGGCCGCACGGGTCGCGTGCATGTGCGAGTCGATGAGCCCAGGGATGACCGTCCGGCCGCCCAGGTCGATCCGTCGCGTGCCAGGCCCGGCGAGCTTCCCAATCTCGGCGCTGCGGCCGAGGGCCACGATGCGCCCGTCGCGCACCGCAAGCGCCTCGTGGGTCGAGAACCTGGCGTCGACCGTCAGGATCTTGCCGTTGAGGAGAACAGTGTCCGCCTGCTGCGCCCGAGCATCGGAAACCAGGCCCGGCACGAGCGCCGCCACCAGCGTCACGACCGCGAGAAAGGTGCGCATCGAAACCTCCAGATCGGAACGGATGGAATCTTATCGCTACCGCTGCATCGCCTCGTCGGTGATGTCCAACGCGCGATCGATGATGGCAAGACCCTCGCGAAGCTCGGCTTCGGTGATGCAGAGCGGCGGGTTCGTGAAGAAATAGTTCCACCGGACGAACGTGAACAGCCCTTCCTGCCGGAAGAACGTCCCGAGCGCGGCCATGTCGGGGGAGGTGCCGTTGAACGGAGCCATCGGCTCCATCGTGCGGCGGCTGCGCACCAGCTCCACCGCGCCGAAGAGGCCGATCGACCGGACGGCGCCGACAGACGGATGCCTCGCGGCCAGATCGTCCAGCAGTTGCCGCATCAGCGCCCCGCGCTCCCGCGCCCGCTCGATGAGCCCGTCTTCCTCGTACACGGCGAGGGTGGCGAGCGCCGCCGCGCACGCCACCGGGTGGCTGCTGTAGGTCAGTCCGCCTGGGAACATCCGGTCGCGGAACGTGTCGGCAATCGCCTGCCGCAGGCCGACGGCGCCGAGCGGCACGTAGCCGCTCGTCAGCCCCTTGGCCATGGTCATGAGGTCGGGCACGACGCCCCAGTGCTCGATGGCGAACCACGTGCCCGTGCGGCCGAACCCGCTCATCACCTCGTCGGCAATCATCAGGATGCCGTACTTGTCGCAGAGCGCCCGGACCCCCTGCATGTAGCCGTCGGGCGGCACGAGCACGCCGTTCGTGCCGGTCACCGTCTCGAGGATGAAGCCCGCGATCGTCTGCGGCCCTTCGAGCTGAATGATCTCCTCGAGCTGCCGCAGCGCCTCCTCCGCGCTGTCCCAGCCGCGCCGCACCCCGTGATAGGGATCGAGCACGTGCACGAACCCAGGCGCCGGCGGCTGGCTCCACCGCCGCGGGTCGCCGGTGGCCGAGATCGCCGCCGCGGTGGCGCCGTGGTACGACCGGTAGCGCGCCAGGATCTTCGGGCGGCCGGTATGCGCGCGGGCGATCTTGAAGGCGTTCTCGTTGGCCTCGGCGCCGCCGTTGGTGAAGAAGAACACGTTGATGTCGCCCGGCGCGACCTCCGCCAGCTTGGCGCCCAGGCGTGCGCGCGCTTCGGTCGTCATGCCCCCCGGGGTCACGTAGCAGACCGCCTCCGCTTGCCGCCGAATCGCCTCGATGACGCGTGGATCGCCATGGCCGATGTTCACGCACATCAACTGGCTGTTGAAGTCGATGAAGCGCTTCCCCTCGGGCGTCCAGAAATAGACGCCCTTGGCGCGCGCGACTGGAATTGGATCGACGGCGCTCTGAACGGCCCACTCGGAGATGGTGTGCCGCCTGGAGAGCGCGACGATTTCGTCACCGGTCATGCATCTCCGATCCGGCGGGTCCAAAAGGACCCGCCCTGCGTCCTATCGGGGGTTCGTGGATGCCACGTGGGCCGGGTCCCCTTGGGCCCGGCATCATGATCGCGTACTCCGGCGCAGGAACGAATGTGCACGTCGATGGCCGCCTGGCGGACTTTGTCGATCGGCAGGGCGGGGTCGCTCAACGGGGCGGCCGCCTGGACCAGGCCGGCGACGACACGTCTCGGCATCGGGATTCTCCACCGAAAATTCCCCGATCTTCGTGGGTCTCTCTCGGGCGCGACGCACAGGCTTGCCGCCGCAAGACAGTCCTGGTTGGTGACCTCTTTGCAATACGCTAATAGAGGGTGATGGTTGCCGCCTCCGTGCGGGGATGGCTGCTGGTGCTGGTCGTAGGCCACGCACTGCTGCCGGCGGGCGCCGCGGCGCGGCAGGCGCCGTCTCCGGCACGAAGCTCCACTTATACGCTCGCCGACGAAGCGGTCCTCGGACGCGAGGCCGCTGCCGCCATCCGCAGGCATCTGGCGATGGTGGCCGACGGAAGCGCCGACGTCTACGTCCGGGCGCTCGGACGACGGCTGCGGGCGGCGGTGCCGGCCGAATTCGTTCATCCCGGGTTCGACTACACGGTGTGGGTGCTGAACGACGACGACCTCACGACCGTCGCGCTGCCTGGCGGCCCCGTCTTCATCAGCCGCGGGATGGTCGACGTGGCGCCGAGCGAGGCCGCGCTGGCGGGGCTGATTGCGCACGAGTTCAGCCACGTGGCGCTTCGCCACGGCACGACCCAGGTGAGCGAAGGCGAGCGGTATCAGCTTGGCGCCATCACCGGCCGGCTCATCGGCGAAACCTTCAGCGCGCATGCCACGGGAACGCTCGATCGGGGCGTGCAGTACGGCGCAACGGCGTACTTCTTGACCCACCGCGCCGAGCACGAGCGCCAGGCTCACTTCGTCTCCGAACGAATCATGCGACGCGGCGGGTACAACTCGCAGGCGTTGACCACGATGCTGCAGGCGATCTCGCTCGAGGTGCTGCGGGGAGGACCTGGCTGGATCCGGAGCCATCCCACCTCGATCGATGGTGGCGAGGGCGGCTCCCTTCAAGGGCTCGGCAGCGCGAGTACAACGCTTCAGGAGGCGGCGGTGGACCCGCTGTCGCCGGCGCTCGCCGTCGTTCAGGCGCGGCTCCGGGCCTGGCCTTCGGGACGCAACATCGGCGAGGCTCCGCACGGGCGCCAGGCGCCGCTCGCCCGCATCGGACGCGGCATCCTGGCGCCGTCAGGAGTTTCTCAACCTGCCGCCGCCGGGGACCTGCTGCGCGTGAGCGTGCCGCTCAACTGGCGGCGGCTGCCGATGGGCAACACAGTGGTCTTCTCGCCCGACGGGGCGTACCTCAGCTCGCCGGACGTACCGTTTGCCGCCACGCACGGTTTGCAGATCGGCGTGGCGCGGAGCCTCACGAGCGATCCCCGTGGAGACCTCCAGACGCTGCTGACGGCCTTCGGACGGGGCAACGGGTACTTCACCTGGACGCCTGCGTTCCAGCAGGTGACGCTGGGCGGCCGGCCCGGTGTCACGACGACGGCATCCAACGTGTCGCCGGTAACGGGACAGTTCGAATACGTGTCGGTATCGGCCGTACACCTGAGGGATGGCAGCCTGCTGTACGTGGTCGGAGTGGCGCCGCAGGATGAAGCCGGCGTGTACCGAAACGCCTTCACTCGTGTGCTGGAATCGGTCGAGATCCTGGAATGAGCCGCCGCCAGGGCTGAGGGAAGGGCTCAGCCCGCTGCAAGAAGTGATCGGACGAAATCCCGCACGTTCGCCATCTGCTCGATGGCGTGCACGCGCCGGATCACGTCTTCGGTCCGCTGCCGGCCGATTACCGGCGCCATCAGATCGCGCACCTTCGCGTTGATCCCCTCGGTGTCAACCGGATTCTCCTTCGTCCCCGGCGCGTGGCGGGTGAAGTGGCTGACGCGCCTCCCGTCCCGGAGCGCGACCTCGACCAGACCGCTGCGCGGCGCCTCGGGCACCACGAGCGACCGGTCGGCCACGAGCTCCACACGCTTCATCACCGCCATGACCCGCGGATCCTTCATCCGCTCGAAGGAATGGCTGTCGGCGAACGACACGGTGCCGTCGAGCAGGCCGACGGCGAGCACGTACTGGATGTTGACGTCGGGCATCGCGCGTCCGTTGACGACGTTGGCGCCGTCCTCGGGAAGGCGGGCCACGACGCGCTCGACGTTCTCGGCGGTCAGGCCGTGCTGGCGCCGCAGCGTCAGCAGCGCGTCGAGCGGCGCCTGGATCGGATAGCCGACCGAGAACGTCTTGATGGCGGTCTCGGTGACGAAGAAGCGTGTGCCGAGGCCGGCCACCATCTCCTCCGGCTTCGGCTCCGTGGAGAGCGCCTGGATCATGTTGTGCTCGCCGTCGAGCACTTCCCGGACGCCGGTGAACCCCGACTGCACCATGAGCGCCGCGCTGACGCCATTGCGCGCCCCCATGCCGCCGAAGTCGAACGCCTTCTCGATGTGCTCGTTGTCGCGGACCCAGCTCCAGAGCCCCGACACCTGCTGCGCGGCGTAGGAGAGCGCGTAGCGCGTCCGCTCCTCGTCGAGGCGCGCCAGCGCGGCCGCGGCGCCGACGGCGCCGAAGGTGGCGCTCGTTCCCTCCGCGGCCCGATGGGTCGCGCGGACGTGGTCGGGGCCGAGCGCCATGAGGAACCGGCAGCAGAGGTCGTAGCCGAGCACGACCGCCCGCAGGAACTCGGTCCCCGAGCGTCCCTCGCGCTCGGCGACCGCCAGCGCCGCCGGCACGACCGCGCACCCGGGGTGCGCCTTGGTGACCGGCTCGAAGTCGTCTGTTTCGTCCGCGTGCGCGAACATCCCGTTGGCGAGCGCGGCGTTGGTCGCGGTTGTCCTGATGTCGGTCGTCATGACCGAGGCCTCGGGGGTGCCTCCCTGCGTCCGGATGAAGCGGATGGCCGCCTCGCCCGGCGTCATGCGCGCGCCCGAGACGATCGCGCCGAGGGTATCGAGGATGCGGTGCTTCGCTTCCCGCACCACGTCGGGCGGGAGGCTCCCCTCGCGCGAGGCGACCATGTAGCGCGCCAGACGGCCGGTGACGTCGGCCGACCCGGGGCGGGTCGCGCTCTGGCCGGCGCTCACGCTCGCGGGAAGGCCCGCCGCCGCCACCAGTCAGCCCGCCGTCTCGAGCATCCGCCGCCGCGTCAGGCCGTTCTTCGCCATGCGCGCCATTATATGTAGGGCGGGGCCTCTCCGCGGGCTACGCCAACAGGGAGGCGAACGACCGGACGACGAAGAAGCCGTAGAAGAGCGCCATCGCCACCAGCATGACGCGCCGCCACATGGGCGGGCGGATGTGCGGCGGCAGCAGCCGCGTGTTCAGGTACAGCAGATGAATCGCCCCCACCACGAGCACGAAGCCGGCCATGTTGGCGCCGACCTGGATGAGGAAGAACGGCTGCGCCATCCGGAGCGCGACGATCCCCCAGAGGACGACCACGGCGAGCACGCCGTAATAGACGACCCGCACGTCGCCGCCGCGCCAGCCGCGCAGCCGGCTGCTGCCGGTCCACAGGATGTCGGTGATCGCGCGGACCATCCCCTCGAGCTGATCGAGCTGCGTCTTGAACAGCACCCAGGCGCCCAGGAAGGCGATGGCGCCGCCGAGCAGCGCGCCGCCGGTGCCGCTGATCGCCTGGGCGAGCGCCGCCGCGATGCCGAGCCCCTGGATGTCGGTGCCGCGCGCCAGGAACGTGACGTAGATCATCGCCGGCAGAATCATCCCGAGGATCGCCCCGGCGCAGAAGACACCCCACTGATCGGCGCTGATGATCCGCCACCAGCCGCGCCACCGGCGCATCTCCTCCGGAGTGCCGTCGAAGATGAAGCCGTTGTGCGCGAGATTCACCTTCTGGCCGCCCACCGCGCACGGAATGTAGCCGACACGCTCGCTCATGCCGTATCCGCGGTCGCGCGCCCAATTCGAGAGCACGATATTGGTGACCCCGCCGGCGCCCGAGTAGGCCACGAGCGCGCCGAGCAGGAAGAGATCCGCGCCTACCGGGAAGAAGTCGAACGTGCCGCGCGTCAGATCGAAGCCGCTGAGGCCGAGCACCCCGGCCGCCCACGTCCCGCTCGGCACGAAGAGCAGGGCGAGCACGAGAAAGCTGGACAGGATGGCGGCGACCAGAATCCAATTGAGCAGTTCGAGCGTCCGCTCGATCCGCCGGCCGAACGTCAGGATCGCGGCGCAGACGAGGAACGCGCCGACACCGATCAGGTAGATCGTGTTGGCGTCGGCCGCCGCAGCGAGCCTCCGGGTGAACAGGAAGAAGATCGCGCCGGCCGCCGCCCCCGCCCATCCGGGCCACCCGACGTGCAGGAAGTAGAGGATCGAGTACACCCAGGCCCAGAACGTCGACGAGGGGCGCGTGCGCATGAAGCCGGTGAACACCGGTTCGCCAGTCGCCAGCGTGTAGCGCATCAGCTCGGTGTTGAAGATCGTCTGGAAGTAGACGGCGATGCCGACGACCCAGAGGAGCGACAGCCCGTGCCGGACGAATGCCGCGGGGCCGAGCAGGAACTCGCCGCTGCCGATCGACACGCCGAGGACGATGATGCCGGGCCCGACCGCCTTGAACCAGCCGAGGCCGTGCGGTGTCGGTGCGAGCGGCAGCTCGGCCTTCGTCCAGGGGTCGAGGCCGGACCGCGCTTCGATGGGGAGTGGCTCGTCGGTGGATGCGGTCACCAAAGGGCCTCTATCCTAAACGAAAACCTGCTATAGTAGGGGGGTCACTGTTGGATCCCGCCGAGTTGGTTCTGCCTGCGTCAGCCTGATTCCTGCACGCTTCCAGAAGTCTTCCAAGTTTGCTGCTTCCAACCTTTCACGAAGGAACGTGCGATGCGAATCTATGTAGGAAATCTGTCGTTCACCACCGATGAAACACAGCTCGAGCAGCTGTTCGCGCCGCTCGGCGCCGTCGAATCGGTCCATCTGGTCCGCGATCGCGAGACCGGGCGGTCACGCGGCTTCGGATTCGTCGAAATGGCCGACGACCAGGGGCGCGCGGCGTGCGAAACGCTCGATCAGAAGGAGTTCGAGGGACGTCGCCTGACGGTCAACGAGGCCCGGCCGCAGGAGCGGCGCAGCGGCGGCTACGCCGGCGGCGGCGGTGGCGGCCGCAGCGGCGGCTTCGGGCGTCCAAAGCGCGAAGCGCGCTGGTAACCTCGAATCGCGCTAGACTGTCGCCATGCGCCACCTCGGCCTGGCGGCAGTGCTGGCCGTGGCGTGCGCCGTCGCGGCGCACGCCCAGTTCGGACGCGGGTTCTTCGGATCCCGCGTCGCCACAGACCGCGACTTCGATGGTCGGTTCCACTACTGCCGCATGATGTACCGCCCGGCCATGAACGGCTGGGGCGGCAGCTGGCGGACCGACTATCCGATGGCGGACATCAACCTCTCGGTCCGGCTGTCGGAACTCACCAAGATCCTGGTCAGTAAGAACAGCACGGGCGCTCCAAACCACCTGCTCGTACGCCCTGGGGGAGAAGAGCTCTTCCAGTGCCCGCTGGTAATCATGTCAGCGCCCGGCAGCGCGTCCTTCCAGGAGGAGGAGGCGGCCCGGCTGCGCCTCTACCTGGAAAAGGGCGGCTTCCTCTGGACAGACGACTCGTGGGGGACGTACCAGTGGCAGCACTGGGTGCGCGAGTTTCGCAAGGTGCTGCCGGCGGACCAGTACCCGATCGTCGATCTGCCGCTCGGGCACGAGCTGTTCCGCACGCAGTTCGAGGTCACCGAGATCCCGCAGATCCCGAATATCGGCTTCTTCCTGCGCTCCGGCGGCCGGACCTCGGAGCAGGGCGCGGACAGCGCGGTGCCGCAGGTCAAGGCTGTCGCCGACGGCGATGGACGGCTGATGGTGCTGATGACGCACAACACCGACATCGCCGACTCGTGGGAGCGCGAGGGCGAGGACCCCTCGTACTTCTACGCGTTCAGCCCGCGCGGCTACGCCTTCGGCATCAACGCCGTGCTGTACGCGCTTACGCACTGAACTCTTGGGCGTTGGGTAGACCCAAGGCCTGAAGCCCGAAGCCCAGCGCCTACTTCTTGGCGTACTTGGTCAGCCCCCCCTCCGCCACCTTGCGCGAGATGGGCCCCTCGGCCGCGTAGACGTTGCCGTCGGCATCGACCGCCACGCCTTCACCCGCCGCCCCCTCGTAGTTCCCTGTGGCGTGCGGCGGGATGAACGCCAGCACCTTGTCTTGCTTCACGCTCCCGATCCGGATGCCGGTCTTCCATTCCGGATGCCGCATCGGATTCGATTCGGAATCGATCGCATAGAGCATGTCGTTCCGGTCGATGAACACTCCGCTGACGCGGCTGAATTGACGCCACGTGTCGAGCAGCGTCCCCTCCTGATCGAAGATCTGGATGCGGTGGTTGCCGCGGTCGGCGACGAAGAGCCTTCCGCGCGAGTCGAACGCCATGGCGTGGGGCGTGCGGAACTCGCCGGGGCCGGAGCCGAGCCGCCCCCATTCCTTGACGTACTTACCGTCCTTCGTAAACTTCACGATTCGGCCGTCGGTATCGGGCGGCGGATTCGGGTTCTGCCCGCTGTGGCCAACCGACACGAAGATGTCGCCGTTTGGCGCCGTGATGACGTCGTTCGGCTCGTTGAAGGCGTCGGGGCCGCGGCCCGCCACGCCGGCGCGGCCGAGCGTCAGCAGCACCTTCCCCTCGGGGCTGAACTTGAATACCTGATGCCCTTTCGTCCCGTCCTTGCTCCGCTGGCCGTCGGTCACCCAGACGTTGCCGTCGCGATCGACGTGCAGCCCGTGCGGGAAGGCAAACAGGCCGCCGCCGAAGCTCCGCAGGAGCGTGCCGCTGGCGCGATCGAGCTCGAGGATGGGGTCGAGCGTCGAGCCGTCGCACGAGTTGGCGCCGCACCGGTCGTACGCCCAGATGCGACCGTCGGGACCGACATCGACGCCGGCCGTCGAACCCCACACGCGCCCCGGGACCTTGCCCCAGTCCTTCGTGACGACCGGATTCGGATTCGGCAGCGGGTTGCGCGCCGGATCGGTGACCTCCTGGGTCGACAGAGGAGCGGTGGACAACGCCGCCGCGGCCACGACCACGGCCAGCAGGATATTCAGACGCTTCATGGCTCTCTCCTTCCCCCACCTACCACCTACCACCTACCACCTACCACCTACCACCTACCACCTACCACCTACCAGCTACCGCCATCGTCACGATGGCCACGAGCGGCCCCGCCGCCAACACCGGTCGCCTCAGGGTCGGATTCATGTCGCCGCTCCTCGTCAGAATGTGGCAATCGGGTTGACCGGCGAGCCGGTGCCGCCGCGGAACGGCAACGGCGCCACCGTCAGGAGGAACTCCCAGCGCTTGCGCGAGGCCGCCGCCTCGGCCAGCGCCTCGAGGTCGCAGTTGTCGAACAGGTGGATGCCCAGGGTCACGAGCGCGAAATCGTGGACCGGGCCCGCCTCTCCGGGCACGTCCGACGGCGAGCTGCTCGGCGGTACGTCGCTGCCGAGGAGCGCCACGTCCCGCTCCTTCAGCCACGGGAGGACGGAGGCGCCCGGCCCAGGCCGCAGCCCGGCCGTCCGGCCCAGGTCCCACGGTCCGGTCACGGCCCGCCTCGCCCATCGGCCCGTCCGGATGAACACGGCGTCGCCCGGCACGACCTTCAGGCCGGCGAACTTCTCGAACGCCTCGACGTCCTGGCGCGTGATCACCGTGCCCGGCTCCAGGTACGGGACACCCTTCAACCGCGGAATGTCGATCAGCACGCCCCGCGTGAAGATGCCGTCCTTCAGGTTGACGATGGAGTTGCGCGAGTGGCCGCCCGCCTTCATGACGGCGCCGGCGTCCGGTGTGTACCCGTTGTAGAAGACGCCGTCGTAGTTGATGTGCGCGAGCGAGTCGAGATGGGTGTGCGCGACGCCGTGAAAGGCGACGCCGAAGCGATCGGCCCCGATGGCGAGCATCTGCCGCTCGTAGGGCTGGGGGTTGTCAACCGCCTTCTCCGTGTCGACGTCTCTGGCGAGCGACACCGAAACGCCGTCCTTGACGAGGGCGGCCGCCTGACGCCGCTTGGCCGGCGTGACGAGGTTCATCGCGCCCGTCTGATCGTCTCTGCCCCAGCGTCCCCAGTTGGAGAGCTCTGTCTTCCAGCGCTCGTACTGCGCCTTGGTAACGCCCTGCGCCGCGCCCCCGGTCTGCGCCGAACCCGGCACGACGGGCGATGCGAGCGCGACGAGGGCGGCAGCCAGCATTCCGAGCAGCATCCGTCTCATGGCGTCTCCTCCTCTCCCCATTCAGCCGTGCGCACGCGCGGTCGAGATCGCCCGAGCGTCCCCGCCGCCATGCTGCCTCCCGCGTCAGCGGCGGCTGCTGTACTGCGCGTCGCTCACCGGCCCCGACCACGTCGTGACGCCAAAGCTGACCGACACCTGCCGCATCGACTGGGTCGGCGCCGCGCCGTGCCAGTGCCGTACGCCCGGCGGCGTGTAGAAGACGTCGTTCGGCCGGTACTCGCGCACGGGCGAGCCCTCCACCTGCGCCAGCGCGACCCCCTGCTCGATGATGAGGGTCTGACCCCGCTCGTGCGTGTGCCAGTTGCTCCGCGCTCCGGCGGCGAAGCTGTAGCGGTTGACCCGGATGTCGGACGTGGTAAAGCCGGTGACGCGGCCCGTGAAGTTCACGGGATCCGGACTGGTGGCGCCCGCGGTGGTCGGCTCAGGCGTCTGACTCCACGCCAACGAGATGCCGGTGAGGACGACGAGCGACAGCACGACGGCTCTGGTCATGTTCAACCTCGTTTCGTACGCTGCACAGCATACCCGAGTCTGTTCTATGCCGCGGCGAAGAACCGGCGGAGCCGGCTCACCGCCTCTTCCACCTCCGCCGCGGTGGCGTAGCCGTACGACAGGCGCAGGAACCCTTCGCCACTCCTGCCAAACGAGGCGCCTGGAATCGTGACGACGAACGCACGTTCGAGCAGATCCCGGGAGAGCCCGGCCGAATCGGTGCAGCCGTCGACCCGGGCGAACGCGAACAGGCCGCCGCGGGTGGGCGTCCAGTGCAGCCCCGCGATACCGGCCAGTCCACCCGCAAGGACCGCCCGTCGCCGGCGCAGCTCGTCGTGAAACGACAGCGGGTACGACCAGCAGTGGCGGACCGCCGCCTCCACCGCCATCTGCGAGATCGTCGGCGCGCAGATGATCATGGCGTCCTGCACCTTGATCGCCTGCTCGCAGACCGGCGCGTCGGCCAGGAGGAAGCCGACGCGCCATCCCATCATGCCGAACGACTTCGAGAACGTGCCGATGACGATGACGTTCCGCCGCCAGTCGGGAACCGAGGCGGCGCTCCAGTGCGCGCCGTCGTAGACGAACTGCATGTACGTCTCGTCGCTGATGACGAGGATGCCGCGCCGGGCCAGCTCGCCGATAATGCGCCTGCCGTCCTCCGGCTCGACGGGCGCGCCGGTCGGGTTGCTCGGGTTGCAAAGCACGACCGCTTTCGTGCGCGGGGTGACGTGCGGCTCGATATCGGCCCAGCGCACGGCAAACATGGACCGGTCGGCCATCGGCGCCTCGATCGCGGCCGCGCCGGCGGCAACCACCGCCATCTGGTGATTGGTGAAATACGGCGCCGGCAGAATCACCTCGTCACCGGCATCGACGAGCGTCGTCAGCGCGAGGGTGAATGCGTGATTGCCGCCCGCCGTGATGATCACATCGTCACGCGTCGTGGGCGTGCCGGTGGCTGACGTGAGCCGGTCCGCCAGGATCGCGCGCAACTCCGGCAGGCCGGGATCGGTCGCGTAGCGATGCACCTCGGGACGCGCGAGCGCCTCACGCGCCGCCTGGAGGGCCGGGCCGGGCGGCGGGAAGAACGGCACCGCCTGGCCGAGCGAGATGACCGGATGACCGTCGCCGCGCAGCTCCGCCGCGCGCCGGTTCAGCGGGTCGAACGGCGGGAGCTCCAGGCCCTGGATGCGGGAGCGGACCAACGCCGGAGGCACAACGGCCTATGGTACGCCGTGTCAGTCGCCGCCGGGCGCGTCGCCTTTCCGGAGCCGCTCCCGCGCGCGCTCGACGTCGCGGTGGAACACGAACAGGCGGTCGGCGTTGCCGTCGGGATCGGTGAAGTTGAACTGCCGGCCCTTCGGAAGCTTCACGCGGAGGTTCTTCGCCAGGTAGTCCACCTGGAACGTCTCGAGATCCAGCAGCGCGGCGTTGAACACGTCGTCACGGTTCGAGGTCTCGTACCGGATCCCGGCGGGCGTCGCAATCAGGCGGCCGCGGCACGATCCAACGCCGTGCCGGTGCACGACGTCAATCGCCAGGTCGAGCCTGACTTCGCGAAAGCGAAGCACCACGTCGCGGCGGCCCGGCGTGACTTCGATCGGCATCGCGATCCCGTCGTATCCCTGCGCCGACGCGTTCAACTGATGCGTGCCCGGCGTGATGTTCTCGGCCGTGACAGGAGCGACGCCGACGAACTGCCGATCGATGAACACCTGGGCGCCGGGGACGTCGGTCTCGATGCGGAGCAATCCCGTGTCGGGCGACGGCTCCGGTGCAGGCGCCGGGGCCGCGGGCTCGGCGGGCGCCGCGGGCGCCGCCGCCGGCGCTTCCTCCGTGCGGGGCGCCGCTTCGCGCACCCTGGCTGCGGGCGGCGCCGGAGCCGGCCGCGCGCGGCCTGGCGCCGCCGGCGCGCGAGATTCGGCGACGACAGAGGCCGGCTCTTCGGGCGAGGGCGAGAGGAACACGAAGAAGACGAGTGCCGCCAGAAGGGCGCCGGCGGCAACGGCGATGAACAGCACGCGTCGATTCACGCCGAAAATACTACCGCAGAGCCGGCCTGCTGCGGCGCGTCACTGCGCCGCGGCGGACCATCTGCCGTGGGGGCACGCCTACCCGCGCAGGAAGGCCCGCAGTTGGGCCAGCGTCTGCTCCGGCACGTCCAGTTGCAGGTTGTGTCCCGACGGCAGCGCCCTGCCCCGCACGTCGGAGGCGCGATCGCGCCAGATCGTCATCACGTCGAACAACCGTCCGAGGTTGCCACGCTCGCCCCACAGCACGAGCAACGGGCAGGCGAGCTTTCGATTCATGTCCGCTTCATCGTGCTCGAGATCGATGGATGCGCCGGCGCGGTAGTCCTCGCACATGGCATGCACGGTCTCCGGGTTCTTGAACGCGCGCAGGAACTCCGCCTGGGGCTCCTCCCGTCCGGAACCAACGTAGGTCTCGACGCTGTTGTTGAGGAGCGTCTCGGGAAACGGCGCGGGGCGAATCAGGAAGAACCAGTGGTAGTACGCCGTGGCGGTCTCCCGCGTGACGTGGGTATAGAAGTAATGGGTCGGGACGATATCCAGCACCGCCGCCCGGGTCACGGCGTTCCGATGATCGAGCGCCAGGCGGTGCGTCACCCGCGCCCCGCGATCGTGCCCGACGACGGCGAACCGGTCGAATCCGAAGTGCTTCATGACTTCGACCTGATCGAGCGCCATGGCGCGCTTGGAGTAGTTCACATGGTTCGGTCCCCCCTCGGGCTTGCTGCTGTCGCCGTAGCCGCGCAGGTCGGCCGCAATGACCGTGTAGTCCCTCGCCAGGTCGGGCGCGACCTTGTACCAGATGGCGTGGGTCTGCGGCGCGCCGTGCAGGAGCAGCAGCGGCGGGCCGCTGCCGCCGACGACGAGGTTGATCGTCGCCCCGGAGGTCTGCACTTTCGCCGCCTTGAAACCCGGAAAGAGGTACGCAGACCCGTCGCCGCGCTGCCGCGCGTGAAGGGCCCCGATGCCCCCGGCAGCCGCGCCCGTCAGGAGAGCCGCCGTCCGCCGAAGCCAGTTGCGCCGGTCGATCATGATGGCCTCCTTCACGTCCGGCGGCCGCTCGCGACCGCCGCAGGCGTAATCAGGCGGCATCGGGCAATCCGCTGACCAGCCCCCTGCCGACCCACCCGCTGCCCTACGAAGCGCGGGGCCACCACTGCCCTGACCCGGCCCGTTCCGTCTACGGCGCCAGCGGCTCCACGCGCACGATCGTGTTCCCGTGCTGGTCGCCCAGCCACAGGCTCGACAAGGACCCGACCTTCTGCACGTGCACCTGGCGCACGTTCGCGCGATGCGGGAGCAGGTACTCGGTGAATTCGCCGGTGTCGACGTTCAGCCGAACCGCGAGGTCCGCGTCCATGCCGGCGGTCCAGACGTACCCTCGATCGTCGAACTGCGCGTCGTAGGGGCGCGTCCACTCGGTGGGCATCTTCCACTCGGTGATCTTCTTCGTCTCGGGATCGAACATCGCCACGCGGTTGCCCTGGAAGACGCCGCACCAGAGACGGTCCCGGGCGTCAACGTGTCCCCGCCGGCATCCCGGTCCTTTGGTCGGCAGGTCGTACCAGACCGTCTGCAGCGTCTTGCCGCTGGTGACCCAGATCTTGTCCACGGCCAGGCCGATGCCGTACATGTCGTTCTTGGAGGTGGCCACCACGTCGTAGGCGCGCGCGGACGGGCTGCCGGGCGGGTAGGTGACCTGCGTCCACGTGTTCCGCGCCAGATCCACTTGCCAGGTGCCGCCCGCCGTTCCCGTCTCGTACGGCACGTTCACCCAGAGCTTCCCGTCCACGTGCTGGAACGCCGGATCGACCATCGTCAGATGGCCGTCGCCGTAGGTGGACTCGGGCATCGGGAGCTTGAACGCTTCCATCTTCTCCGTCTTCGGATCGAAGCGAACGATGGCCATCTGGAACATGTTGCCGATGTAGAGCCGTCCGTCCTTGTCGATGTCGATCTGGAGCCCCCCCTGCGCGGTCTGGAGGAACCGGCTCTGGGGAACGACGTAGTCGACCACCTTGCCGGTCTTCAGGTCGATCTTGCCGATGAATTGGGAGTTGAAATCGGAGTACCACAGGTTGCCTTGCGCGTCGAAGACGGTGTCGTGCGGCGAGGCGTCCGGCCGCGGCAGCTCGTACACCGTATAGATCACCTCGGTGGCCTTCCCCTTCGGGCGCGGGAGCGTCTTCAGCGGGAACTCGAAGGTGTCCCTCGCGCTCAAGTTGATGGAGCTGAGGTACTTGCCGACGTCGATCTGTCCCGGCGACGGCGGACGATGCGGAAAGTCCTCGGCTGAGCGCATCCACGGATGCAGCAGCGATGAGTTGTTCGTATGGCGGCTCATCCGCTGCACGACCTGCGCCATCTCGTCCGGACCAAAGCGCGACAACAGCACGCGCTGCAGCGTATGGCAGGTCACGCACCCCGCGAGCGCCACCTTCTGCCCGGCTGTTCCCGGCACGCTCGCCAGCCATTCGGCGTTCGAGAGCTGCACGGCGAGCTCCGTCGTGCGGGTGATCTTCTCGAGCTGCAGATCCAGCCGCGCGCCGGAGGCCGTCACATCGACCGGGGTGTCCGGCAGTTTGTATCCGGCCGCGCGGATGCGGACGCTGTACTTGCCGGGTTCCAGGCGTTCCCGCGGAAAGCGGTACTCGCCCTGGGCGCCAGTGACGACCCAGGTGGCAATGGTCGAGCCCGCCTTCCTGGCGCCCACGAGCACACCCTCCATCGGGCCTTCGGCGTGCGAGGTGACCGTGCCGACCAGCGCCGGAGAAGACTGCGTCTGGGCCGCCAGCGGGCCGGCGGAGATCACCCACAGCAGCGCCGCTCCCACGAGGGTCGACAAAGGACGTACCGCTCTAGTCATAATGCGACTCCATTGGTGTCGGTAGCATGCCTATTGTCCCTGCGGCAGACGCGCTGTCAAGCGTACGTAGGTGGACGATCCGTTCCGAGGAGGAGCCGGCCGCCTCGCCGGCGCGATACGGTGGTTATGCACCGTGTCTGGATCGGAGGTAGCATGGGACAGAGGGTGTGCCATGTCTACACCCACCTTGGAATCCGTTGTCCGGTGCGACCCCGACGTGCTGGGCGGAACTCCTGTCTTTGCGGGAACGCGCGTCCCCATTAAGAACCTCGTCGATTACCTGGCCGCTGGCGACCCGCTCGAGCGTTTTCTCGACCACTTCCCGTCCGTAACGCGAGAACAGGCCGTAGCCGCCCTCGAAATCGCGGGCGACTTGCTGGCTTCCCGTGCGCATCCTGCTCGATGAGTCGCTCCCTCGTCCGCTGGGCCGAGCGCTCATTGGGCATAATGTCTCGACTGTTCGCGACGAAGGTTGGATGAGCTTGGCCAATGGCGCTCTCCTGCGACAAGCGGCCGAGACATTCGACGTGGTGCTGACCGCGGATCAGAATATCCAATTCCAGTAGAACCTCTCGATCCTGCCACTCGCGATTGTCGTTCTGGTCGCCGAAAGCAACCGTCTGGAATCCCTTCAGCCCCTGGTGCCCCGCGTGCTGGAAGCCCTCAAGACTTTGAAGACGAGGACTCTGGTTCGTGTCGGTGCATGACCAGTATTGATTGGACCGCTCCGACGACTCCACGTGGGCTTGGCGCAATCCAAGGCGATTGAACGCGCCGCCCGTTGGACGCGCAGCGTGCGGCTAATGCCTTTCGGAAATTCGTCACCGCAAAAACGGCCAGAAGACAGGCTGCGGAAGCGAACCGTGCGAGCGCCGCGACGGGCGCGACAGACGGGAAACCGCGAGCGCAGGGCCGAGTCCGGCGCAGGTCACGGACCTGCGCCTGCTGCCTCGCCGCTCGCGCCGCACGAAGCCACACGGAAGAGGCGGACCGGACGGTCAGCCCCGCATACGACAAAGAGGCACAGGGATATCCAATCTCTGTGCCTCCGTGTCTCTGTGACCCGTGATCGGGAACGGCGGGCCGTCAAGGCCCGCCCCACGTACGTCCTTACGTCGCTACTCGATATCGCCGACCGGCCCGCGGCCGCCCGCCACCGGCTCGTCGGCATCGAACGCGTACTCGATCTCGCGCTCCATGTCGAGCTCCTCCTCGGTCGGCTGGGGCGGGGCCGGCGGCGGCGGCGGCTCGTCGGGCGGAATCCGCACGCCCCGGTACCACTCGAACCCGGTTCCCGCCGGGATGAGCCGCCCCATCGTCACGTTCTCCTTCAGCCCGCGCAGGTAGTCGACCTTCCCCGAGATCGACGCCTCGGTCAGCACCCGCGTCGTCTCCTGGAAGGAGGCCGCCGAGATGAACGAGT
>MELF01000037.1:1185-11930 GCA_001767525.1 Acidobacteria bacterium RIFCSPLOWO2_12_FULL_68_19 | reverse complement strand
CCCGCAGCAATCACCCGCTCGTTCTCCTCGAGGAAGCGGAACTTGTCCACCTGCTCGTCGATCAGGAACTCGGTGTCGCCCACGTCCTCGATCTTCACCCACCGCATCATCTGCCGCGCGATGACCTCGATGTGCTTGTCGTTGATGTTGACGCCCTGCAGCCGGTAGACCTCCTGAATCTCGTTCACGAGGTACTTCTGCAGCTCCTTCTCGCCGAGCACCCGCAGGATGTCGTGCGGGTTGCTCGGCCCGTCCATCAGCTGCTCACCCGCCCGCACCCGCTCCCCCTCGTGGACGTTGACGTGCACGCCGCGCGGCAGCGCGTACTCCCGCGGCTCGCTCGCGTCGTCGGGAACGATGATGAGCTTGCGCTGTCCCTTGACGACCCCGCCGTCCTTCACCATGCCGTCGATCTCCGAGATGACCGCCGGATCCTTCGGCTTGCGCGCCTCGAAGAGCTCCACCACGCGCGGCAGACCGCCCGTGATGTCCTTGGTCTTGGTCGTCTCCCGGGGGATCTTGGCGAGCACGTCGCCCGCCTCCACCGGCTCGCCGTCCTGCACCATCAGGTGCGCGTGCACCGGCATGTGGTACTTGCGGACGGTCCGGCCGTTCTTGTCCTTGATCTCGATCGTCGGCTGCTTCTTCTCATCCGGCGAATCGACGATGATGAAGCGCGAGAGGCCCGTGACCTCGTCGACTTCCTCGTGGATCGTTTGATCCTCGATGATGTCCTTGAAGCGGGCCGTGCCCGTCTCCTCCGTCAGGATCGAGAAGGTGTAGGGATCCCATTCGACCAGGATCTGTTCCTGCTGGACCTTCTGGCCGTCGCGCACCTTCAGCCGCGCGCCGTAGACGATCGGGTAGCGCTCGCGGTCGCGCCCCTTCTCGTCCTGGACGACGAGCGAGCCGTTGCGGTTCATGACGATCAGCTGGCCGCCCTCCTTGTGCGTCTCGACGACCTGCAGGCTCTGGTACCGGACCACGCCCGCGTGCTTGGCGTCGAGCGTGTTCTGCTCGGACACCCGCGACGCCGTGCCGCCGATGTGGAACGTCCGCATCGTCAGCTGCGTACCCGGCTCGCCGATCGACTGCGCGGCGATGACGCCGACCGCCTGGCCGAGCTCCACGAGCCGGCCCGTGGCGAGGTCGCGCCCGTAGCAGCGCGCGCAGACGCCGCGGCGCGACGCGCACGTGAGCACCGAGCGGATCTTCACCTTCTCGATGCCGCCTTCCTGCACGGCCGACGCCTTGTCCTCGTCGATCTCCTCGTTGAGGTCGACCACCGCCTCGCCCGTGAACGGGTCGACGATCTTCTCGAGCGTGACGCGGCCGACGATGCGGTCGCGAAGCGGCTCGATGATCTCGCCCGACTCGACGATGGCGCGCGCCTCGATGCCGTCGAGCGTGCCGCAGTCGCCCTCGGAGATGATGACGTCCTGCGCCACGTCGACCAGCCGGCGCGTGAGGTAGCCCGAGTCGGCCGTCTTGAGCGCCGTGTCGGCCAACCCCTTGCGGGCGCCGTGAGTCGAGATGAAGTACTGCAGCACCGTGAGCCCCTCACGGAAGTTCGACGTGATGGGGGTCTCGATGATCTCGCCCGACGGCTTGGCCATGAGGCCGCGCATGCCGGCGAGCTGCCGGATCTGCTGCTTGGATCCGCGCGCGCCCGAGTCCGCCATGATGTAGACGGGGTTGAAGAACCGGCCCGAGTGATCCATCTCGGCCATCTCGCCGAACATCTCGTCGGCGATCTTCTCGGTCACCTCCGACCAAACGGCGATCACCTTGTTGTAGCGCTCGCCGTTGGTGATCGCCCCTTCGAGGTACTGCTGCTCGACCTTGATCACCTCGTTGCGGGCGTCATCGACCAGCTGCTGTTTGTTGCCCGGGATGATCAGGTCGTCGATGCCGATCGACAGCCCGGACTTGGTCGCGTAAGTGAACCCGAGGTTCTTCAGCGCGTCGAGCATGTCCACCGTGCGCTCGAGGCCGAGGTCGAGGTAGCACTTCTGGACGAGCTGCTGCAGCCCCTTCTTCTTGAGCAGGCCGTTGACGAACGGCATGACGTGCGGCAACTGCTCGTTCAGGATGACGCGGCCGACGGTCGTGTTGATGATCTTGCTGGAGACGTCCTGCACCTCCGTGTGCAGCACGTCCTGATCGTCGCGTGCGGTGGTCAGGTCGAGGAGCGCGCCGGTGTACCGCAGCCGGATTGGCGTGAGCGTTTCCAGCTCGCCCGCGTCGAGCGCGAGCAGCACGTCCTCGATGTTGCCGAACGCGCGCCCCTCCCCCTTCGCGCCGTTCTTCGCCTTCGTCAGGTAGTAGCAGCCGAGGACGATGTCCTGCGACGGCACGGCGATCGGCGCGCCGTTGGCGGGCGACAGGATGTTGTTCGACGACATCATCAGCACCGAGGCCTCGATCTGCGCCTCCGGCGAGAGCGGGATGTGCACCGCCATCTGGTCGCCGTCGAAGTCGGCGTTGAACGCCGTGCAGACCAGCGGATGGATCCGGATCGCCTTTCCTTCCACCAGCACCGGTTCGAACGCCTGGATGCCGAGGCGGTGCAGCGTCGGCGCGCGGTTGAGCAGCACCGGGTGCTCGCGGATCACCTCTTCGAGGATGTCCCACACCTCGGGGCGCTGCTGCTCCACCATTTCCTTGGCCTGCTTGATCGTGGCGACGAGCTGCCGCTCCTCGAGCTTGTTGTAGATGAACGGCTTGAAGAGTTCCAGCGCCATCTTCTTCGGCAGCCCGCACTGGTGCAGCTTCAGCTCGGGGCCGACCACGATGACCGACCGGCCCGAGTAGTCGACGCGCTTGCCGAGCAGGTTCTGGCGGAAGCGCCCCTGCTTCCCCTTGAGCGTGTCGGAGAGCGACTTCAGCGGCCGGTTGTTGGCGCCGCGCAGCACGCGGCCGCGCCGTCCGTTGTCGAACAGCGCGTCGACCGCCTCCTGCAGCATCCGCTTCTCGTTGCGGATGATGACATCCGGCGCCTTCAGCTCCATCAGCTTCTTCAGCCGGTTGTTCCGGTTGATGACGCGGCGATAGAGGTCGTTCAGGTCGGAGGTCGCGAAGCGTCCGCCGTCGAGCGGCACGAGCGGCCGCAGCTCCGGCGGAATCACCGGGATGACGTCCAGGATCATCCAGTTCGGCTGGTTGTTCGACTTGCGGAAGCTGTCGACGACCTTCAGGCGCTTGGCGAACTTCAGCTTCTTCTGCGCCGACGACTCCGCCTTCATCCTGACGCGCAGCTCGTCGGCGAGCTTCTCGACGTGGACGCGCTTCAGCAGCTCCTTGATCGCCTCCGCGCCCATCTGCGCCCGGAACTTGGCGCCGAAGTCCTCTCGCGCCTTCCGGAACTGCTCCTCGTTGAGCAGCTGGTTCTGCTTGAGCTCGGCGTCGCCCGGATCGACCACGACGTAGGCCTCGAAGTAGAGGATGCGCTCGAGGTCGCGCAGCGAGATGTCGAGCAGGTGCCCGATGCGGCTCGGCAGCCCCTTGAAGAACCAGACGTGGCTCACCGGCGTCGCCAGGGTGATGTGACCCAAGCGCTCGCGGCGCACCTTGGCCTGCGTCACCTCGACGCCGCACTTGTCGCAGATCACGCCGCGGTGCTTCATGCGCTTGTACTTGCCGCAGAGGCACTCCCAGTCGGTGATCGGGCCGAAGATCTTGGCGCAGAACAGGCCGTCGCGCTCCGGCTTGAACGTCCGGTAGTTGATCGTCTCCGGCTTGGTGACCTCGCCGAACGACCACGAGAGGATCTTCTCCGGCGAGGCGAGGGAGATGCGAATCGCGTCGAAATCGGCCCGCAGCGACGTCTTCGAATCGTGAAAGCTTGGTCTCATTACACCTGCTCCAGTATCGGTTCGCCTTCGTCGGAGGGCAGCGGCTCGATCGGCGGGCGCTTCTTCGTCGAGATCAGCTCCACGTCGAGACAGAGCGACTGCAGCTCGCGGATGAGCACGTTGAACGACTCGGGGAGCCCCGGCGTGAAGGAGGCGTCGCCCTTGACGATCGCCTCGTAGATCTTCGCCCGGCCCGTCACGTCGTCGGATTTCGCCGTCAGCAGCTCCTGGAGGATGTGCGCCGAACCGTAGGCCTCGAGCGCCCACACCTCCATCTCGCCGAAGCGCTGGCCGCCGAACTGCGCCTTGCCGCCGAGCGGCTGCTGCGTGATGAGCGAGTACGGCCCGATCGACCGCGCGTGGATCTTGTCGTCGACCAGGTGCGACAGCTTCAGCATGTAGATGTAGCCGACGGTCACCTCGTTCTCGAACAGATCGCCCGTCATGCCGTCGTAGAGCGGTGTCTTGCCGCTCGTCGGGTGTCCGGCCTGCTCGAGCCAGTGCTTGATTTCGCGCTCGGTCGCGCCGTCGAAGACCGGCGTCGCGAAGTAGAGGCCGAGGGCGTGCGCGGCCCACCCGAGGTGCGTCTCCAGGATCTGGCCGACGTTCATGCGCGACGGCACGCCGAGCGGATTCAGCACGATCTCCACCGGCGTCCCGTCCGGCAGGTACGGCATGTCTTCCTCGGGGAGAATCCGCGCGATGACGCCCTTGTTGCCGTGGCGGCCGGCCATCTTGTCGCCGACCGACAGCTTCCGCTTCATCGCGACGTAGGCCTTGACGAGCTTGATGACGCCAGGCGGCAGCTCGTCGCCGCGGCGAATCTTCTCCTTCTTCTCCTCGAAGAGCTGGCGGATCACCTCGACCTGACGCTCGGTCCGCTCCTCGAGCAGCCGCAGATCGCCCTCGAGCCGCGGGTCGTCGCTCTGGATCTTCAGGCGCACCAGCTGCTCGTAGGGAATTGGCTGCATGATGTCGAACGTCAGCACCGTCCCCTTGCGGAGCACCCGCTCGCGGCCGTACTCGTCGAACGCGTCGGCGCGCAGCGTCTGGTTGTTCAGCATCTGCATGACGCGCTTCTTGACCTCGTCGTGCAGGATGCGGATCTCGTCCGCCTGGTTCTTCTCCATCATCTCGAGCTCTTCGGCCTCGATCGCCTTGGCTCGATCGTCTTTTTCAATCCCCTTGCGCGAGAAGATCTTCACGCCGACGATGATCCCCTCGATGCCCGGCGGGCAGATGAGCGAGGCGTCGCGGACGTCGCCCGCCTTCTCGCCGAAGATCGCCCGCAGGAGCTTCTCTTCCGGCGTCAACTGCGTCTCGCCCTTCGGGGTCACCTTGCCGACGAGGATGTCGCCGGGTTTGACGTAGGCGCCGATGCGGATGATGCCGCTGTCGTCGAGGTCGCGCAGGTACGTCTCCGAGACGTTCGGGATGTCGCGGGTGATCTCCTCGGGCCCCAGCTTGGTGTCGCGCGCCTCGATCTCGAACTCCTCGATGTGGATGGAGGTGTAGTAGTCCTCCTTCACCATCTTCTCGGACACGAGAATCGCGTCCTCGAAGTTGTAGCCGCGCCACGGCATGAAGGCGACGAGCACGTTGCGCCCGAGCGCCAGTTCGCCCAGCTCGGTGCACGGCCCATCGGCCAGCACCTGCCCTTTCTGCACGCGCTGCCCCACCCGCACGATCGGCTTCTGGTTGATGCAGGTGTTCTGGTTCGACCGCTTGAACTTCGTCAGCGGATAGATGTCGGCGCCCATCTCCTTGCTGAGATCGTCCGGCGTCTCCGCGGCCGCCTCCACGCGGACCACGATGCGCTGGCTGTCGACGTAGTCGACGGTGCCGGTGCGGCGCGCCACCACCACCGCGCCAGAGTCGCGCGCGGTGATGTACTCCATGCCGGTGCCGACGTAGGGCGCCCGGGCGCGCAGGAGCGGCACCGCCTGGCGCTGCATGTTCGACCCCATCAGCGCGCGGTTCGCGTCGTCGTTCTCGAGGAACGGCACGAGCGAGGCGGCCACCGAGACGAGCTGCTTCGGCGACACGTCGATGAAGTCGACCTCCTCGCGGCGCGCCAGGATGAAGTTCCCCTGCTTGCGCGCGTTCACGCGGTCGGCCACGACCCGGCCGTCCTCATCGAGTTCCACGTTCGCCTGCGCGATGATGTACTGGTCCTCCTCCCACGCCGACTGGTAGAAGGAGTACGGCTCGAATTCGACCCCCTTCTTCTTGGACCGGCCGTCGGCGCCAACCAGCTCGTCGGACTCGACGATGTCGCCGACCTTGTACTTCGGGTTGCCGCCGGCGTTGGTCACGATGACGAAATCGATGACGCGGCCGTCCTTCACCTTCCGGTAGGGCGACTCGATGAACCCGAACTCGTTGATTCGCGCGTAGCAGCTGAGCGACGAGATCAGGCCGATGTTCGGCCCTTCCGGCGTCTCGATCGGACAGATGCGCCCGTAGTGCGTCGGATGGACGTCGCGGACCTCGAACCCCGCGCGCTCGCGCGAGAGGCCGCCCGGCCCGAGCGCCGAGAGCCGCCGCTTGTGCGTGATCTCGGAGAGCGGGTTCGTCTGATCCATGAACTGCGAGAGCTGCGACGACCCGAAGAACTCGCGAATGGCCGCCATCACCGGCTTCGCGTTGATCAGGTCGTGCGGCATCGCCGTCGCCATTTCCTGGTACACCGACATCTTTTCCTTGATCGCGCGCTCCATGCGGACCAGGCCGATGCGGAACTGGTTCTCGAGCAGCTCGCCGACCGAGCGGACGCGCCGGTTGCCCAGGTGATCGATGTCGTCGACGTTCTGCGGGTTCCTGCGCAGCTTGAGCAGGTACTTCAGGACCTCGTAGAAGTCCTGGGGGTGCAGGATCTTCTCGTCGAGCGGCGTCTTCAGCCCGAGCTTCGTGTTGAGCTTCAGCCGGCCGACGCGCGAGAAGTCGTATTTCTGCGGGTTGAAGAACATGTTCTCGAACAGCGACCGCGAACTGTCGAGGGTCGGAGGATCGCCCGGCCGGAGGCGCCGGTAGATCTCGATGAGCGCCTCCTCGTGCGTGCGGATCGGGTCCTTCTTGAGCGTCTGGCTGATGATCGGGCCGACCTCGTCGCGCTCGGGGAAGAAGATCTCGATCTTGTCGACCCGCTTCTCCTGCGCCATCGAGATGACGCGCGGCGTCAGTTCCTCGTTGGCCTCGAGAATCACCTCGCCCGTCTCGGGATCGACGATATCGGCGGCCGCGTAGGCGCCTTCGAGCGCCTCGTCGGCGACGGCAATCGTCTCGATCCCCGCCTTGCGGAGCGCCGCCACGGCGTTGGCGGTGATCTTCTTGCCGCCCTGGATCGAGAAGTCGCCGGCCTTGACGTCGTGGACGGCGCGCAGGCCGACGAGCGTCTCGCCGACCGCCCACATCAGCGCCGGCCCCTGGGTCAGGAAGATGCGATCGACGGCGTAGAACGTGCGGATGATCTCGTCCGCGCCGCGCAGGCCGAGCGCGCGCAGGAACACCGAGGCGAGGAACTTCCGCTTCCGATCGATGCGCACGTACAGCAGGTTCTTCTGGTCGTACTCGAACTCCACCCACGATCCGCGGTACGGGATGATCTGCGCCACGTACAGCGTCTTGTCCTCGGAGTGGAAGAAGGCGCCGGGCGACCGGTGGAGCTGGCTGACGATGACGCGCTCGGTCCCGTTGATGATGAACGTCCCGTTGTCGGTCATCAGCGGAATGTCGCCGAAGTAGACCTCCTGCTCCTTGATGTCGCGGATCGTCTTGACCCCGGTCTCCGGATCCTTGTTCCAGACGACGAGCCGGATCGTGACCTTGAGCGGGACCGCGTAGGTCATCCCGCGCTCCTGGCATTCGTCGACGTCGTATTTCAGCTTCATCCCGACCGTGTGGCCGCAGATGTCGCAGACGTCGCCGCGCGCCTGGTTCGCCTTGCCGCAGCGCGGACAGAGCACCTCGTGGTCGCCGTACGGGTCGGCGACGAGCGTGGCGCCGCAGTTGCCGCACGGCTTGCGCAGGTGATGCAGGCCGGACAGCTTCCCGCACTTGCATTCCCAGTTCCCGATGGAATACTCGATGAACTCGAGCGACGAGTTCTCGCGAAAATCGCTGATCGGGAACACCGACTTGAACACCGACTGCAGGCCGGCGTCCTCCCGCTCCGACGGGAGCCGGCTCATCTGCAGGAAGCGCTCGTAGGACTTCCGCTGGATCTCGATCAGGTTCGGGATCGGCACCGTCGTCTTGATCTTCGAGAAGTCCTTGCGTTCGCGGTAGACGTTCTTGGGAAGGCTGTACATCGGTGGCTGACCCTCGCGGATCGGAATGACAGAAACAGTCCGGCGGGTCCGCCTTCGGCGGCACCCGCCCTACATCAACGGCGCGTACGAAGGCCGGGTGCCGCGAAGCGGACCCGGCACTCTTACGTGATCGAGACCTTGGCGCCGACGTCGTCGAACTTCTTCTTGATCGCCGCGGCTTCGTCCTTGTTCACGCCTTCCTTCAGCGCCTTTGGCGCGCTCTCGACCAGGTCCTTGGCTTCCTTCAGCCCGAGGCTCGTCACCTCGCGCACCACCTTGATGACCTTGATCTTGTCGGCGCCCACCTCGGTGAGGGTGACGGTGAACTCGGTCTTCTCCTCGGCCGGCGCCGCCGCGCCGCCCCCCGGCATGGCCATGCCCGGCATCGCCATCGGCATCGCCGCCGCCGCGGAGACGCCCAGCTCGGATTCGAGCGTCTTGACGAGCTGCGAGAGCTCCATGACGCTGACCCCCTTGATGTAGTCGATCACCTGTTGCTGAGTCACTTCGGCCATTGTCTGTTTCTCCTGACGCGTGTCGCCTCGGGCGCTAGCCTCCGGGCTCTAGGATCTGGGCTCGAACTATCGAACGACTCCGTGTGGTCCCTCGGGCCCGAAGAGGGAAGGCCAAGGCCCACAGTCACCTCACGATTCACTCTTCTTCTTCTCCACCTGCACCAGCACCGACAGCAGATCGCGCGGCGCGGCCGCCAGGACCGAGACCAGTTGCTGCATCGGCGCCTGCAGCACGAAGAGCAGCTTCGCGTACAGCTCCGGCCTGCCGGGCAAGCTGGCGAGATCGCTGACCTCGGCCGGCTTGATCACCTGTCCCTGCACCACCGCCGCCCTGATCGCGAGCGTCGGAGCGCCCTTCATGAACGCGGTGAGTGCCTTCGCCAGCGCCACCGCGTCGCCCTGCGTCACGGCGACGGCCGTCGTCCCCTGGAAGTACGATTCGAGCGCCGCCAGCTTCGTGCCCTTCATCGCCCGCTTCGCCAGCGTGTTCTTGACGACCTTGTACTGCGCGCGCACGGCGCGGATCTGCCGGCGCAGCTCGGTCACCTGCGGGACGTTGAGCCCGCGATAGTCGACGACGATCGCCGTGTCGGCTCCCTGGAAGATCGACGAGAGATCCTGGAGCTCCTGTTCCTTCTCAGCCCTGGTTACGGCCATCATGCCCCCTAGTGCTTGGCCCGCTCGTCGATTTGCGCGGTGTCGATCCGGATGCCCGGCCCCATCGTCGAGGAGACGGTCACCGACCTCAAGTACCGCCCTTTCGCGGCGGCCGGCTTCGCCCGGACGACGCTGTCGACGAGCGCCCGCGTGTTGGCGACCAGCGCCTCGGTCGGAAACGACGTCTTGCCGACCGGCGCGTGCACGATGCCGGTCTTGTCGACGCGAAATTCCACCTTGCCCGCCTTGATCTCCCGGATCGCCTGCGCAACGTTCGGCGTGACGGTGCCGGTCTTCGGATTCGGCATCAGCCCCCGTGGGCCGAGCACCTTCCCGAGCCGGCCGACCGCACGCATCATGTCGGGCGTCGCCACCACCGCGTCGAAGTCGATCCAGCCGCCCGTGATCTTCTCGACGACGTCCTCGCCGCCGACGTAGTCGGCGCCGGCCTCCTGCGCCTCCTTCTGCTTGTCGGCGCCCGCGATCGCCAGCACCCGCTTGCTCTTGCCGAGCCCGTGCGGCAGCACGACCGTGCCGCGAACCATCTGGTCCGCGTGTTTCGGGTCGACGCCGAGCCGCATCGCCAGCTCGACGGTCTCGTCGAACTTCGCGTACTTCACCTTCTGCAGGAGCGGAATCGCCTCCTCGATCGAGTACGCGCGCTCGCCGACCTGCGTCGCGGCGGCCGTGAACTTCTTCCCGTGTCCTGCCATATGCCTCCTCGTGGTCCACACGGAGCGCTCGTTGCTCCTCCCACTCGCCTGTCAAATCCCAATGACCAAATCCCAATCGGGTCCTGGGACTTGGGGTGTGGGATCTATCCGATCACATCGATCCCCATCGACCGGGCCGTGCCCCTCACCGTCTTGACGGCCGACTCGAGACTGTTGCAGTTCAGGTCCGGCATCTTCGTCTTGGCGATCTCCTCGACCTGCTTCGCCGTGACGGTGCCCACCTTGTTCCGATTCGGCTCGGAGGAACCCTTCGCCAGATTGGCCATCCGCTTGAGCAGCACGGAGGCGGGGGGCGTCTTCGTGATGAAGCTGTAGCTGCGGTCCGCGTAGACCGTGACGACCACCGGAATGATCAACCCGTCGTCCTTGGCGGTCTTCGCGTTGAAGTTCTTGCAGAAGTCCATGATGTTCACGCCGTGCGGCCCGAGCGCGGTGCCGACCGGCGGCGCGGGCGTCGCCTTGCCCGCGGGAATCTGCAGCTTCACCATCGCCTGAATCTTTTTCGCCATGACCTAAATCTTCTCGACCTGGAGGAAGTCGAGCTCCACCGGCGTCGCCCGCCCGAAGATCGTCACCATCACCTTCAGCGTGTTCTTGTCGAGGTTCACCTCATCGACCACGCCATTGAAGCTCGTGAAGGGACCTTCGTTGATCCGCACGTGATCGCCCTTCTCG
>MELF01000037.1:0-1143 GCA_001767525.1 Acidobacteria bacterium RIFCSPLOWO2_12_FULL_68_19 | reverse complement strand
AGGAGGCGCAGGAGGCCGGCGCCGACGAACCCCGTCACCTTGGGCGTGTTCTTCACCACGTGCCACGCGTGATCGGACATCGTCATCTCGACCAGGATGTAGCCGGGGAAGAACCGCTTCGGCGTCACCACCTTGCGGCCGCTGCGCATCTCCACGACGTCCTCGGTGGGGATCAGGATCTCGCCAATCTCGTGCTGCAGCCCGTAGGCCTGCACGCGCTGCGCGAGCGACTCGGCCACCTTCTTCTCGAACCCCGAGTAGGTGTGGACGATGTACCAGCTCTTCGTCGCGACGTCGGTCATCATGATCCGAACTGCCGGAAGATCCAGTCGATCAGACGGTTGAACATCAGGTCGAGCCCCCAGAGATACAGACCGAAGAACGTCGACGTCAGGATCACCACGAACGTGGTGGCGTACACCTCCCGCCGCGACGGCCACGTGACGCGCCGCGTCTCGTTGCGAACCTCCGCGAGGAACGTGCGGCCGTTCTCCCACCAGCCGCGGATCCCGCCGACGGTCGGACGAGCTGGAGCCGGCTTGATTTGTTCTAGCGTGCTCATGTGGCGTTCCTACTCGTCTATTCCTGGTCCGCCTTCGCGCTCCGCGCGTCGGTGGACACCCTTCGCCTGGCTCGCCTACCGTCGCCCACGCGCCGGGCTGGCACGCATGAGCGAAGGTTGGCAGGTCAGGAGGGGCTCGAACCCCCAGCCCCCGGTTTTGGAGACCGGTGCTCTACCAATTGAGCTACTGACCTGCATCTCCTCTAGCCGGTAGGTGGTAGCCGGTAGGTGGTAGCAAGAACTTCAGAACCTGCTACCGGCTACCACCTACCGGCTACCACCTACCGGCTACCACCTATTTCGTCTCCTTGTGCGCCGTGTGCTTCCGACAGAAGCGGCAGAACTTGCTGAACTCGATCCGCTCGGTCGTCTTCTTCTTGTTCTTCGTGGTGCTGTAGTTCCGGCGCTTGCACTCACCGCACGCCAGATGAACGATGTCTCGCATACTGGATCCTTAGTCGGCTTCGGGCCTCGGGCGTTCGGCGTTGGCCGCAGCCCTCCGTCCACCGCCCTACTCCACAATCTCCGTGATGGTGCCCGCGCCGACGGTCCGGCCGCCCTCCCGGATGGCGAACCGGCTC
>MELF01000036.1 GCA_001767525.1 Acidobacteria bacterium RIFCSPLOWO2_12_FULL_68_19 | reverse complement strand
CCGCCTCTCAAAACCCCTGCACCTTCGGTAACACCATTAATGGCGCGACGATGCGCCGCTCGGTAACACTTACTTATGGCTCGACACGCCCCCCCTCCCCTGCGTCACTTCAGCGAAATACCCGCCGAGGCGGTGACGAGCATCACCGGGACCGTCGAGATCCCCTCCTTGGTTCGTCCTCTCACCTTGTGAAACCGCACGTCGAAGGAGAACGCCACGTGGTCGGTGGTGAACCATCTGGCGCCGCCGCCGAAGTTGGTCGTCTGCAGGGCCGCCGTCTCGCGCGTGCGGGCCGGCGTCGTGGCCGCCGTGCTGCTGGCGCCGGCGGCAAAGGCCGATGTCGTCGTCTGGACCGAGATCTGCCCGACGCCCGCGCTGAGGTAGCTCCAGCCGCGGGAGGACCCGAAGTTGAGCGAGAGCTGCGGCGTGAACATCTGGACGCGGGTATCCACGTCGGGCAGCGTCTGGCGCGGCGGTGGCGTCGTGCTCGCGGCGGCTGTTGGTTTCGGAGGCGATGCACTGCCGCCGGCCCTGAGCAGGCTTGCGCCGAGTCCGATCCGCGCCGGCCCGACACCAAACAGATAGACGTGCGCCCCAACGTCGAACCCGACGCTCATGGTCGGGATCGGCGTCGCCGTGGGCACCGGCGGAAAGAAGCTGGGGTCCTGCGGCAGCGCACCGGTCGCGGCGCGCACGTCCACGGCGAACGGGCCCGGGCGACCGGGCGTTTGCGCCGCCGCAAGGGCCGGCGCCAGCGCCGCCACCACGAGAAGCGCCAGCGCCCTCAAGGGCTTGTCGCCGTCCCGGCGGCCTGCTGCCCCCGCGACTCCTGAACGATCCGCACGCCGGCGCTCGCGCCGATCCGCGTGGCGCCCGCGGCCACCATCGCTTTGAGCGCCTCCAGGTCCCGCACGCCTCCGGCCGCCTTCACACCCATCTCGTCGCCGACGACGCGGCGCATCAGCGCCACGTCGTGGGCCGTGGCGCCGCCCGGTCCGAAGCCGGTCGAGGTCTTCACGAAATCGGCGCCCGCCGCCTTCGCCAGCGTGCACGCCGTGATCTTCTCCTCGTCGGTCAGGAGCGCCGCCTCGATGATCACCTTGCTCAGCGCGCCCACGTCCCGGCACGGGGCGGTGATCGCCTCGATGTCGCGTTCGACCAGCCGAAGGTCACCTGATTTCAGTGCACCGATATTGATGACCATGTCGATCTCGCAGGCGCCGTCGAAGATCGCCCGCCGCGTCTCATACTGCTTCGTATCGGCCGTCGTCGCGCCCAGCGGGAAGCCGACGACCGAGCACACCTTCACGCGGCAGCCCTCGAGGAGCCGCGCGCAGAGCGCCACCCATGTCGGGTTCACGCAGACGCTGGCGAACTCGTACTGCGCCGCCTCGCGGCAGAGCGTTTCGATGTCCTGCCGCGCGGCGTCGGGCTTGAGCAGGGTGTGGTCGATCATCGCCGCCACGCTCCCCGCCGATCCTCCCGATGCGTGCAGCCCCAAACGCGTCGCACCGGCGTCGAGGATGCCCCGGAGACGATCCGGGCAGCACTCGTAGAGCACCGCGTGGCAGCCGCACCGGGCTGGCGCCACCGGGCGACCCGCGGACGCCATCTCCTCGACCACGATGCGAACGAGGCGTTCGATGTCAGCCGGCTGCATGGGCGGTTCAGGACGAGCGCTCGGGCGCGCGCCTCTCCAACTCCCGGATCTTCGCCAGCCGACGCAGGTAGCGCGGCTCCCGCATCGCGGTGCCCAGGAAGGTGTCGACAATCGCGAGCGCCTCCTCCGGCGTCATGAGCGTCGAGCCGAGCGCCAGGACGTTGGCGCCGTTGTGCTCCCGGGCGTAGCGCGCCAGCGTCCGGGTGGGGCACATCGCCGCGCGGACACCCGCGACCTTGTTGGCAGCAATCGCCGAGCCCAGGCCCGCGCCGTCGATCACGATTCCCGCGTCGGCTTCCCGGCGCGCGACCTGGACCGCCACCGCGGCAGCGGTGTCGGGGTAGTCGACCGGCTCGTGGCCGTCGGTACCGAGATCGTCCACGGCGATCCCCCGGCCGCGCAGGTGCTGCCGAATCGCGTTCCTGAGCGCCACGCCGGTGTGGTCCGATGCCAGGGCGACCACCCGGACATCGGCGACCGGCGCCAGCGATTCGACATCGACGTCGCCGTCCTCGCGCACGATCGTGATCCGCCGGGCCTTCAGCGAATCGCGCGCGAGCGGCGTGATGTGCCCTCCCGCCACCAGAACGACCGTGCTGCCCTGTTCGAGCATCCGGGCGTCGGCCTCGGTGATCATCTGGAACCGTTTCATGGAGCGGGACGCTATGTTACTCTCGCGTGCGACGGTCGCTCAATGTCCCGATGCAGATCCTCATCTCCTCCGACCAGATCCAGCAGCGCGTCGGCGCGATGGCCGACGAGATTCACCGCGATCATCCGAACGGCGTCCACCTGATTGCCGTCTTGAAAGGCGCGTTCGTCTTCCTCTCCGATCTCGCGCGGGCGATGCCGGGACACTGCTCGCTCGATTTCATGGCCGTGTCGAGCTACGGCACGAGCACGAAGTCGTCCGGGCAGGTGCAGCTGCTGAAGGATCTCGAGAGCACGCTCGAAGGACGCGACGTGGTCATCGTCGAGGACATCGTCGATACCGGGCTGACGCTCAACTACATGCAGAACATCCTGCGCGCGCGGTCGCCGCGTCACCTGCGGACCGCGTGCCTGCTGAGCAAGCCGTCGCGCCGGCAGATTGACGTCAGGCTCGACTATATCGGCTTCGAAATCGAGGACCGGTTCGTCGTCGGATATGGGCTCGACTACGCCGAGCAGTACCGCAATCTGCCGTACATCGCGGTCCTGGACGGTCCGCCGCCTGCCCGGGCAGCAGTCTAGTTCACCGCCGCCCGCACCTTCACCGACCACCTGCGCGCCTCGGCGAGCACCGCCGCCTCGTCGAGCGACAGCACCTTGCCATCGCGCATCAGGACTCGGCCGCTGACGATTGTCGTTCGAACGTCGTCGCCTCGGGTCGTGTAGACCAGGTGCGACACCGGGTCGTACATGGGCGTCTGGCGAGCCGCCGTCATGCCGACGATGATGAGGTCGGCGTACTTGCCGGGCTCGAGGGAGCCAATGTGCGACGCCATCCCAAGCGCCCTGGCACCGCCGATCGTCGCCAGCTCGAGCGCCGCCGTCGCTCCGAGTGCTCGCGGATCGCCGGTTCGCACCTTCTGCAGCAGCGACGCCACTCGCATCGCCTCGAACATGTCGAGGTCGTTGTTGCTCGCGGCGCCGTCGGTCCCCAGGCCGATCGCCACGTCCACGGCGCGATAGTCCGTCACCGGCGCCATACCGCTGGCGAGCTTCATATTGCTCTCCGGGTTGTGCGACACGCCCACTCCGCGCGTCCGGAGCAGCGCAATCTCCGCATCCGACACCCAGATCGCATGGGCCGCCAGCACGCCGGGGCCGAGGAAGCCGAGGCGCTCGAGATAGGTCACGGGCGTGGCGTTGAACCGCTCCTGCGCGATCTTCACCTCGTCGCGCGTTTCGGCCAGATGAATCAGGGTCGGCACGCCGTGACGTCGAGCCAGCGTACGCGCCGCCGTGAGCGTCGAGCCGTCGAGCGTGTAGATCGCATGCGGCGCCACGGCCGGGGTAATAAGCGCGTCGCCCTTGAACGACGCGATGAAGGCCTCGGCCCGGACCAGCGCGTCGGCGGGTGTCTTCGCATCGGCCACCGGAAAGCCGATGATCGTCTGTCCGAGCACGCCGCGCAGCCCGGCCGTCTTCGTTTCGCGGGCGACCTCTTCCTCGAAGTAGTACATGTCTGCGTACGTGGTCGTGCCGGACCGAATCATCTCGAGCGCCGCGAGCCGGGTGCCGGCGCGCACGAAATCCGGCGACACGGTCTTCGCCTCGGCCGGAAACATGTATTTCGTGAGCCACTCCATCAGGGCCAGGTCGTCTGCCAGGCCGCGGTAGAGCACCATGGGCGCATGCGTGTGCGTGTTGACCAGGCCCGGGAGCACCACCTGCCCGGAGGCGTCAATCGTCTCGCCACCCTGGAACTGCCGGCCGATCGCGGCCGCGGTGTCCACGGCAACGATGTTCGCGCCGTCGACAGCCACCGCGCCGTCTTCGATCACGCCACGAGTCCCGTCCATCGTGACGACAATGCCGCCCCTGACGACGAGCGACACCAGGCGTCGTCCCGTCTGGGCCGACACGATGGCCAACGCCACCAGCCCGACGAACAGCGCGGCCACGACGCCCATCGTCGTCCTCATGGCCGAATCTTAACCCGCGCACCGTCGCACCGTCGCACCATCGGACGTACCCTCGCACCGTCGCACCCTCGCACCATCGCACCTTCTCGCCGCCTCCTTCCATCGCAGCGTCGGCGAGGCGCGCCGTATGATAGATGCCGTGCCCGTGCACCTCGTCCATCATCCCCTCGTCCACGACGCCCTTCTCGAGCTGCGGGACGTGCGAACGACGCCGCCCGCATTCCGGCGCGCGGCCAATCGGATCAGCGTCCTGCTGGCTGCCGAGGCGCTGCGCGACGTGCCGACCGCACCCACTCGGGTGACGACACCGCTTGGACCGGCCGACGGGTTGGTGGTGCACGGCGACGTCGTCGTCGTGCCGGTGCTGCGCGCCGGCCTTGGCATGCTCGATGCCGTGCTGGAGCTGCTGCCGGCGGCGCGGGTCGGTCACATCGGGCTTCAGCGCGACGAAGGGACGGCGATCGCATCGAGGTACTACTCGAAGCTGCCGCCGAACGTGACCGAGAGCTACGTGCTGATGATCGATCCGATGCTGGCGACCGGCGGCAGCGCGGTTGCCGCGATCGACCTGCTCAAGCAGGCGGGCGCGCGCCTCATCCGGGCAATCTGCATTGTCGCGGCGCCGGAAGGGGTTGCGCTCGTCGAGCGCCAGCATCCAGACGTCGCCATCTACACCCCCGTCGTCGACCGTCACCTCAACGCGCACAAGTACATCGTCCCCGGCCTGGGCGACTTCGGCGATCGGCTGTACGGAACGGAGTAGGAGCCAAGGAGATCGCCGGGCTGCACACGCGCGCCCAGGGCCGGAGGTTATCCTACGGATGTCGCGGCGCGATCCCGTGCTTGGTCAGAAACGCCCGCATCGCCTCGACGGCACGCAGTTGCTCGGCGCGCGGGAAGTTCCCGTGCAGCCCCTTGGGTACCGTGTGGAGCTCGCTGGTCGCACCCGCCTGTTGCAGCGCCGCGTGCAGCCGCGTGGCGTGCGCGTACGGCACCGTCGGATCTGTGTCGCCTTGAATCGTCAGAATCGGCGGCAGATCCCGGCGGACGTAGGTGAGCGGCGACACGCGCCTGGCGATCTCGGCACGGTCGGGACGGCTGCCGAGCCACTCCACCGCATACGCCCGTTGGTTCGCGCCCTCGATCAAATCGGCCACGTCCGTGATGCCGTACCAGTTGACGACCGCCGCCACCCGCAGCGGCTCCGTCCCGGGACACTGCCGATCGAGACCGGCGGAGGCCGGAATCATCGCGGTCGTGAGCGCGAGATGCCCGCCAGCCGAATAGCCTGTCGTGACGATCCGGCTCACGTCGAAGTTGTATTCCCCGGCGTTCCGGATCACCCACCGCAGCGCGCAGAGGCAGTCCTCCACCGCGGCTGGCGCCGGCGAGATCCGTCCCAGCCGATACGACACGTTGACGACGGCAAACCCCATTTCGAGGAGCGGCAGCGCCCGGAGCAGGACGCTCTCGCGGCTGCCGCCGACCCAGCCGCCGCCGTGGAATTGCAGCACTGTCGGATGCGGACCGCCGGACCGGGGCACGTACACGTCGATCTTGGCGTCCCAGTTGTTGGCCGTGAGGTAGGTGACGCCCGTCGCCACTCGCAGATCGTTGGCGAGCCAGGCGGTCCAGTCGGCGAGCGGCGTCTGCGCCCACGCGGGCGCGCCGGCGCACAGCAGCACACCCGCTGCCAGGGCGATAGAGCGGCGTGTCATCGTGTCGGCTCCTGTTGTGAGTCGCGTGAGTATATCCGGCGGCTGACATCGACATGCTAGACTGAAACGTCCGAGGACGCGTAGCTCAGTTGGTTAGAGCACCCCGTTCACACCGGGGAGGCCACTGGTTCGAGTCCAGTCGCGTCCACCAGAGGTTCACTGCAGGGACTCCGAACAAGAAAAGGGGCAGCCCCGGAGGGCTGCCCCTTTCTGCCTCGCAACATTGGCGGCACACGCCGGCTACGAGGTCTTCTTGAGCTGGGCGACCAGCGCTTCCAGCATCCTCACGTACTCGGCCTCGACGGCCTGGAACGCCTTCATGTACTCCTGCTCCGACAGCTTCGCCTTGCCCCAGTCGCCGTCGAACGTGTAGCTGCGCCCACCGAGGTCGGCCGTGTCGAACTGGTTCTCCCGGCGTCGTGCGTAGAGCCCGTTGGCGCCGAGGTCGGACACCAGCACCTTCGAGGCTGGAACCGAGGCGCTGTTCAGATCGATGTAGGCGTCGCGGTAGTTCTGCTTGGCCAGCTGCTCGTCCATACGCTCGGGCACGCTGTAGCGCGCCTTCACGACGAGGAGCTGACTGCCGGGAAAGTACAACGCGCCGACGTACTCGTCACCCCGCACCTTGGCAGCGATGCTGTCGAGCTTCCTCGAATCGAGAAGCGTGACGAGCTCGGCGGCCGCTCCCGCGGACTTCGACTCCTGCGCGACAGCGAGCGCCGGCACCAGCAGCAGAACGGACGCGAAGACGAGCCGTCGCACGCCACGCACGGGATCAGTCATGGTGCCCCCCCGAGACGATACGGCGTCTTGTATCACCGGCCGGGACGCACGTCAATCAGGAGCAGGCGGCAGGCGGCTATCCGATGAAGAGCGGGCCTTCTTCGTCGGGCGATTCGGGGCGGGCGTTCTTCTGAGGTCCGCGGAAGATCGCGAGGATCGCCCTGAACACGGAGGTCGCGCGGGCAGCGTCGGCCGTCAGCGCCTGCAGGCTCGCGACGATGGGGCGGATGTCCTGTTCGACGCGGTCCGCGAATCGATCGACCCGGCGGGCGAGCCGGAGGGCGACGATGACCACGGCCACCTGAATGGCGGCCATCACCAGCACCGCAAGGGCGATCACGCCGAGAAAGACGTCCGACATGGGTTACGACGATCCCTAGAACAGGCTCACTCTCACGTTCAGGAACTTCCGGGGGTTCGCGCGGATGTCGCGCACGAGCTGCCGCAGCTCGGCGACCGCACCATTCATGTTCTCATACAACTGCCGATCGCGCAGCAACTGCCCGGCGGTCCCTTGTCCGCCCTCCAGGCCGGCCATCACCTTGTCGAGTCGCTCCGACATCGAGTTCAACCGGTCGTACAGCTCGCGGTCGGTCACCAGCTTTCCCGCCGTTCCCTCCCCCCGGCTGATCCGCCCGGTAATCGCGTCGAGATTCGCGCCGGTCGACGACAGCGACCGCGCGAAGGCATCGTCGGTCAGGAACCGTCCCAGCGTGCCCTCGCCCGCGCGAATGCGGGCCGTGATCGTCTCGAAATTCTGCAGCGACGCCTCCAGCGACCGGGCGGCCGCCGGGTCGTTGATCAGGCGGCCGAGGGCGCCGCGCCCGCGATTGATGTTCTGGACCACGCTCTCCGCCGCGGACACCAGCGCGTTCATTTCCGTGTACAGCCCCTCGTCGGTGAACAACCGGCCGACGGTCCCTCGGCCCGTTCGGGTTTCCTGCAGGAGAGCCGTCAGCGCGCCGATGCCCTCCGACGCCTGCCGCGTCACGTCGGTGAGGGAGCCCGCCGCGCGCCCCGACGGTACGTAGCCCCATTCCGGAATCGGCGTGCCGGCGGCGGACGCGGTAATGTCGACCGAGCTCTCGCCCAGCAGCGACACCGACCCGAGCGAGGCAATCGACCCGCTCGTCACCCGCGGACGCATGCGCTCGGCCAGCTCGAAGGTCACCTCCACGCGGTCGCCGATGAAGCCGAGGTCGGTGACCGAGCCGGCCTCGACGCCCGCCACCCGCACGGGCGATCCTTCGTTGAGCCCGGCGATGTCGTCGAAGACGGTCTTGAGCGAGTACCGCTGCCAACTGAAGCCGCCTTCGCCGCTCAGCATGAAGATCAACGTGGCCGCCAGTGCCAGCGCGACGACCGACACGATCCCGATCTTCAGTTCGGCCCAGGCGAGTGAGCGAGTGCGTGGCATGACCTCTACCCTTTACGACAGGAAGGAGCGCAGGTACGGGTCTCGGGACGCGCGCAGCGCTGCGGCGTTCCCCTCGAAATGAATCCCGCCGTCCTTCAGCATGATGAACTCCGCCTCTTCGGCCTTCGACCCCTGTGCCGTGACGATCCGGATCTCGTTGCCGTCGCGCACCGCTTCGTGCGTGGCGATCCGGAATGCGTCGCGGAGCTGATGGGTCACCACGATCGAGCTCGTCTCCTCGAGGTCCCGCAACTTGATGATCTCGTTGTCGACCGTATCCGCGGTGATGGGGTCGAGGCCGGTCGTGGCTTCGTCGTACAGCAGGATGCGCGGTTTGTAGGACATGGCGCGCGCGATCGCCACGCGCCGCCGCTGGCCCCCGGACAGCTCCGACGGCATGCGGTCGGCGAACTCGGCGAGTCCGATGAACCCCAAGACCTCGTCCACCCGGCTCCAGACCCGCTCCTCGGGCATCCCCTCCTCCAGGAGCTTGAATCCGACATTCTCCGCCACCGTCAGCGAGTCGAACAATGCGCCCTCCTGGAAGACCATCCCGAGATCGGCGCGCACCTTCATGAGCTCCCACTCCGACAAGCGGTCGACGCGCTCGCCGTTGACCCACACCACCCCGGCATCGGGTTTCAACAACCCCAGGATCAGTTTGAGCACCGTCGACTTCCCGGAACCGCTCGCACCCAGGAAGATCTTCGAGTGCCCCTTGATCAGGGTGAAGCTGATGTCGCGCAGCACCACGTTCTCGTCGAAGGCCAGCGAGACGCGATCGAATACGACGACCGGCGATCCGGGACCAAGCGCCTCATCGAGCTCCGGTGAGCGTTCGGTGGCCAAGGTCATCGCGCTAGTACAGCACCCGCATGAGCAGCGGAGTGAGGAAGAAATCGACGGCAATCACCAGCACGGAGGCGACGACGACCGCATTGGTCGTCGAACGCCCGACGCCCTGCGTCCCCCCGCGCGTCCCGAGCCCCACATGACACCCGATCGTGCCGATCACGAGTCCGAGCACGAACGGCTTGACGAGTCCCTGCCATGCGTCCCCTAGATACAGCCCTTCCAGCACCTGCGTCCAGTAGGTGCTCGAGCCGACGCCGAGGCTCGTCACCGAGATGATCCAGCCCGCGACGATGGCGAACGTGTCGGCGATGACCGTCAGGACCGGCGCCATCATCGTCGCGGCGAGGACGCGCGGCACGACGAGCTTCCGCACGGGATCGGTGCCAAGGGCGCGCAGCGCGTTGATCTGGTCGGTGACCGCCATCGAGCCGAGCTCGGCCGCGATGCCCGAACCGACGCGCCCCGCGAGCATCAGAGCCGTGAGCACCGGCCCGAGCTCGCGGATCATCGACGCGCTGACGAGCTGCCCGACCAGCGTCCGGGCTCCGAACCGATCGAGCGTCTGGCCGGTCTGCAGGGCGAGCGCCGCTCCGGTGAAGAACCCCGTCAGCGATACCACCGTGAGCGACCCGATACCGATGGCGTCGAACTGCAGGACGACGTCGCGCCGATAGAACGGGGGGGTCACGACGGCCCGACCCACGGCCGCGAGCAGCTGCACGTATTCCTGGACCTCCAGGATCGCCGCCTTCGCCCAGCGTTCAGTGTGGGTCAGCACGCGGTCACCGACCCGCCGAGAGGCCGGTGAGGCCCAGCTCGCGGCTGCGCAGCGTCTTGAGCGCGTCGCGGATCGACGCGGCGCGCTCGAAATCGAGGTTGGCGGCGGCGGCCCTCATCTCCGTGTCGAGCCGGGACATCTCCGTGTCGAGCTCCGCCTGCGTGCGGAACCTCTGTCGCTCGGCGACCTCGGGCCCGCTCGCGTAATCCCGCTCGTACACACTCGAGAGCACGTCGTCGATCTCGCGCACGACCGACTCCGGCGTGATGCCGTGCTCCGCGTTGTAGGCCGCCTGCAGCACCCGCCGGCGCTCGGTCTCGCCGATGGCCGATGTCATCGATGCCGTCATCGTATCCGCATACATGATGACGCGGCCGTTGATGTTCCGGGCCGCCCGTCCGGCTGTCTGAATCAGGGATCCCGCCGAGCGCAGGAAGCCTTCCTTGTCCGCGTCGAGGATCGCCACCAGCGACACCTCCGGCAGGTCCAGACCTTCCCGCAGCAGATTGATGCCGACCAGGACGTCGAAGGCGCCGCGGCGCAGATCCCGGAGGATCTCCACACGCTCGAGTGTATCGATATCCGAGTGCAGGTAGCGGACCTTCACTCCGAGCTCCTGATAGTAGGCGGTGAGATCCTCGGCCATCCGCTTAGTCAGCGTGGTCACGAGCACCCGCTCGCGCCGCCCGACTCGCCCACGAATCTCCGTGAGGAGATCGTCGATCTGCCCGCGGACCGGCCGCACATCGATCGGCGGATCCATCAGTCCCGTCGGCCTGATCACCTGTTCGACGACGACGCCGGCCGCCTTCTGCAGTTCGTACGGGCCCGGGGTCGCCGACACGAAGATCACCTGCCTGACCCGCGCCTCCCATTCCTCGAAGTTCAACGGCCGGTTGTCGAGCGCCGAGGGCAGGCGGAACCCGTAGGCGACCAGCACCTCTTTGCGCGACCGATCGCCGTGGTACATCCCGCGGATCTGCGGCACCGTCTGATGGCTCTCGTCGACGATGACGAGCGCGTCGCCGGGCAGGTAATCGAGGAGCGTCGGCGGCGGTTCGCCGGGCGCCCGCCCGGTCAGGTGGCGCGCGTAGTTCTCGATGCCGTGGCAGTACCCGATCTCGCGGATCATCTCGAGGTCGAACATCGTCCGCTGGTGCAGCCGCTGCGCCTCGAGGAGCTTCCCCTCGGACTCGAGCCGGGCACGGCACGACTCCAGCTCGGCTTTGATGGCCTCCACGGCCTTCCTGGTCTTGTCGCGCGGCGTGACGAAGTGCGACTTCGGGTAGACCGCCACCTTCTCCACCCGGCGGATGACCCTGCCGGTGAGCGGGTCGAACCAGGCCAGTTCGTCCACGTCGTCGCCGAACAGACCGATGCGGAGCGCGTGTTCCTCGTACGACGGCACCACCTCCACGATGTCGCCGCGGACGCGGAACGTGCCTCGGCCGAATTCCGCGTCGTTGCGCTCGTACTGGATCTCGACGAGCTTCCGCAGGATCTGGTCGCGATCGACCCGCTGTCCGAGCTCGAGCGGCAGCAGCATCCCGTAGTACGCCTCCGGCGAGCCGAGGCCGTAGATGCACGAGACGCTGGCGACGATGATGACGTCGCGCCGCTCGAAGAGCGACCGCGTGGCCGAGAGCCGCATCCGATCGATCTCGTCGTTGATCGTCGCCTCCTTCTCGATATACGAATCGGTGGCTGGAACGTAGGCCTCCGGCTGATAGTAGTCGTAGTAGCTGACGAAGTACTCGACGGCGTTCTCCGGAAAGAAGCGCTTGAATTCCTGGTACAGCTGGGCGGCGAGCGTCTTGTTGTGCGCCATCACCAACGTGGGGCGGTTGACGGCGGCGATGACGTGCGCCATCGTGAAGGTCTTGCCGGAACCGGTGACGCCGAGGAGCACCTGGTGAGTGTCGCCGCGGTTCAGCCCCTCGACGAGCTCAGGGATGGCGCGCACCTGGTCGCCCCGAACTTCGAAGTCGCTGACAAGAGAGAACGGCATCTATGACTGGTGCACATCAACAATCATAGATGATGTGGGGGTTACCGGGCGTCCCTGAACAGGGCGAAGTAGCCCGTGCGCGACTGGACGCGCACGTCCCGCAGGCCCGGGCGCGTGACGCGCACCTCGACGCGGCGCCACCTGCCGTCCTGCGCCCTGTTCGCGGAGGTGTAGCCGATGATGTACTGGTTCCGGATCTGCGAGACGATCTTCTCGTAGGCGGCTTCCACGTCCTTCATGGCCGACGGGAAGAACGCCTGTCCCCCCGTCGTCTCGGCGATGTCGGTCAGCCGCAGGCGCTGCGTGACGCGTACGCTGCTCGGCTGGTTTTCGAGGAACCCAACGGCGTAGATCGTGACGTCGGACGCCCGGACGAGCGTCATCACGTCGCTGACGCTGATCGTGCTGCGCGTGTCGCCACCGTCGGTGTAGAGGACGAGGATCTTGCGCCCCTCGTCTTCGGCCGCCCCGTCGAGGTACACGCCGAGTGCATCGTACATGGCGGTCCAGCCGCCGGGCTGCCGGCCCCGGATTCGCTCGACCATGCGGGCGAAGTCGCGCTGCGGGTACTTGGCGACGCGGACCTCGGTGTCGAAGTCGACGAGCGTCACGTCCAACGCATCGTCGATCGTGTTCAGGAATCTGATGGCCGCCGAACGGGCGAGCTTGATGTCCTCGCCCATACTGCCGCTCGTGTCGAAGAGCAGCCCGAGGTGCAGCGGAAGCGCCTCCACGCCCTCGTCACCTCGCGCGAAGGAGGCGATCGTCTGGCGCCTCCCGTCCTCGACGATCTCGAAGTCGTCTCTGGTGAGACCGGCGATTACAGCGCCGCGCCGGTCCGTGACGGTCACGCCCATCGTGACCAGATCGACTCTGGCGCGAAACTGCCCGGCGGCTGCGCCCAGGACACGTGCAGCGGCATCGCTCGGCGCGAGTCGCGCGGCTGCGCCCAGCGCGAGACATCCCAGAACCGATGCGGTCGCCAGGGGCCTGCGCATCACCACGTCGCCAGAGGCCTTCGATCCTACACCCGTCGCGGTGTCATCCCTTGCCCGCTGAGGGGCGTATAATTGATGTTTCGCGCCAATGGTCCAGCCCTTCCCGGGGACGGCGGCGGTCGTTCTATGAGGTGTCTCGCTGTCTGCCAGACCGAGCTGGTCATCAGGATGCTCGGCGAGATCCTGCTGCCCAGCTTCGAAGTCGACTTCCTCGTTGAGAGCAAGCCAGCGGCCCGCCGCCTCCATGAGGCGGGCATGAACGTCACCGCCGCAGACCCTCGACGCACGGACACCTACCTCAAAGCCGATCTGACGCCCGGAACGTGCGTGGTGGTCGAGGACACCGGCCGTCGCAGCCTCAAGAAGATTCTCGAAGCGGTCCGCGACGCCGGCGGCACGCTCGTGTACGTCCTCGGCGTCGGCATCTCGCACGTCCGCGAACGTGAGGAGGCGCTCAAGGCGCAGTTCCCCGAACTCACCTACCTGCCCCTGTCGGAGCTGTTCGGCGGTCCGCTGCTGACGGAGTTCAGCCGTTCACTGACGCGGCTCCGCGTACAGCAGTACCAGCGCTTCTTCAGCGACGCCGAGCGCGTGCTCATCCTGCTCCACAACGAACCCGACCCGGACGCGCTGGCGAGCGGCCTCGCCCTGCGCAACGTCCTCCGCCGCACCCGCCAGACCGCGATCATCGCCGCGCTCGAAGGGGTCACGCGGCCCGAGAACGTGCGGATGCTGAACCTGCTCGACCTGCACGTCGAGTCGATGACGCCGGCGCAGGTGGCCGAATACGGCCGCGTGGCCATGGTCGACGTGCAGCCGCACTACTTCGGCGGCGTGATCGATCGCGTCGATCTCGTGATCGACCACCATCCGGAACAGCCCGGCTACACCGCCGTCTTCAAGGACATTCGGCCGGACTACGGGTCGACGTCCACGATTCTCACCGAGCACCTGCGGGCGGTCGATGCGAACATCTCCGAGCGGACCGCGACTGCCATGCTCTACGCGATCAAGTCCGACACGCTGTTCTTCAACCGGCAGGCGAACCACGTGGACATCGAGGCGTTCTCGTACCTCTATCCTCTGGCCGATGCCGCCCTCATTCGGAAGATGGAAGGGGCGGAAATCACGATGGAACGGCTCGAATACGTGCTGCAGGCCAAACAGCACGGCCACCTCGTCGAACAGGTGTTCTGCGCGTTCGTCGGCACGTCGCCGCGCGAGGACGTCATCCCGTACGTGGCCGACTTCTACCTGCAGCTCGAGAACGTCAAGTGGACGATCGTCGCCGGCATCGTTCACGATTCGCTCATCGTCTCGGTGCGCAATCTCGGGTACTCACGCAACGCCGGCGAGTTCGTGCGGAAGTACTTTGCCGACATCGGCAGCGCGGGAGGCCATCGCGCCATGGCCAAGGCGGTCGTGCCGCTCGACGCCTTTCGCGACAAGTTCGGCAACCTCCAGGCCGACGGACTCACCGAGCGCATCCTGGCGATGGCGCTCGACTTCCTGCACGAGCATCAGCCGTCCGAACGCAGGCTCGTCAAGGCATGAGGGGAAGACGGTAGAGGACGCCCGCCTCTGCTCGATCGAGGTCGACATCCACCACCTGTACGCTGCGGCCACCGCCAGCCAGGATCGGTGCGTGGTCGTCCTCTCGACGGCCAACAACGACCGCGCGAGGGTGCTCCTCGATACGGCCGCCGGCGCCGCGTGAGCCGCGCCCGGCTACGACCGCGTTCGCGTCGGCGTGAGATCCGCCGGAATGTAGTGCACGTAGGCGTTCAGCAGGTGAATCTCCTCGTCTCGCTCGTCGATTTCGAGCGCCAGTAGATCGCGCATCGAAAGGATGCCCGCGAGACGGCCTCCTGTGAGCACGAGCAGATGCCGCACGTGCGCCTGCTGCATCCGGCGGAGGCAGGTTTCGTGGTGATCCGCGATGTCTGCCACCACCAGATCCGTGCTCATGACGGCGCCGACCGGCGTGCTGGCCGGATCGACGCCGGCCGCCACCACCCGCGACAGCACGTCGCGTTCGGTGAAAATCCCCACGACGCGGTCGCCGTCGAGCACCGGGACGGCGCCGACCTGACGGTCGCTCATGAGTCGCGCCGCCTGCGCAACCGTGGTGGCCAGATCGACCACCACCACATCCTGGTTGTCAACGAGAGGTCTGATGGGCTTCATCGACTACCTCCCCGGGGGGGATCATACTCCCGGAACCCGGGATCCCGGTGGGGGATTCGACACTATCGGCCCGCCGCGGCGTCGAGGGCGTGTTGCACGTCGGCCACGATGTCGTCAACCGCTTCGCAACCGACACTGAACCGGATGAACCCCTCGCCGATTGCATCGCCGCCCCACCGGGCGCGCCGCTCCGCGATCGAGTGCACCCCGCCGAAGCTCGTCGCTTCGCGCACCAGCGTCAACGCGCGCAGGAACGCTTCGGCGCGCGTCCGCGTGCCGAGGTCGAAGCTGACGAGCGTGCCGAACGTACGCATCTGCCGGCGAGCGATCGCGTGGCCGGGATGCGTCGCCAGGCCGGGATAGTGTACGGACTCGACGTCCGGGCGTGACGCGAGGAACGCCGCCAGTCGTTCGGCCGAGGCGCACTGGCGGCCCAGACGGAGCGGGAGCGTCGGCAGGGACCGGTGAGCCAGCCACACCTCCATCGGCCCGGGAATGGCGCCGTGATGGGTGCGCCAGGCCCGCAGCGCGACGACCAACGCCTCGTCTCTGGTCGCCACGTGCCCGAGCAGCAGGTCGCTGTGCCCGGTCAGCGCCTTGGTATCGGAGGCGACGACGAGCGCAGCGCCGAGATCGAGCGGCTGTTGCACGTAGGCCGTGGCGGTCGTGTTGTCGACCGCCACGAGCACGCCGCGCGTTCGGGCCTGCCCCGCCAGGGCCCGGATATCGCAGACGTCGAGCAGCGGGTTCGACGGCGTCTCGAGCCACAGCAGGCGCGCGCCGTCGAGCACCGCCGCCTGGTCGCCTCGCGTCGGCACCAGGCGCACCCGGACGCCGATCGGTTCGAGCCACGTCGCCGCCAGCCGGCGGATCGCGTAGTAACAGTCCCCCGGCAGCACGAGCACGTCACCGCGCGTCAGCGTGACCCCGAGGGCGGCGGCGACGGCAGCCATGCCCGATGCGAACGCGACGGCCTGGCCCCCTTCCAGAACGCCAAGCGCCGCCTCCCAGGCCGACCACGTCGGGTTGTGAAAGCGGCCGTAGGTCAGTGCGTGATCGGCTGGATCACCCGGCGTCGTGTAGGTGGAGGAAAACTGCGGCCCGGCAAGGAACGGCCCCGTCTCTCCGCGCGTGCGGTAACCGGCGTGAACGATGAGCGTGTCGCGATGCATCGACACCGATCATACGCACGCCCGCTCAATCCGACCATCGGTTGGCGAACGTGCCTTTCGATCGGCCATCTGCCCTGGCAATTCCTGCGTACCTCCGATCGCGCGACCCGTGTAAGTGGCTGGCACGCCATCATTTCGCCAGACGGCACGGTCCACGCTCGTCGGACGCAGGCGATGGTGGGCTTGGCGTGAGTTCGAGGATGGCCGATGCCCTGGAGGCGCTGCCGGAACAGAGGCGAGATCATCGAGCGTAAGCTCGATGCGCTGTCGGCGTCGGTTGACCACCGGTTCGAGCACGTCGATCACCGCTTCGCCCACATCGACGAACGGGGTCCGGCCCGCGGGCAGCGCCCGCGCCGACAACCGAAGAAGCGGTACTCCGCCACCTCACGCGTCGGCCTGCGCCAGCCGCTCGCCGCTGGCGCCGACGACCGGTTCGATGAACTGGTGGTAGGCGTCCTCGTACGCCCGTGTCATCAGCTCGACCAGGTCCTGCTTCCGGTCCGACGCTTCGTCGTAGGCACCATCGACATCGAACGCGCCGACGGCATTGTGCGCGGGCGCAATCAGATAGACCGAGTCGAATCGCAGCCGCGCGAGATCCAGCGCATCTCGGAGCGCTGCCGACTCCGCCGCAGCGAGGAACTCGCCGAGCCGGTGCCGGGGGTCGAGCCGCGCCGCCGACAGACGGTGCGGCCTCGGCGAGGTGGCGACGGCGCTCACGACAATCGCCTGCGTCACGCCAATGGCCGCCAGTTCCTCGAGCAGCCGAACGGAGGCGCCGGGGCGATCGCAGAGCCGGTGCGTTTCGCCGCGCCAGTAACTGTCGGCGCCGAACGTCAGCAGTTGCGGCTCGCCGAGGACCGGCGGTGTGAGCGCCGCCGCCACCAGATCGGCGAGATGGTCCCGCCCGGAGCCGGCGAGATCGATGATCTCCGCGCGACGCTCCCGTCCCGGACGCGGCGCCACGAACTCCCGCTGGTAGCGCTCGCCGAGCAGCGCCGCCACGACGTCCAGCCGGGCATCGATGTCGGTGACGACAATCATCAGCTCACGGAACCCCGGCTGCCCCAGACTCTCCGCGAGCACTTCTCCGTACCGCCGGCCAATCTCGGAGGCCGCGGGCCGCGCGGTCTGCGCCGCGCCCCGAAGCAGCTGCCAGAGCGCCGCCGCGAACACCTCGCGCACGCGCTCGACGTCCAGCGGGGCGCCGACCACGCGCCACCAGGGTCGTCCTGCCGCCCGCCGCCGAGCGCTCCCTCGACGATCCCCCAGCAGGTCACCACCCACGAGCGTCAGCAGCAGCGCCGCAACGACGCCAAGCGGCGCGACGAGCAGCACGGCGACGCCCCTCGCCCATCCGATGCTCCACAGCAGTGCCGGCGCCGCCACCGCCACGGCCAGCAGTAGCGTCAGCCAGACCGCCACTCGGAGCGGCCATCGCCATCCGTAGAACGCGGTCACGGCGGGTTCGCGCCACACGCCGTCCTTGTCCCAGAGCCGGGCCGCGCCGTCGACGGCCGCCAGCGCCGCCGACGCCGCCCCGATCCCGTGCCCGGCCACGATGTCGATCTTGACGCCGGCTTCCTGAACCGCGCGCAGCACTCCCGCGTGATACGCTCCGTGCGCGCCGGTCCCGCAGAACACGAGGGCGGTGCGACGCTCGGGAGAATACGGTTGCACGCGGGCGCTACTCGTCGTGGATCGTGATGAGCTTGACGAGCTCGAACTGACGGGTCCCCGCCGGCGTCACCGCCTTGATCTCGTCGCCTTCTTCCCTGTTCAGAATCGCCCTCCCGATCGGCGACGACGTGGAGATGAGTCCTTTCTCCGCGTCCGCGTCTTCGGGCATGACGAGCTGGTAGACGATGGTGTCGCCGCTTGCACCGCGCAGGGTGACCGTCGAGCCGAAGCCGGCGCGGCCGCGGGGGATACGGTCGAGGTTCATGAGCTGAATCTCGCGCACGCGTTTCTTGAGCATGGCGATGCGCGCGTTCACCATCTCCTGCCGCTCCTTCGCGGCTTTGTATTCCGCGTTCTCGCGCAGATCGCCGTGCTCACGGGCGCGCTGAATCTCCTTGGGAAGCTCGTGCCGCAGCTCGCGCTCGAGCGTGGCGATCTCATCGCTGAAGCGCTTCAGAATCCGTTCTTTCATCGGGAAATTGACTTTAACATAGCTGGTAGCCGGTAGCCGGTAGCCGGTAGCCGGTAGCCGGTAGCCGGCCGGTAGGTTGGTAGTTGGTAGTTGGCGGTACATGAAGACGATCTCGAGTCGCCAGAACCCTGTCGTGCAGGCCTTTCGTCAATTGGCGCGCACGCCCGATCCAGGAGGCGCGCGGCTGCTGCTCGACGGTGTGCACCTGGTCCGCGACGCGCGCGCCGCCGGCGTCGAGATCGAAATGGCCGCAATCGCCGCGTCGCGATTGCGGGACGCCAGCGAAGAGGCGGCGCTCGTGCGTCTGCTCGCCGCCAATGGAACCGTCGTCCACACTGTGAGCGACCAGGGGTTCCGGGCGATGAGCCCGGTGCGCGCGCCCTCTGGCCTGGTGGCGATCGCCCGCCGCACGCCCTCGGACGCCGGCGGTATCTGCAGCCGGCGCGACGCCTTCGTGCTCGTGGCCGTCGACGTGCAGGACCCGGGCAATCTCGGTTCGCTGGTGCGGGCCGGGGAAGCGGGCGGCGCGACTGGCGTCCTCGTCTGCGCGGCGTCGGCCAGCCCGTTTTCGTGGAAGGCGGTGCGCGGCAGCATGGGAAGCCTGCTGCGACTGCCCGTCGCCTCTGGCCTCACGACCGCCGAGGCGGTACGCTGCGTCCGGAACCACCGGGGACGGATCGTCGCCGCCGTCCCGCGGGGCGGGCGTTCTCCAGACGCGATCGACTGGCACGGCCGGGTCGCGCTGCTTCTCGGCGGCGAAGGACCGGGGCTGAACGACGGGGCGCTCGCCTACGCCGACGACGCCGTGACGATTCCGATGGCGGCGCCGGTCGAATCGTTGAACGTCGCCGTCGCCGCGGCGATCCTCGTTTACGCCGCACGCCGGCAGCGTGTGTCCGTCGGCGATGCTCGGGTCCGCCCGGACGACAGTCGTCCCTCGACGCGCTCGGAACGACCCTGAGCGCGCCGAAGGGGTCGAAGGCTATGATGAGCTCCCTGTTCGACGACACGCCGCCCTCACGCGCAACGGAGTCGCGAGCCCATCCGGGTCGGCCCCTTGCAGGCACGCCGCTCGCCGAGCGGGTACGCCCGCGCACGCTGGACGAAGTCGCCGGCCAGGATCACATCCTCGCGCCCGGCACGCCGCTGCGCGAGGCGATCGAGCGGGACCTGCTCCAGTCCGTCATCTTCTGGGGCCCGCCGGGCACCGGCAAGACGACGCTGGCGCGCATCATCGCGGACATGACGCGCGCACGGTTCGTGCAGTTCAGCGCCGTCCTCTCCGGAATCAAGGAGATCCGCGAGGTCATGGCCGCGGCGGAACTGGAGCGGCGCTCGACGGGGCGCCGGACCATTCTGTTCGTCGACGAGATCCACCGCTTCAACAAGGCGCAGCAGGACGCCTTCCTCCCCCGCGTCGAAGCGGGCGACATCGTGCTCATCGGCGCGACGACCGAGAACCCTTCCTTCGAGGTGAACGCGGCGCTCCTCTCCCGGTCGAAGGTCTTCGTCCTGCAGCCGCTCGCCGCCGAGGAGATCGCCCTCATCCTGCGGCGCGCACTTGCCGACCGCGAGCGCGGCCTCGGCGCCGAGAACGTGGACGCGAGCGAGGCGGCGGTCACGGCCATGGCGCGGTTCGCGAACGGCGACGCCCGCGCTGCGCTGAACCTGCTGGAGTTCTCAGCCGCGGCGGCGCCGGTCGACGCGGCCACCGGTGCCCGGCGCCTCGACGTGCCGCAACTGGAGCAGGCCATTCAGCGGCGAGCGCTCCTCTACGACAAGGCCGGCGAAGAGCACTACAACCTCATCTCCGCCTTGCACAAGTCGATGCGGAACAGCGACCCCGACGCGGCGGTGTACTGGCTCGCGCGCATGCTCGAGGCGGGCGAAGATCCGCTCTACATCGCGCGCCGTCTCGTCCGCTTCGCCTCGGAGGACGTCGGCAACGCCGATCCGCAGGCGCTGACGGTGGCTGTGGCCGCGACCGATGCCGTGCATTTCGTCGGCATGCCCGAGGGGAATACGGCGCTGGCGCAGGCCGCCATCTACCTGGCGACTGCGCCGAAGAGCAACGCGGTGTACGTGGCATACGAGGCCGCCGCAGCCGCCGCACACACGCAGGCGGCGGATCCCGTGCCGCTCCACCTGCGGAACGCCCCGACGGGTCTGATGAAGGAGTTGGGCTACGGGAAGGCGTACCGGTACGCTCACGAGGAACCGGACGCCATCGCGGATATGTCCTGTCTGCCCGAGTCGCTCGCGGGACAGAGGTACTACCAGCCGACCGACCGGGGATTCGAGAAGGAGATCACACGGCGCCTCGACGGCTGGACACGGATCAAGGAAGAGCGAAAGACACGATAGCTGGAGGCCTTCAGGCCTCCGGTCCGTTCAGTGCGTTTCGAGCGCGTCCGGCAGCCCCGGCACCCTTCGGAACATCTCGCCGCGCACCGGCAGGATGAACGAGAACCGATAGTCGCCCTGCATCCGGCCGACGGGAATCCCGACGAGGTCGCCCTGCTGGTTCAGCACCCCGCCGCCGGACACGCCCGGGTGGCCGTCGGTCAGGCATGTGACCAGCCCGTTCGTCATCCGCTGCCCCACGTAGCCGGTGCTCAGGATGATCCCTTTCGAGTAATCGTTCCCGAGGCGAAAGATCGGCGCGGCGAACTCGAAGCCGTACGACGCGTCGGCGCGCAGCGGCGGCAGATCGACGTCCTCGCGCACGCGGATGACCGCCCAGTCGCCCGGATGCACTTCGACGGTCGCATCGCCGCTGTCGATGACGTCCGCCGGGATGTCGCGGTCCCTGTAGCGAACGGTCACCGCGACCATCCGGCGCCGGTTTCGGCCGTCCGCCGGGTTGCCCAGCGCCATCACGCCGTGCTTGACCGTGATGAAGTAGCCGCGGCCGAGATAGCCGGCGGTGCCATAGCTCGTCTTGCCGAAGTTGTCGGTGGCGTTCAGCTCGACGAAGCTCTCGCGGCGCTCTCGGAGCAGCCGCACCGGCAGCAGCCCCATCTCGGCCTGCAACTGCCGCTTGATCTCCTCGACCAGCGCGCTCTGCGACGTTCCTGTCGCCGACACGGCGTTGCCCTCCTGCTCGCCGTTGGTGGCCGACGGCTGAATCGCCGCCTCTCTCGTTCCGATGATGCGGCGTGCCAGATGACCCTGCAGCACCTCCAGCCGCACGCCGCTGGCAGCGATCTCCGCCGCAAGAGATCGCTGCGCGGTCCAGCTGCCGAGGCTGAACGCCAGCGAGGAGAGCGAGATGGCCAGACCCGCATAGAGAATGACGCGACGTACCGACACTGCTGTGCTCCGAATCCGCCGCCGGAAGACCAGGATCCCCTGCACCCTGCCGTCGTCGACGCGACGACGGCAGGCCCCGGACTCGGCAGCCACGCATCCGCACAGGGGTCTATTGAATTCCCGTGTGTTTCTCCAGCGCCGACAGGCGCCGTTCGTGCTCGTCGGCGATGCGGTGCACGAAGTCGCGGATGTCGCCAAGCGGCGCAAGCTCCTGCTTGATTTCGCGCAGCAACGTGCCGTGTTCCTCGAGCTGCCTGCCGTGATGGGCCTGCACCTCGGCAATCGTGCGAATCTTCGTGTCGTGCTGCTCGTACAACACACGCAGCCGATGCACATCGCCCTTGAGCACGCCTACATCGTCTTTCAGCACGCGCACGTCCCCGCCAAGGGCATCGAGCCGCTGTTCGAACCTGGTCATCCGATCGTCGTTGTCAGTCATCGGTCCTCCCTGACCGACGACGAGCCAACCGCGTGCCACCCGGTCTTGGCCCGTTTTTCGATGATCGCCGCCGGAATGCGGCAATTTCTGCCGCGTTCCGCCGCTCCAGCCGCTGCAAATTCTGCCGACGCTGCGACAGAGAGGGCTCTGGGAGGAAGGGCTCGAGGCCGAGCGCGCGGAGCCGCTGATTGATCTCGGCGAGCTCCCGGCTTGCGGCCCTCCGCGACGCTTCGCGCGCTCGCCACACGTCGGGCTTCGTTCGCCGCAGTTCTTCTTCGTAGGCGATCGATCTTCGAAGGCGTTCCTCCTCCAGGATTGAAAACCGCAATTGGCTCGCTCCGATGGAGTCGGTCATGCCGTGGCCCGAGGTCGTGCGCCCTAGCCTGTTACCCATGTGCTCAGCCTCGCGACCGACGACGGTGCCATCGTCGACGACAGAAGTCAAGGCGGTGTCCGCCGGTGGCGCGTCAGATTCGCTGAAAATTCTTCTCGACCTCTCTGCGCGTGAGCCGCAGCATCACCGGACGGCCGTGCGGGCAAATCGTCGAGTAGGCGGTCTGCCGGAGCTCCGCGAGAATGTGCGCCATCTTCTCCGCCGTGAGCGGATAGTTCGCTTTCACCGCCGCGTGGCACGCCATCGTCGCCGCGATGCGCCGGAGCGCCTCCTCCACCGGGGCGCCGCGGTCGAGGCCTTCGAGGTCCTCGGCGAGCGCGCGAATCGCCGCCTCGCAGTCCTCGCGCCCGAGCAGCGTCGGATAGGAGGCGACGCGCACCGCTCCGCCGCCGAACTCCTCCAGCTCGAACCCGAGGCGCTCGAGCTCCGCCGCATGCGCGGCGAGCCCCTGACGCGCGCCGGGCGACAACTCGACGAGCATCGGCTCGAGCAGGCGCTGGCTCTCGAGCCGCCCGGCAGTCAGCCGCTGCACAATCCGCTCGAACAGCACCCGCTCGTGTGCCACGTGCTGGTCGATAATGGCAATCCCCTCCGCGTCGACCGCGATGATGAACGTGTCGCGGAACTGACCGAGCGCGATCATCGGACGGATCGCCGGCACGGACGCCTCGGTCCCTGGTGCGAGGGGGCGAAGCGGGGAGGGCGCGTCCTGGGGGACGACGGTGCGAAGGTCCGACGGCGGGGTCGACGCTGCCGCGTCCGTCGTCCAGCGGCTCGGATACGTCGCCGCATAGCCGGTCGGCAGCGGGAGCGTGACCGCAGCGGGCGCTCCGGTGCGCGGCCCCTCCAGTTGCCACTCCGGCGCCGGGCCGCGGCCGAGCGCGTCTCCGAGGGTACGGCGAATCACCTCGTGGACGTAAGACTGGTCCCGGAAGCGCACTTCAGCCTTCGTTGGATGGACGTTGACATCGACTGCCGTGTACGGCATCGACAGGAACAGGTGCACCTCGGGGCTGCGCTCCTTGATGGACGCGACGCTGTATGCGTCGATGATCGCGTGCGAAATCGTCCGGTCGCGTACGACCCGGCGGTTCACGAACACGTTCTGCGGGCCGCGTGTCGGTCCGCCCCCAGGCTCGCCCAAGGGCCCCTGTTCGGCCAGCGCCGCGACGAAGCCCATCAGCGTCACCTCGCCCGTGTCGCGGCGCACCTCGATCAGATCGGTCCGGTCGCCGTAGAGCTGGTACAGCCGGTCGCGCAACGCCCCGACCGGCGGACACTCCAGCACCGTGCGGCCGGCGCTCGTCAGAGTGAACCCGATCTCCGGGTAACAGAGGGCGATCTGCGTGACAATGCGCGAGATCTGCGCCGATTCAGCCGCGTCGGACTTGAGGAACTTGCGGCGCGCCGGCAGGTTGTAGAAGAGATCTGCGACCTCGACCGACGTCCCTTCGGGCATGCCGACTTCGGCGACGGAGGCGATGGCGCCGGCGTTCACCCGAATCTCGGCGCCGGAGGCGGTCCCGCGCGCGCGGCTGCGGAGGAGGAAATGCGATACCGACGCAATGGCCGGCAGCGCCTCGCCGCGGAACCCGAGCGTGGCGATCCCCGCGAGGTCGTCGGCCCTCCGGATCTTGCTCGTGGCATGCCGCTCGACTGCCAGCCGCACGTCCTCCGCCACCATTCCCTCGCCATCGTCGTCAACGTGAATCAGCTTCTTGCCGCCCAGTTCGACAACGACGCCGATCCGCCGCGCGCCCGCGTCGATGGCGTTCTCGACCAGCTCCTTGACGACCGACGCCGGCCGCTCCACCACCTCGCCGGCGGCAATCTGGTTGGCGAGGTCGCCCGGCAGCACCCCGATGCGAGCCACGTTCACATCCACTTCTTCCAGCGGAGCACGGCGAGCATGCCGAAGGCAATCGCGCCCATCATCGCCGCCACCCACCAGAACTGCGCGGCATCGCCGCCCGGGAACATCGGCAACGGGACGTTCATCCCCCACATCCCGGTCAGCACCGTGAGCGGCAGGAAGATCGTCGAGATGACGGTCAAGACCTTCACGATGACGTTGAGGCGGTTCGACACGGCCGACAGGTGCGCCTCCAGGATGCTGGTCATGCGGTCCTGGAACAGGGCGGCTTCCTCCGACATTCGCACGAAGTGGTCGTAGACATCGCGGAACCGGTACGTGATCTCGTCGTTGATCTGCGAGAACTCCCGCCTCGCCAGGCGGCCCACGGCGTCCCGCTGGGGCAGGACGACCCGGCGGAGCGACGCCAGGTCGCGCTTGAGCCCGAGAATCATCCGGACGAGGTGCGGGCGGCGGCCGAGGATGGCGATCTCTTCGAGCTCGTCGATCTGGTCCTCGAGGGCATCGATCTCGGGGCGGTAGTTCTCCACCATCGTGTCGACGATGCGGTGCAGCAGCGCCGAGGGCCCCTCGGCCAGCGCGTGCTCGTGGCGATCGCACACCTGCTTCCACTTCGCGATGCTGCGCGAGCGGCCGTCGTGAACGGTGACCAGATAGTTGCGGCCGAGGAAGAAGTCGATGTCGCGCGTGGCAAATCCCCTGTGGCGTCCCTCGAAATCGATTCCATGCAGGATGAGATAGAGATAGCCGGGATACGGCTCGACCTTCGGATGATGGATGGCGCTCAGCGCGTCTTCCACCGACAACGGGTGAAAACGAAAGACGTCGCTCAGCAGGCGCCCCTCCTCGGCACCGGGCGCCGACAGATCCACCCACAGCGTGAGGTCGGCGCCCGGCTCGAGCCAGGCGGGCTCAACCCTCGGCGCGCTGCACGTCTCGCCGTTGCGGTGGACGTAGATGCTGATCAATCACCGACCTTGACCGCGAGCGCCGCCTGCGCGGCCGCCAGCCGCGCGACCGGCACACGGAACGGCCCGCAGCTCACGTAGTCGAGCCCCACCTCGTCGAAGAAGTGGACCGACGCGGCGTCGCCTCCGTGTTCGCCGCAGACGCCGAGCTTGAGGTCCGGCCGCGTCTTCCGGCCCAGCTCCACCGCCATCCGCACGAGCGGCCCAGTCCCTTCGACGTCGAAGGTCACGAAGGGATCCTTCTCGAGGATCTTCTTGTCCAGGTATATCCGCAGGAACTTGCCGATGTCGTCCCTGGAGAACCCGAACGACAGCTGCGTGAGATCGTTGGTGCCGAAGGAGAAGAATTCCGCCTCGGCGGCAATCTGATCGGCCGTCGTCGCACCTCGCGGTACCTCGATCATGGTGCCCACCAGGTACTTGACGCGCACTCGTTGCTCCTTCATGACCTCGCCCGCCACGCGGTCGACGATCGTCTTCTGATCGCGCAGCTCGCGGACGTGGCCGACGAGCGGAATCATGATCTCCGGGACGACCTTGACCTTCTCCCTGGCGAGCTGGCACGCCGCCTCGATGATGGCGCGCGTCTGCATCTCGGTGATCTCCGGGTACGTGATCGCGAGCCGCACGCCCCGATGACCGAGCATCGGGTTGAACTCGTGGAGCTGCTCCACCCGCCTGAGCAGGGTCCGCTTCTCGTCGAGCTCCGGGCCGGTCTGCCCGCGCGTCTCGAGGCGCGCGATGTCCACCATCAGCTCTTCGCGTTTCGGGAGGAACTCGTGCAGCGGCGGGTCGATCAGACGAATCGTGACCGGCCGGCCCTTCATCGCCTTGAACACGCCGTAGAAGTCGCCGCGCTGGAGCGGCAGGAGCTCAGCGAGCGCCGCCCGTCGGTCGGCCTCGCTCTGAGCGAGGATCATCCGCTGGACGATTTCGATGCGCCCCTCGCCGAAGAACATGTGCTCGGTCCGGCACAGCCCGATGCCGCTGGCGCCGAAGGCGTATGCCAGCTCCGCCTGGTCGGGCTGGTCGGCATTGGCCCGAACGCCGAGGCGCCGGAACCTGTCGGCCCACGCCAGGATCTGCGCGAAGCGGCGGTAGATGTCCGATTGCGCCGGCTTCAGCTCGCCGTGAATCACCCGCACGATCTCGCTCGGCTTCGAGGCGACCTTCGCCACCTTCACCTCGCCGGTGAGGCCGTCGAACGAGATGAAGTCGCCCTCGCGCACCTCGCGGCCACCCACCGAGACGCACTTGGCATCTTCATCGATCTGCAGCTCGCCCGCGCCGACGACCGAGGGTTTTCCCATCTGCCGGCCGACGACCGCGGCGTGCGAGGTCATGCCGCCGGTTGCGGTCAGAATACCCTGCGCCACGTACATGCCGTGGATGTCGTCGGGCACCGTCTCGCGCCGCACGAGGATCACCGCCTTCCCCTCGTCCGCCCACTTCACCGCCTCGTCCGCACTGAACACGACCTGTCCGCTGGCGGCGCCCGGTGAGGCCGGTAGCCCCCGGGTCGCCACCGGAATCGACGACCACTCGCGCTGGTCGAATCCCGGCGAGAGCAGCTGCGACAGCGATTCGGGGTCGATCTGCAGGATGGCGTCCTTCGGCGTGATCAACCGCTCGGAGACGAGATCGGTCGCGATGATGACGGCTGCGTACCCGGTCCGCTTCCCGTTCCGGGTCTGCAGCATGAACAGCCGCTCGTCCTGAATCGTGAACTCGAAGTCCTGGACATCCTTGTAGTGCCGTTCCAGCCGCGTGGTGATCTGCCGCAGCTGCCTGTACGCCTTCGGCATCACCTTTTCGAGCTGCCCGATCGGCTGCGGCGTGCGGATGCCGGCGACCACGTCTTCGCCCTGCGCGTTGATGAGGAACTCGCCGTAGAATTCCCTGGCGCCGGTGGCGGGATTCCGCGTGAAGCCGACCCCGGTGGCGGAGCGTTCGCCCGTATTGCCGAACACCATCATCTGCACGTTGACCGCGGTGCCGATGTGGTCGGGGATGTCGTAGATCCGGCGGTACTCCCTCGCCCGCGGGTTCATCCAGGACCGGAACACCGCATCGCGCGCCATCTCGAGCTGCTGGTCCGGGTCCTGGGGAAACCCCCGGCCCTTTCTCCCACGGATCAGCTTCTTGTAGCGCTCGACGAGCTCCCGAAGCGCCGCCTCGTCGAGGCCGGTATCCTGCGTCACCCCGCGGCTCCGCTTCACCTCCTCGAACTCGTGCTCGAAGGCGTGCTTCGGGATTTCGAGCACGACGCTGCCGAACATCTGAATGAAGCGTCGATAGCTGTCGTAGGCGAAGCGGCCGTTCGACGTCCGCGCTTTCAGCCCCTCGACCGACGCGTCGTTCAAGCCGAGGTTGAGGATCGTATCCATCATTCCGGGCATGGAGAACTTCGCGCCCGAGCGAACCGACACGAGCAGTGGATTGGTCGCCGAGCCGAGCCTGGCTCCCGCCGCTCGCTCGAGCTTGCGGAGCTTCTCGGCGACTTCGCGGTCGATCGCCGCAGGGATCCGACCCTTCTCCGCGTAATAGATCGCGCAGACCTCCGTCGAGATCGTGAAGCCCGGCGGCACCGGCAGCCCCGCATTGGTCATCTCGGCAAGGCCCGCGCCCTTGCCGCCGAGGGTGTCGCGCATGTGACGATTGCCGTCGGCCTTGCCGTTGCCGAAGAAGTAGACATACGTGCGCGCGCGTCCGCCAGCCCGCGCCCGTCTCGGGATTCCCTTTTTTGCCACGCCTCAACCCTCCGTCGCCATCTCGGACAAGTCCGCGATGTCCAGAATCAGATCCCGAAGTGCCGCCACGAGCGCCAGCCGCGCCCGTCGAAGCCCTTCATCCTCCGCCATCACCAGCACATCGTCAAAGAACTTCGCCACGGCCGGCTCGAGCGCCACGATCGACGCGAACGCCTCGCGGAAGTCGCCGCGCGAGGCGGCCGCGCGAATGCCGGCGGCGCGCCTATCGATCTCGGACCAGAGCGCCTGCTCGGCCGGTTCGACCAGGCGCCCCCGAATCGCCGTCCAGCCGCCCGCGTCGGTCGTCCCTTTCGTGATGTTCTTCACGCGCTTGAGCAGCGCGGCAACCCCGTGGAGGGGCGAGGCATGCGTCGCGTCCGCCGCGCTCATGTGCGCCAGCGCTTCGAGCTTCAGCCGTGCCTCGAGCGGACTGACCCGCTCGATGCCGCCGTGCAGCACGGCGCGAACGTTGCGCACGTCGTAGCCACGCTGCTCGAGGAGATACGTCAGCCGGTCGGCCATGAACGACATGAGCCCCCCGTGATCGTCGCTCGGGGCCTTCCCAATGTCGTCGAGGGACGCCGCGCGACCGGTGGCGCCGAACGGCTCGCTCGCCCGCGCCAGGAGGGGACCGATGCGCAGTCGCGCCGTGAGACCGGTGATCTCGGGAAGATCCGTCAACACCTTGACCGCGCCCTGCGCCTGACGCCGCAGCCCGAGCGGATCGCGTGAGCCCGTGGGGCGTTCGCCCGCGCTAAACATGCCGGCGAGGGAATCGAGCTTGTCGGCGAGCGACACTGCCGCCCAGGTGATGGCGGCCTGGCCGAGCTGCCCCCGCGCGGGCGGGGCGTCGGCCTCGACGCCGATCGGCAAATAGTGGAAGTAGATCGCCTTCCAGATCGACTCCGGCAACCCTTCCTCGCGCGCGTAGATCCCGCCCATCGTGCCTTGCAGTTCCGTCAGCTCCCGCACCATCTCGGTCGCCAGGTCGGCTTTCGAAAGACGCCCGGCGCGCGCGGCCTGCTCGGCCACCGAGTCCGGCTGCCCGAGCGCTTCCTTCGCGATCCACCTCGCCAGCGACGACACGCGCTCCACCTTCTCACGGTAGCTGCCGAGCTTGCCGTGAAACAGGATCGTCGACAGCCGATCGATGCGCGATTCGAGCGTCCTCGTCCGGTCGTCGTCCCAGAAGAACCGCGCGTCGCGCAGCCGCGCGGCGAGCACCCGTTCCGAGTTGCGCGCGATGATCTCGGGCCGCTCGGGCTGCAGGTTGATGACCGCCAGGAACGCGGACTTCAGCTTTCCTTCCTCGTCGACCACGGGAAAGAAATGCTGGTGGTGAATCATCGTCGTGGTCAGCACCTCGTCGGGCAGTTGCAGGTACTCGGGCGGGAAGTGGCCCGCGACGACCGACGGGTATTCCACCAGGTCCGGCACCTCCTGCAGGAGCGACGAGTGCGCCGCCAGGAGGCCGCCTGCCTTGAGCGACGTCGAGAGGCTGACTCGCCCGCTCAGCCTGCGAGCGTGCGCCTCGAGCTCGCGCCGGATGCGAGACTCCCGCTCGCTCCGGTCGAGAATGACGAAGTTCTCCAGCAGCCGAACCTGATAGTCGTCGAATGTCTTGATCTTGATCGCCCGGCCCGCCCTCCCGCTCGTGGTCTGGAATCGATGGCCGTAGGTGTGCGAGCCCGAACGGATCTCCTGCACGTTGGGGCCTTCGGCCAGCTCGCTTCGCCGGATGACGAACGGGACGACGCGGCCGCCGTACATGAGCACCAGCCAGCGGATCGGGCGCGCGAAGAGCAGCTCTCCCCTGCCGTCGTCGAGGAACGCATCCCACCGCATCGGCTTGGGAACCGTCAGATCCCGCAGCAGCGCCGTCATCACGTCCGCCAGCACGTCCACCGTCGCCTTCCCGCGCTGCCGCACGCGGTGCGCCAGATAGGCGCCCTTCGGCGTCACGTGCTGTTCGAGCGCCGCGACCTCGACGCCGTACTTGCGGGCGAATCCGAGCGCCGCCGGCGTCGGCGCGCCGTCGGCGGCATACGCGGCGGTGACGGGCGGCCCCGTCACGAGATCCTCCAGGTCCGTCTGCCGCTCGGCCAGCTTCGCCACACGCGCCGTCAGGCGACGGGGCGTGCTGTAGCTCTCGGCGGGACCTCCCGTCGTGAGGCGGAACTCCTTGAGACGGAGATCGAGCTGGCGCGCCAGCTGCGCCGTGAGCGCCGGGAGCCAGTGTGCAGGGAGTTCCTCGCAGCCGATTTCGACGAGCAGCTCGCGATCCATGTCAGGTTCCGCTGCGCGTCGGGCTCGCGTCGCCGGCACTCGCGGGTCGATCCTCCGCTCCGGACGAAGGCGGGCCGGCGTAGGCCCGGGCAATCCGCACGGCGAGCTGCCGGATGCGGAGAATGTAGGTCGTCCGCTCGGTCACACCGATGCTGCCGCTCGAGTCGAGGACGTTGAACAGGTGGGAGCACTTGAGGCAGTGCTCGAGCGCCGGCCAGACGAGCCCCGACGCGAGCAACTGCCCGGCGAACCCGTAGTTCCGATCGAACAGTTCGCGGTGCAGCGCGGCGAACGCCTCCGGCGCCATGTCGACCTGGCCGAACGCGTACTTCGATTGCTCGATCTCCTCCTGCAGCCGCACCTCGCTGTACTTCACCCCGCCGCCCCATTCGAGATCGAACACGTTGTCGACGCGCTGCAGGAACATGGCGATCCGTTCCAGCCCGTACGTGATCTCGCACGAGATTGGCGACAGATCGATTCCGCCCACCTGCTGGAAGTAGGTGAACTGCGTGATCTCGAGGCCGTCGAGCAGCACCTGCCACCCGATGCCCCACGCGCCCAGCGTCGGCGATTCCCAGTTGTCCTCCTCGAACCGAATGTCGTGCTGGCGCGGATTGATGCCGCAGGCCTCGAGGCTGTCCAGGTAGATCCGCTGCACTTCGTCGGGCGACGGCTTGAGGATGACCTGATACTGATGATGCTTGAAGAGGCGGTTCGGGTTCTGGCCGAAGCGCCCGTCGTCGGGTCGGCGGGACGGCTGCACGTAGGCGACACTCCACGGCTTCGGTCCGAGCACCCGGAACAACGTCTCGGGATGCGAGGTGCCAGCGCCCACTTCGAGGTCGAGCGGCTGCTGCAGCAGGCACCCGTGCGAGGCCCAGAAGGCGGCAAGCTTGAGGATGAGGTCCTGGAAGGTCACGACGCTGAATGCGTGGCGCTAGCCGCGGCGTTGCAGCTCGCGGAGGACACGGTCGGATTTCAACGTCTTCTCGAGGTGCATGGCAATGAGCCCCCGGTGGAGCTGCTCGAGCTCCCGAAGCACGGTACGTCCGGCCGGGGCGCCGCCGATGCGGTCCGGCGCCACCGTGCGCGACGCGGCCAGAAATGCCATGGCGCCGTCCGACAGCGAGCCCTTCGCCTCCGGGTAGACGCCCTGAAGCCTCAGCAGCCAGTACTCGAAATAGCGTGCCAGCGGCTCGACCGGGGCTCCCGCAGCGAGCGCGCCGAGCATCGACGTGCCCAGACGATAGAGCCGTTCATCGGCGTCGGCCTCCTGCGCCCATTCGTCGAGCAGCTCCGCGAAGTACCCGACGTACCCGAGCGCGCCGTCCCCTGGCGCGTGCGCCAGCGGCGACCGAATCGGCTCGGCGAAATTGAGGCCCACCAGCTCGCGCCGCTCCGTCTCGAAATAGGCGACGCGCGCCTCGGTGAGCGGTTCGAGCGCGCCGAGGAAGCGCGACCGCGCGCGGCGGGCTCCCTTTGCGACACCCCGTTTCTTGCCGCGATCGCGCGTCAGGAAGACGACGATGCGATCGGCCTCACCGAGCTTGTAGGTGCGGAGGATCAGCGCGTCGGCGGTGTAGAGCGGCACAGAGGCACGTCTATTCTACCCGCCCGGCGCCAGATACCGCATGAAGAGCGTCGCCAGGCCCAGGAACGAAAAGAAGCCAAAGACGTCGGTCAGCGTCGTGATGAAGACGGATGAGGCGAGCGCCGGATCGACGTTCGCCGCGCGCAGCCCCAGCGGCACGAGCGTCCCCGCCGTGGCGGCGACGAACATGTTGATGATCATCGCGGCGCACAGGATCAGCCCGAGGACCGGACTGCCACGGGTGCTCCAGGCGACGGCGGCCGCGACGAGCCCCAGCACGACGCCGTTGCTGACGCCGACTGCGGCTTCCTTCACGAGCGTCTTGCGGGAGTTGCTCCAGGTCAGCTCGCCGAGCGCGATGCCGCGTACGATGACGGTCAGCGTCTGCGTGGCGGCGTTGCCGCCCATCCCGGCCACGATCGGCATGAACACCGCGAGCGCCGTGATTCGCTCGATCGTCCCCTCGAAGAGCGCCACGACCGACGCCGCCAAGAACGCCGTCGCCAGGTTCACGCCGAGCCACGGCAGCCGCTTCCGGATCGATTCGCCGGCCGGGGTGAACGCACGCTCGTCGCCCGCGACTCCGGCCAGGCGATAGATGTCCTCGGTCGCCTCCTCCTTGATGACGTCGATTACGTCGTCGACGGTAATGACGCCCACCAGCTTGTTCTCCTCGTCGACGACCGGAATAGCGAGGAGGTTGTAGGACGCCACCTGGCGCGCGACTTCCTCCTGATCCATGTCGACCCGCGCGCTGATCAGATCGGTCGTCATGATTCGCTTGAGCGGCGTTTCGGGCGATACGAGCAGCAGTCGGCGCAGCGAGGTGACGCCGACGAGGTGTCGGCGCTCGTCGACGACGTAGAGATAGAAGACCATCTCGACATCGCGGTTGGTCTGCAGCTCGGTGATCGCCTCGCCAACGGTCAGGTCCTCGTCGAGGGCGAAGACATGCGGGTTCATGATGCGGCCCGCTGTCTGCTCGTCGTACTCGAGGAGGTTCTCGACCTCGCCCGACTGCTTCGGGCGCATCAGCTCGAGCACCGCCGCGGACAGTTCTTCGGGGAGATGATCGATCAGCGCCGCCGCGTCGTCGGAGGGAATCTCCTGGGCCAGACGGGCGATTTCCTCGGCCGATTTCGTCGCCAGCAGCGCCGCCCCACTTTCGGGGCCCAGCTCCGACACCGTCTCCATTGCCAGCCGGCCGTTCCGGTCGGCGAGGAGGCTGAAGGTCGCCTGGCGATCGCGATCGGCGAGCTCGCCGAGAACCTGCGCGAGGTCGGCGGGATGCTGCTTCTGGAGGAGGTTCAGCAGGTTGGCGGTCGCACCGATACGGAGCAGTCGCCTGACCGAGTCGAGAACAAGATCGATTCTTCGCTGCGCCGCCATGATGCAGGTCCGTCTGGCACGTGCAAACAGCTCAATCTAGCACGCAGAACTGCTCTGTTGACAGTACTTTGAGGAGACGGCACGGCCGTCCGGCGGTCGGGCGCCCGGACAGGTGCTCTGGCGTCGGCCCTCTGATTCCGTTCGCGGAGCGGCCTACCGCCGGTTCCGCGGCTGCAGCCCCATCTCGTCGAGCACCCGCTCGTCGTCGCGCCATTCCGATTTCACTTTGACGCGCAGGTCGAGATACACGCGGGCGCCGAAGAAGCGTTCCAGTTCGACCCGGGCGGCCGTGCCGATCTGCTTGATCATCGCCCCACGCCTGCCGACGACGATCGGCTTCTGCGACTCGCGCTCGACGAGAATCGTGCCGTAGATCCGCACCAGTTGCTGCGCCGGTGCCTCCTCGAAGCGGTCGACGACGACGGCAGTCGAAAACGGGAGTTCGTCGCGGGTGAGCTGCAAGACCTGCTCGCGGACGATTTCGGCCACGAACAGCGTCTCTGGCTGGTCCGTCACGTAGTCCGGTGGATAGAGCGGCTCCCCCTCGGGGAGGTACTGCCGGAACAACCGTTCCAGCACGTCGACGTTGGTACCGTCGCTCGCCGACACCGGCACGATTTCGACGAACGGATGCTCCTGCCGGTAGCGATCGATTGTCGGCAGCAGCCTCGGCTTGGCCACCAGATCCACCTTGTTCAGCACGAGGATGGCCGGGGCCGTGACGTCCTTGACGAGCGACAGCAGGTACCGGTCGCCGGGGCCGGGCGTCGCCGACACGTCCACGACCAGCGCCAGCACGTCGACCTCGCGCATCGCCTCGAGCGCCAGATCGACCATCCGCACGTTCATCCGGTGGGTCGGCTTGTGCACGCCGGGGGTGTCGATGAAGACCACCTGAGCGTCCTCGTAGTTCTTGACCCCGACGATCCGCGTTCGCGTCGTCTGCGGCTTGTCGGATACGATCGCCAGCTTGTGCCCGACGATGCGGTTGAGCAGCGTCGACTTGCCGGCGTTGGGGCGGCCGATCAACGAGACGAATCCCGACTTCATGTCATTCGAGATCCCGCGGGTGTCCTTCGGGTTCTTCGTGTCCTCGGGGCTATTCCGTCTCCGCGGGGGCGCCGGCGCGGCGCCGCGCCCGGACTTTCGCAATGCGCCGGCGCTCGACCTCGAGCACTTCGACCGCGACGTCGTCTACCTCGAATGTCTCGCCGACGTAGGGCATGCGCCCGAGATGCGACAGCAGGTAGCCGCCCAGCGTCTCGAATCCTTCGCGCTCGATTTCGACGCCGAGCCGCTCGCGGACCTCGTCCACGCTCACCTTTCCACTGAACACGAACACCCCGTCGCTCTCCTCGGTGACGGTCTCGGCCTCGACATCGTATTCGTCCCGAATCTCGCCGACGATCTCCTCGAGCAGGTCCTCGACCGTCACCAGGCCCGCGGTGCCGCCGTATTCGTCGACGACAATGGCCATCTGCGCCTGCCGATGCTGCATCTCCTTCAGCAGCTCGGAGACGCGTTTGCTCTCCGGGACCATGTACGCGGAACGCATCAACGTGGTCAGCGGCGGCTCCGCGCCCGGCGGCAGCGCGACCAGATCCTTCACGAAGACGATGCCGACGATGTTGTCGAGGTCCTTGCGGTAGACGGGAATGCGGGAGTACTGCTCCTCCCGGAACAGCGTCCGCAGGTCGTTCAGCGTCGCCTCGGCTCGAATCGAGACGATGTCGGGGCGCGGCGTCATGACTTCCCGCACAATCGTTTCCGTGAAATCGACGACCGACTGCAGCAGCTCACGCCCCTCCTCTTCGGAGATGGCGCCTTCGGCGTCCCCGGTTTCGGCCGCGGCCGGCTCCTTCGCGGCGCCGTCGGCGTCGGCGCCCGTCTCCTCCTCGGCGCGGTCGCCGCCGACGCCGGCCAGATCGATGAGCGTCAGCGTCACCGGCCGCATCAGCCGCGCCAGGGGACCGAAGGCCGGGAGGAGCACGTCGAGGACCTGCTCGGGGCCACGACGAGCGACCAGCATCGGCAGCAGGTGCTCGCAGACGATGACGAACGCGACGAGCGAGACGAAGAACGTCGAGATCGACCAGGCGTCGCCCATCGTGCTGAGGCGCGCGATCAGCACGCCGGCCACGACGGTACACAGACCGATCAGGATCCGCGCGGGGATGAAGAGCTGCAGCGGGTCGTCCAGGTAGCGGCCGAGCCGGTCGCTACGGCCGCCGCGCTCGGCCATCAGCCGGAGCGAGAGGCGCATCAGCGCGCTGAACGCCGCCTGCACCGACCCGAGGAACACGGTCGCGCACGCGAGCAGGAACAGGGCGAGCGGAGTCACCGATGCCTCTCGATCAGGCCTTCACGCAGGCCCCCGCGGGTGCGCAGCCGAGCCTCCAGTCGAGCCATCTCTCCCGCGTCGTGCTCGTGATCATAGCCAAGGAGGTGGAGGAGCCCGTGCAGAGCCAGGATGCGCACTTCCGTCCGGAGCGAATGCCCCGCCGCCCGCGCCTGCCGCCGGGCCATGCCGGCGGCGATGACGACATCGCCCAGGTATCCGCGTTCCTCGGACGACCCGCTCCGCCACCGCCAATCGGCGGAGGCGGGAAACGAAAGGACATCGGTGGCGCGATTCTTGCGGCGATATCGCCGGTTGAGCAGACGGACGCGGCCGTCCGGCACGACGGCCACCGTGACCACACCACGCACCCGCGCCGGCGCGACCGAGGCGAGCCAGCGCGCAAGCCCCGGGGCGCGCACCTCGGCGGGCGTCACGACCTCGACGCGCAGGCGCGAGGGGGGCTCCTCATCCATTGGAGCGGGAGCCGTTCGTGTAGATCTCGTACGCCTTGACGATCTGCTGCACCAGCTTGTGCCGCACGACGTCCTTCTCGTCGAAGTAGACGAAGCCGATCCCGTCCACGTCCTTGACGATCTTGAGCACCTCGACCAGCCCCGACATGCGCGGGCTCGGCAGATCGATCTGCGTGATGTCGCCGGTCACCACCGCCTTCGATCCGAAGCCGAGGCGTGTCAGGAACATCTTCATCTGCTCGGAGGTGGTGTTCTGCGCCTCGTCCAGGATCACGAACGCGTCGTTGAGCGTACGGCCGCGCATGAACGCGATCGGCGCCACCTCGATCACCCCGCGCTCGATGAGCCGGGTCGCTTTCTCCGAATCCATCATGTCGAAGAGCGCATCGTACAGCGGCCGCAGGTACGGGTTGACCTTCTCCTGCAGGTCGCCGGGAAGGAATCCGAGTTTCTCCCCCGCCTCGACCGCCGGGCGCGCCAGGACGATGCGGCTCACCTTCTTCGCCACCAGGCAGCTCACCGCCTGCGCCATGGCCAGATACGTCTTGCCCGTTCCGGCCGGGCCGACGCCGAACACGATGTCGAAGCGATCGATGGCGTCGAGATACTTCCGCTGGTTGACGCTCTTCGGATTGACGCGGCGGCGCGTCGCCGGCCGGTCGGTCCCCTTCATGAAGTAGGCGCGCAGGTCGAGGTCGGCGTTCTCGGCCAGCAGTTCGGTGGCCGTCTTGACGTCGCCGTTGTCGAGCGCGTACCCCTCCTCCATGAGGGCGCGCAACTGGTCGAAGAGGAGCTGCGCGCGCTGCTCGTCGGCGGGCGCGCCTGCCACGGTCAACTGGGCGCCGTGCGTGCGGATGTCGACGTTCAGCAGCAATTCGATGTGCTTCAGATTGGCGTCGTGCGCCCCGTAGAGCGTCTCGAGGCGGTCTTCGGGCAGATCGATCTTCCTCATTGCCTGGTCGTGATGTGCAGCTCCCTCAGTTGTCTTCGATCGACCGGCGACGGCGCGGCGGACATCAGATCGACGGCGTTCGCCGTCTTCGGGAACGCGATGACCTCGCGAATCGAGCCCTCGCCCGCCAGAATCGCGCACAGGCGGTCGAGGCCGAGGGCGATGCCGCCGTGCGGCGGCGTCCCGTATTCGAGCGCTTCCAGAAAGAACCCGAACCGCAGCTTCGCCTCCTCCGGACTGATGTTGAGCAGGGAGAAGATGCGCCGCTGCAGCGTCGCGTCGTGGATGCGGATGCTGCCGCCGCCGATCTCGCTGCCGTTCAGCACCAGATCATAGGCCTTGGCCCGCACCCGGCCCGGCTCGGCCTCGAGGCGATCGTGGTCCTCGTCGTGCGGCGCGGTGAACGGATGGTGCATCGAGACGTAGCGCCGCTCCTCCGGGTTCCACTCGAGCAAGGGAAAGTCCACCACCCAGGTGAACGCGTACTCGTTCGGATCGAGCAGCCCTTTCTGCCGGGCCAGGTTCAGCCTGAGCTGGCCGAGCAGCCGGCTCGTGGCGTCCGGCTCCCCCGCGGCCACGAGCAACAGGTCGCCCTGGGCCGCCCCGGCGCCGTCGAGCAGCCCCCGCACGCCCTCCTCGCCAAGCGCTTTCATGATCGAGCTCGTGATCGCGCCGTCGGCGGTCCGCCGCGCCCAGACGAGTCCGGCCGCGCCGAGCTGCTTCGCCAGCTCGACGATGCCGTCGACTTCGCTGCGGGAGTAGGCCGACGCCTCCTTCACCAGGACGCCCCGCACCGTACCGCCTCCGGCCACGATCTCCTTGAACACCCGGAACGGCGACTCGCGGAACAGGTCGCGGAGGTCCTGGATCGGCATCCCGCAGCGCAGGTCGGGCTTGTCAGACCCGTACGTCGCGATCGCCTCGGCATACCCCATGCGCGGGAAGGGAATCGCGATCTCTTTGTCGATGACGCGGAACACCTCGAGCATGAGCGGCTCGATGACGCCGAAGATCGTCTCGGGGCGCGCGAACGACATCTCCACGTCCACCTGCGTGAACTCGGGTTGCCGGTCGGCGCGCAGATCCTCGTCGCGGAAGCACCGACAGATCTGCACGTAGCGCTCGACGCCGCCGATCATCAGGATCTGCTTGAAGAGCTGCGGCGACTGCGGCAGCGCGTAGAACTCGCCGGGGTGCACACGGCTCGGCACCAGGTAGTCGCGCGCCCCTTCTGGCGTCGACTTGGTGAGGATCGGCGTCTCGATCTCCCAGAACCCGTTCGCGTCGAAGAACTGCCGGATCGCCGTCGTCACGCGGTGCCGCAGGCCGATGTTCGCCTGCAGGCGCGGCCGCCGCAGATCGAGATACCGGTACTTGAGCCGCACGTCCTCGGAGACCGGCGTGTCGTCGGCCACCGGGAACGGCGGCGTCCGCGCCTCGTTCAGCAGCGCCAGCCGCCGAACGACGACCTCGACGTCGCCGGTCACGAGCTTCGGATTGACCGTGTCGGGGGAGCGGCGCCGCACGCGTCCCTCCACCCCGATCACGAACTCCGACCGGAGGCGCTTGGCCTTCGCCATCAGCGCCTCATCGTCTTTGTCGAAGACGACCTGCGTGAGGCCCGCGCGGTCGCGGATGTCCACGAACAGCAGGCCGCCCAGGTCGCGGACCCGGTGCACCCAGCCGAGCAGCACCACGTCGGCCCCGACGTCCTCGAGGCGCAGCGCGCCGCAGCTGTGGGTGCGCGTGAGCGTACCGAGCGGCTCAGCCACGCCCGGTCAATGCCTCGCGGATGGCGGCGCCAGCCGCCGACTGCTGGTAGGTCCGCTGCGTCTGTCGCGCCAGATTCTTCACCGTCACGGTGCCTGCCTTGATTTCGTCCTCGCCGAGTATCGCCACGAACGGAATCCCCCGCCCGTCAGCGTACTTGATTTGCCTGCCGATTCTGTCCGGGTCCGGATAGACCATGACCCGCAGGCCGGCGCCGCGCAGCACGCCGGCCACGCGCATGGCCGGGCCCGCGCCCGCGGCGTCGAAGGTGGCCACCATGACGTCGGCCGGCGAGGTGGCCAGCGACGGCGGAAACATGCCGCGCTCGGTCATCACGACCAGGATTCGCTCGAGCCCGAGCGAGAAGCCGCAGGCCGGAATATGCTGGCCCGAGAACATCCCGACCAGGTTGTCATAGCGGCCGCCGCCGCCCAGGCTCCCGGCCAGATCGGCGACGTTCACCTCCATGATCGCGCCCGTGTAGTAAGACAAGCCTCTGGCCAAAAACGGGTCGTAGTGCATTCGAGATTCCGCCGATGTGCCTTTCGTGAGCTCAAGGATCGCCCTTAGATTCTCTGCTGCTGACATCTCGTCTGACTCGGCCATCGTGTTGGAGCTGGCGCTTTCACTCATGTCCAACGCCAGAAGGCTGACATCGGCGCCGTACGTGCCAGGCGCTGTTTGAACGAGACCGTAGAATGCAAGAAACGCCTTCACGGAGTCAGCCCCCAATCCCCCGTTCCTCAACTCGGCAGCGACGCCATCAGGGCCCACCTTGTCCAACTTGTCCAATGCGACGAGTGCGCGCTCGTGTAGTTCTGGCGGAATGCGAAACGCCCGTAGCAACCGCGTGAGTCTTCGTCGATGGTTGATCCGAAAGCGAAAACCCTTAAACCCTAGTTCGGTTAAAGCATCCGACACGGCGCCGCACAGCTCGGCTTCGACGAGGGGCGAGGTCGACCCGAGCGAGTCGACGTCGCACTGGTAGAACTCGCGGAACCGCCCCCGTCCCGGGCGGTCGGCGCGCCACACCGGCTGAATCTGGTACCGCTTGAACGGCCGCGGCAGCTTCGCCTGGTACTGCGCCACCACCCGCGCGAGCGGCACCGTCAGGTCGTAGCGCAGCGCGAGGTCGGCCTGCCCCGTCGCCTCGTGCTCGCCCCGCCGGAGAATCTTGAAGATGAGCTTGTTGCCCTCCTCGCCGTACTTGCCGAGGAGCGTCTCGAGATTCTCCGCCGCCGGCGTCTCGAGCGGCTCGAAGCCGTACCGCTCGTAGACGCGCTTGATGATCCCGATCACGTACTCGCGGCGCCGTACGTCTTCCGGCAGGAAGTCGCGCATGCCGCTCGGCGGCGCAGTGCCTGGCATCTGGACGCTATGCGGGGACGTGCTCGGCCCGGAAGTCGAGGCGGTAGCGCGCGTAGTTGTCCGCGTACCACAGGATGGAAGCGGCCTCCTCGGCGGTGAGGGGGCGCCGCACCGTCGCCGGCATCCCCATCACCATCGACCCGGGCGGCACGACCATCCCTTCCGGCACGAGCGCGCCGGCCGCCACGATGGAGCCCGCGCCGATCCGGCAGCCGCTCAGCAGAATCGCGCCCATCCCGATGAGGCACCGGTCCTCGATGGCGCACCCATGCACCATCGCGCCGTGCCCCACCGTGACCGCATCGCCAATCAGCGTCGGGTGCGTGTTGCTCACGACGTGCACGAGGGCCAGGTCCTGCACGTTCGTGCGCGCGCCGATCCTGACGTAGTTGACGTCGCCACGCACGACGGCGTTCATCCAGATGCTGCTCTCGGCGCCCACGTGGACGTCGCCGATGACCTGCGCGCTGGAGTCGACAAACGCCGAGGGATCGACCGTGGGAGAGACCGTGCGGAACGGGCGGAGCATTCTTTCCAATTCTACAGCTTCGGCAGCGTCAGTTCCTGCTGGCGCTGGTACTTTCCCTTCTTGTCCGCGTAGGACACCTCGCATACCTCGTCGCTCTGGAAGAAGAGCACCTGGGCGATCCCCTCGTTGGCGTACACCTTGGCCGGGAGCGGCGTCGTGTTCGAGATCTCCAGCGTGACGTAGCCCTCCCACTCGGGTTCGAACGGGGTGACGTTGACAATCAGGCCGCAGCGGGCGTAGGTCGACTTGCCGACGCACACCGTGATCACGTCGCGGGGGATGCGGAAGTACTCGAGCGTCCGTGACAGCGCGAACGAGTTGGGCGGAATGATGCAGACGTCCGCCCTCACGTCGACGAACGACCGCGGATCGAAGTTCTTCGGGTCGACGACGGTGCTGTTGATGTTCGTGAACACCTTGAACTCGTCGGTCACGCGGATGTCGTACCCGTAGGACGAGAGGCCGTACGACACGACGCCGGCACGCACCTGCCGGTCCTCGAACGGCTCGATCATCCGGTGCTCGAGCGCCATCCTCTTGATCCACTTGTCGGCTTTGATCGACGGCATGTACGCACTCTCTCGAAATTGGGCGTTGGGCGTTGGGCTCTGGGTCTTGGCCTCTCGGCGCCTGGCTGGTCAGCGCCTGCCCAGGAACATCAACAGCAGCGTGAGGAGAATACTCGCAATTATCGACGTGGTCAGGGGAAAGTAAAACGAAAAGTTCCCGCGGCGCACTGAGATGTCGCCGGGCAGCCGACCGATCGGGATGCCCAGGTTGACGAGCACGCCAACCCCCACCAGCACGAGGCCGAGCACGATGAGAATTCGACCCACAGATCAGCGCCCGACGCCCACAGCCCGGAGCCTGACGCCCACGGCCCGGCCTAGCGCATCTCCATGCCGCGGAAGAAGTATCCCAGCTCGAACGCCGCCGTCTCGGGCGCGTCGGACCCGTGCGTGGCGTTCCGCTCGATCGAGCGTCCGAACTCCTTCCGCAGCGTGCCCGCCTCGGCCTTCGCCGGGTCGGTCGCGCCCATCAGGGCGCGCCACTTCCGGATCGCGTCCGGCGCCTCGAGCGCCAGCAGCACGCACGGCCCCGACGACATGAAGTCGGTCAGCGTCCCGAAGAACGGCCGCTCGCGGTGCACCGCGTAGAACCCCTCCGCCTCCGTCTTCGTGAGCTGCTGCAGGCGCATCGCGCGAATCGTGAACCCGGCCTCCTCGATGCGCGCCACGATTCTGCCCGCGAGACGCCCCTCGACGGCGTCAGGTTTGATGATGGCAAGCGTGCGTTCCATGAGCATTGGCGTCGGGCCGTCAGCCCAGTACCTCCCGCATCTTGGCGCCCATATCGGCCGGACTCTTCACGACATGGACGCCCGCCGCACCGAGCGCGGCCATCTTCTCGGCGGCGGTCCCCTTGCCGCCGGCGATGATCGCGCCGGCGTGTCCCATGCGGCGCCCCGGCGGCGCCGTCTGGCCCGCGATGAAGCCGACCACCGGCTTTCTGAAGCCGCGCCCGATGAACGCGGCCGCGTCCTCCTCGGCCGAGCCGCCGATCTCCCCGATCATGACCACGGCGTCGGTCTCCGGGTCGCCGACAAACAGGCGCAACGCGTCGATGAAGCTGGTGCCAATCAGCGGATCGCCGCCGATGCCGATGCACGTCGTCTGGCCCATGCCGACGCGCGTCAACTGATGGATCGCCTCGTAGGTCAGCGTACCGCTCTTCGAGACGATCCCGATTCGACCCTCGCGGCAGATGTGGCCGGGGATGATCCCGGCCTTCGCCTTCCCCGCCGAGATGACGCCCGGACAGTTCGGGCCGACCAGGCGCATCGGCTTGCCCTCCATGAAGGTCAACGCCCGGAGCATGTCGACCACGGGAATGCCCTCGGTGATGCAGACGGCCAGGGGGATGCCGGCGTCGGCTGCCTCCATGATGGCGTCGGAGGCAAACGGCGGCGGCACGAAGATGACGGTGGCATTCGCCCCGGTCTCGCGCATCGCGTCGTGCACGGTGTCGAATATCGGCCACCCTTCGTGCACGGTGCCGCCCTTGCCCGGCGTCACACCCCCGACCACGGTCGTCCCGTACGCCGCCGCCTGCCTGGCGTGGAACGTCCCTTCGCGGCCGGTCAGGCCCTGCACGATCAGCCTCGTGTTCCCGTCGAGGAGGATCGCCACGTCAGCGCGCACCCGCGAGCGCCACGACCGTCTGTGCCGCTTCGCCCATCGAGTCGGCCGTCGTGAAGTTCAGGCCGCTCTCCTTCAGCATCCGCTTCCCCTCCTCGACGTTGGTCCCCTCCATCCGGATGACGATCGGCACGGGGACGCCCAGTTCCGTGACGGCGGCGATGACGCCCTGCGCCAGCACATCGCAGCGGAGAATGCCGCCGAAGATGTTGATGAGCACCGCCCGGACGTGCTTGTCCGACATGAGAATCTTGAAGGCGTTCCGGATCTGTTCGGCGTTGGCGCCGCCGCCGACGTCGAGAAAATTCGCCGGCTCGCCTCCCGCCAGCTTGATGATGTCCATCGTGGCCATCGCCAGGCCGGCGCCGTTCACCATGCAGCCGATGTTGCCGTCGAGTCGGATGTAGTTGAGGGAGAACTTCGACGCCTCCACCTCCAGCGGATCCTCCTCACCGAGGTCGCGCAGCTCCCGCAGGTCGGGGTGGCGAAAGACCGCGTTGTCGTCGAAGCTGACCTTCGCATCGAGCGCGAGCAGGTCGCCACCCTTGGTCAGAATGAGCGGATTGACCTCGATGAGGGTCGCGTCGGTCTCGATGAACGCCCGGTAGACGCCGTCGAGCAGCTTGACGAGCTTCTGCGCGGCGCCGCCCTCGAGTCCCATGCCGAAGGCGAGCTTGCGCGCCTGGAACGGAATGATGCCCGTGCCGCGATCCACGTACTCCCTCAGGATCTTCTGCGGCTCCTTCGCGGCCACCTCCTCAATGTCCATGCCGCCGGCGGCGCTCGCAATGACGACCGGACACGCCGCCGCGCGATCGACGAGGACGCTCACGTACAGCTCGCGCTCGATCTGCAGTCCCTCTTCGATGAGCACGCGGCTCACCGTCCGCCCCTCGGGGCCGGTCTGGTGGGTGACGAGCGTCATCCCGATCATCTGCTTCGCGACCTGCTCGGCCTCGTCCGGCGACTTCGCCAGCTTGACGCCGCCGCCCTTGCCGCGGCCCCCCGCGTGGATCTGCGCCTTGACGACCACGACGCTGCCGCCGAGCCGCCGTGCGATCTCGCCCGCCTCGACCGCCGAGAACGCCACCTCGCCGCGCGGGACGGGCACACCGAACCGCGCCAAGACTGATTTTGCCTGGTACTCGTGGATTTTCACTGGAGAACGTCTGGGTTAGGAATGTCGCGCCGCAAACAGGCTCTGATCTTACACGAGCGGAGGCGACGGTGCGATGGTGCGATGGTGCGGGGTGCGACGGTGCGTCCGATGGTGCGACGGTGCGAGGGAACATGGTCCCCTCGCACCGCGGCGGCGCCTAGTAGCGAAACTGGTACCCGACGCTCGAATCGACCGGATACCACGCGATGATCGGCTTCGGCTGCCCCGCCGGCGCCTCACCGACCGACACGAGCAGGCTCCGGCTGTCGTGCGGCCGCGCAACCGGAGTGGTAAACCCCGTGAACAAGACCCGTCGTCCGTCGCGGGTGGTGACGCGGACGATGTTCGGGTTGGTGCCCTGGGGACCCGCCTGGAACGTGTAGGCGCCCGGGCTGAGCACCACGCCCGGCAGCGCGACCGCTGTGTTGAAGGACAAGTGGTTGGTGCGAGCAAGCGACGACCACGCCAGGGCGGACGAGGCCACCAGCAGGACGACCACCGCGACCGTGCAGCCGGCTACGACGAATTGACGATTCACCATCTGGCATTCCCTCCTTCTGTGGCTATCAACGCCGGAGGGCGCCAAAGTGAACATCCGCGGGCCGGAACCGCGTATGATAGCCGCCGACTCGCTGTTCAGTCGTCTGCCTCTGGACGAGGAGACTCGCCGGTGGATCAGACCCCCGCTGACCCGCTCGTTGGCCGGACAGTCGCGCACTACGAGGTCGTCGCACGCCTTGGCGGCGGCGGCATGGGCCTCGTGTATGCCGCGCGCGACAGCCGCCTGGGCCGGCGGGTCGCGCTGAAGTTCCTGCCGCCGCAGTGGAGCCGCGACGAGAGCGCCAAGGAGCGCTTCATCCGGGAGGCGCAGGCCGCTTCCGCCACCGACCACCCCAACATCTGCACGATCCACGATATCGGCACCTCCGACGACGGCCAGCTCTTCATCGTGATGGCGCATTACGAGGGCGAGACGCTCAAGGCGCGTCTCGAGCGGGGTCCTCTGAACGTGGAGGAGGCGCTCGACCTCGCAGCACAGATCGCCGAAGGACTCGCCAAGGCGCACGCGCAGGGCGTCATTCACCGCGACATCAAGCCGGGCAACCTGATGCTCACCGAGGACGGCGTGCGGATCCTCGACTTCGGACTCGCCAAGTTCGCTGACGCGCGTCTCAAGCTCACGCTCGAAGGATCGACGATCGGCACGATTGCCTACATGTCGCCCGAGCAGGTGCGGGGGGAGGAGGCCGACGCGCGCAGCGACATCTGGGCGCTCGGAGCGGTGCTGTACGAGATGCTGGCCGGCGACGCGCCCTTCAAGGGCGGGTATCCGGAGGCGATCGCGCACGCGATCAGGGACGAGCCGCCGGCGCCGCTGCGCCCGCGCCGATCCGAGGTGTCCGAGGCGCTCGAGCAGCTCGTGTTTCGCGCGCTCCACAAGGATCCGGCGGTGCGCTTTCAGACCGCGCGAGATCTCGCGCGAGCGCTGCGGCGGCTGCAAGGACGGACGCTGCCGCTCGATCTCCGGACCGAGCCGCTGCCACGGATCGACGTGGCACCGGCGGCGCGGCGGCCTCGCTGGACCAGACGCTCGACCGCTGCCACCGGAGCCCTCCTCGCGGTGCTGGCTGGCGCGCCGCTCTGGATCTTCTGGCCCGTCGAGCGCATCCCTGTAGCCGTCGCGCCCGTGGTCAACCAGACCGGGTACGCCGAACTTGATTCGTACCGGATGGCGCTCACGCAGGAGCTGACGGCGCAACTGGCCGACTCGGGCGTCGTCCGCGTGCTGCCCTACGAGCGCCTGGTGCAGATCGTCCGCCGCTTCCGTCAGGGCCGAGGCGATGTGTCGAGCCGCGAGGCGCTGCAGGCGATCGCGATGCACGGCGGCGCCGACGTGATCATCGTGCCGACGCTCTTGTACGAGAACGGCGCCTGGCTGGCGCGAGTGGAATTCCGGGACGTCGACACGGCAACGAACACGGCTACCTTCGAGACACCGCCCGTGCTCTCGTCGTTGATGAAGGCGACCGTCTACGGACTCGTGGCGCCGCTGGCGGAGGCGGTGCACGGCCACTTCGTCCGGAGCGGCCCGGCTCGTGCTCGCGCTGCCGCGGCAATCCGCTCCCTGGCGGGCCCGGAGCCCTCGTCCCCAACGGCGCGGTTCAGCACGCTCGACGCGGCGAGCGAGTTCGAGCGGGGAATCGACGCCTACGACCAGCAGGAGTACTCCCGCGCCCTGCACGCGTTCGCGGCCACGCTGGAACAGGACGCGCGGCGCTCCCTCATCCACGCGTGGCGGAGCCGCGCCGCGTGGATGATGCGACAAGACAAGACCGCCCTCGACGCCGCCGAGCGCGCCCTCCGTCAACTGCTGCCGGATACGCCGCCCCTCGAGCGGCTGCTGGTCGAGGCGATCGCGGCCGAAGTCCGCCGCGACGTGACGACCGCTGAAGCGAGGTACACCGAACTGCTGACGCGCTATCCGCAGGAACCGAGTTGGCGGATGGAGTGGGCCGCGTTCCTCGACCGGCAACTGAGGACAGCCGAGGCGGTCGACGCCTATCGCGCCGTCCTGACGCTCGACGGTCGGCTCGTCAGGCCTCACCTGGAACTCTGCCGGCTGTACAGTCCGAGCCGTCTCAATGACCCACCCCAGGCGCGCGCCGACGGTCGGCTTGCGCTCGAGGCGTACCAGACGTTGCAGGACGCTGCCGGTGAGGCCCAGGCCCGCTGGTGTCTCGCGGACGTCCTGCGGACCGGGTCGGCCGCCGAGCGTGCGGATGCAGGGCGTCAGGCGGAGGCCGCGCTCGCAACGCTCGAGGACGCGCGCTACGAATTCAACCTGACGCGGGGGAAGTACTACGTGGGACTCACGGCGGCCGCCCAGGGCCGATTCACGGACGCGACGGCGGTCTGGGAGCAGGCGCTGACCTCCGCTCGTGCCGTCGGAAACGCCGCGCTGGAGCCGCTGCTGCTGTTCAACCTCGGCGTGGCACACATACGCCTTGGCAACCGCACCGAGGCGGCCGGCTACTACCAGGCGAGCGCGGCGATGTACGAAGCGCTCGGGGACCAACACCGTGCCGCCCAGCAGCAGGCCAACGGAGCGGCGCTCCGCATCGAATACGGCTCCGATCCCGCTGCCGCCCTTCGGGACGCGCAGAACGCGTTGGCGGTCCTGCAGGAACTCGGAGACAAGAACTTCGAGGCATTCGCGCTGCAGGTCATCGCGGCGTACTACCGGCAGGTGGGACAGCATATGGATGCCGAGCGTGAGCTGAACCGGGCGCTCGCGATTCTTCGGGAACGCAATCTGGACGACGACATCACGTCGGTGACAGTCGACCGCGCCCGCTCCCACATCGAAACCGGCCGGTATTCCGCCGCGCTCGCCTTGCTCGACGAGGCGCTCGCGCATGGTCCTGGACCCGCAAGCACGGCGGCCGAGATGCACCGGGCCCGGCTGCGAATCCGTCTGGGCGATGTGCCCGGCGCCGAGGAGGCGCTAAAGCGGGTCACCGGTGCGGTTCGCCAGGGCGACGAGCTCTTTCCGCTCCTGCTGCTGACCACCGGCGAGCTGGCGTACGAGCGCGGGCGGCTCTCGGACGCGCAGGCCGCCTTCGGGCGCGCCGCCGCGCTGTGGAGTGGGAGCTTTCCCGACGCCGCCGCCGTTGAAGCGCGTGCCTACCTGGGCCTTGTGACTGCCCTCGTCGGACGCGCTGCGCGGGGTCGAGCCGCTGTTCAATCGAGCTTGGAACAAGCCGCGCGAATGGGCCGTGCCCCGCTCGCCGCACGGTGCCGGCTGTTCCTGGCGCAGATCGCGCTTCAGGAACGACGCGCCGGCGAAGCGCTGCGCCTGCTGATGGCCATTCCAGCGGATGCCGACGGACAGACCGTCGGCGCCGAGCTCCGGGCCGAGATCCACTACTGGCGGAGCGTCACGCTGAGGGAACTGGGCGACCAGGCGCCAGCGGCCGCTGAAGCGGCTCTGGCGAGAACGATTCTCGAGGCGCTCCAAGCGGGGCTCGACGTTGGCGACCGCGCCGCCTTTGCAGGCCGTCCCAGCATTCGACGAGTTCTCGGCTGACGTTCGAATCTCGAGTCGCGGTCGTTACCACGTGTACGAAGGTCCTCAGCCTCGAACGGCTGAGTCAGGAGGCACTTATGGGATACGGTGAGTTCGGCGGCGGCGGGAGCGTTCACTGGAAGGTTCGCCACGGCGGTGCCAGCGGCGGTGCCAGCGCCGGTGCGGGACGCGATGGACTCGACGGTGGACCGGGTGGATTGTTCGTCGTCTACGTCAATGGGGTGCAAGTGGCATCAACGGCCGTCGCCGCGGGCAGGGTCGTCGTGGTGTGGGGAGACGACGCCCTGGGCTCTAGCGAGGCCGAACCGACAGTCAATCGGAAGATAAGGGAGAACCCACATTAATAACGGCACGAGCGAGCGCGATCACCGCAGGCGCTCGATGAACTGGCGCAGGATGGAGGTCTTCGGCGTGTTGGCAACCTCCTGAAGCGCCGTGCGCAGTTCGGCGGCTGACTGGAACCGATCCTCGGCGCGCTTGGCAAGCAGCCGCGCAACGATCCGCTCCAGATGCACGGGGCGATCGGGCGACAACTGCGTCAGCGAAATCGGGGCTTCTTCAAGGATCTTGGTGACCGTATCGGACGGGGAGGCTCCCCCAAACGGCAGCCTCCCCGTCGCCATTTCGTAGGTCACGACCCCCAGCGAGAACAAGTCACTCCGTGGATCCAGCGGCAACTGCAGGATCCGCTCGGGCGCCATGTAGTTGGCGGTGCCGATCGGCCGGCCCGGGATGGTCGAGCCTCCAAGCATCACCTCACCCGAGCCGGGGAGCGTGAAGCGGCGGGCGAGCCCGAAGTCGAGCACCTTCACCCTGCCGCCGGGCCCAACCATGATGTTGCCCGGCTTGATGTCGCGGTGCACGACCCCGGCGGCGTGCGCGGCGTCCAGCGCCGCCGTGACCTGCAGGGCAATCGCCACGACGTCGGCCGTCGAGAGCGGGCGCTGCGCCATGTGGAGCTTGAGATTCCGCCCCTCCACGCGTTCCATGGCAATGAAGGTCGCACCGTCGTATTCGTCGAACTCGTAGATGGTGCAGATGTTCGGGTGATTGAGGCCGCCAATCGTCTGCGCCTCGCGGCGAAGGCGGCGGGTTGCGTCGGGGTCGCCGGCGAGCTCCGCGGGAAGGAACTTGAGGGCAACCGCCCTTCCCAAACGGGTGTCGACCGCCTCGTAGACGACCCCCATCCCGCCCACTCCGAGCTTGCCGGTCACGTGGTAATGGGAAACGGTCGTCCCGACCATGCCGGCCAGAGGATAGCAGGGTTACACCGTCGCAGTCTGTTCGGTCGAGACCGTCTCTGTCGTTAATACACACAACAGGGGTTTCCGGCGATCTTGGCCCCTGAGGAGCACTATGATGCTGACCCACGCACCCGCACCGATGACTGACCGCCCTCCCCGGCCAAGTCCTCCGGTCGACAAACCTGTCGACCCGCTCCTGAGCGACGAGCCGACCCTCGAGCTCGTCATCCGGGCCCGCGGAGGCGACCGGCTCGCCGTGGAGGCGCTCCTCCAGCGCTGCCTGCCGGCGCTCACCCGGTGGGCGCACGGACGGCTGCCAACGGCGGCCCGCGGCGCCATTGACACGGGCGACCTCGTGCAGGAGGCGGTGCTGCACGCGCTCCAGCGGCTCGACACGTTCGAGCCGCGGCACGTCGGCGCCATGCAGGCGTACCTGCGGCAGTCGGTCGTCAACCGCATCCGCGACGAGGTGCGGCGGGTGGCGCGCCACCCGGCGGCGGCGCCGCTCGACGAGGAGCATCCGGGGGACAACACCTCGCCGCTCGAGTTCGCCATCCAGGCCGAATCGTACGAGCGATACCGCCGGGCCCTCGGTGAGCTGAAACCGCGCGAACGCGGGATGATCGTGGCGCGCGTGGAGGTGCAGTGGAGCCTGGCGGAGATCGCGCAGCGCTTCGGCCTGGTGAGCGTCGACGCGGCGCGCATGGCCGTCAGCCGCGCGCTCAAGCGGCTGTCGGCGCACATGCGACCGGAGGCCTGAACCCGACTGGCCTCGAGCCGCAGCACTGCGGTCCGAGGCCAGCGACCCGAGGCTTCTTACATCCCGATGACGTCGACGAGCTCCTTCACGGCCGCCGCCGACTTCTTGAGCGCCGCGTCTTCCTCCGGCGTCAGCGTGATCTGGAAGATCTCTTCCACGCCCCGGGCGCCGAGCTTGGTGGGCACCCCGACGAACAGATCGCGAATCCCGTACTCCCCCTGCAGGAAGACCGAGCACGGCAGGATCTTCTTCTTGTCGAGCAGAATCGCCTCGCACATCTCGGCAACCGCCGCCCCGGGCGCGTACCAGGCGCTCGTCCCGACCAGCTTCGTGATTTCTGCGCCGCCGTTGGCCGTTCGGCTGGCAATCGCGTCGATGCGGTCCTTCGGCAACAACTCCGTGATCGGAACGCCCGCGACCGTGCTGTAGCGCGCGAGCGGCACCATCGTGTCGCCGTGTCCGCCCAGCACGAACGCGTGGACGTTCTCCACCGACACGTTCAGCTCCATCGCGATGAAGGTACTCATGCGCGCTGAATCGAGCACACCCGCCATGCCGATGACGCGCTCGCGGGGGAACTTCGTCAGCCGGTAGAGCGCCTGTGCCATCGCGTCGAGCGGGTTCGCCACCGGAATGACGATGCTCTTCGGACAGTGCTCCGCGACCTTCGGCGCGATGCTCTTCATGATGTCAAAATTGTCACGCACGAGATCGTCGCGGCTCATTCCCGGCTTGCGCGGCTTGCCCGACGTGATGACGACGATATCGGAGCCGGCGGCGGCGCCCCAGTCGCCGCCACCGATGATCCGCGAATCGGATCCGAGAATCGGGCACGTCTCGTACATGTCGAGCGCCACGCCGCTCGCCTTCTGGTCGGCGATGTCGATGAGGACGACATCGGCCAGCTCCCGTTCCGCGATCGCCCGCGCGACCGTTGCGCCGACATTGCCGGCGCCGCCGACGATGGTGACTTTTCGTTTCATTCCCGTCCTGCCGTTTAGGGCGATATCCCGCACACCCGGTGCGGGTTACGCACAGTTTCTGTTGAAAACTCTGTTGAAAAAGGGCGACCGCGCGCCGCAATTCCACGCGAATCCGAAGATTCCAGCGGTTTGCACCATTCTAGTGCGGCCGTCGCAGATTATACTTTCTGCATTCGCGATTGGCGATGTGTGACTCGTCGTACACACCGCCACTCACACATCACTAACCACACATTTCCCAGGTCACGCCGTTGAAAATCGTTGTTGCCGACGACCTGCCCGCGTCCGCGCTCAGTTTGCTCCGCGCGGAAGGATGGGCAGTCGACGCCCGTACCGGGCGAACACCCGACCAGCTCACCGGTGATCTCGCGGACGCCGAGGCGCTCGTTGTGCGCAGCGCGACCAAGGTCACCGCTCCACTCATTGCCGCCGCACCGCGCCTGCGTGTCATCGCCCGCGCCGGCACCGGTGTGGACAATGTCGACGTCACCGCCGCCAGCGCGCGGGGGATCGTCGTCATGAACGCGCCCGGCGCGAACAGCATCAGCGTGGCGGAACTGGCCCTCGCCCTGATGCTCGCCCTGGCACGCCACGTCCCCGCCGCCGACGCGGCGATGAAGCAGGGGAAGTGGGAGAAGAAGAAGTTCCTCGGCGAGGAGCTGCGCGACAAGACGCTCGGCCTCGCCGGACTCGGGCGAATCGGGCAGGAGGTCGCCCGCCGCGCCGCGGCCTTCGGCATGCGGATCATCGCCCACGATCCGTTCATTTCCGAGCAGGTGGCCGCCGACCTCGGCGTCGAGCTCGTGTCGCTCGACGATCTCTTCGCACGCGCCGACTACGCGTCGCTGCACATGCCCTCCAACGAGAAGACCCGCAGGCTCCTCAACGCCGATCGGCTGGCGCGGGCCAAGAAGGGCATCCGGATCGTCAACACCGCCCGGGGCGATCTGATCGATGAGTCCGCGCTCGCCGACGCGATCGAATCGGGACACGTGGCCGGCGCCGCCCTCGATGTCTTCGAAACCGAGCCGCCCTCCGATCCGCGGCTGCAGAAGCTGCCGCAGGTGGTGGCGACGCCGCACATTGCGGCGTCCACTCGTGAAGGTCAGGAGCTGGTGGGCGTGGAAACGGCGGCGGCGCTGCGCGATTTCCTGAAGGACGGCATCATCCGGAACGCCGTCAATTTTCCGTCGGTCTCCGCCGAGGAGTTCATCCGCCTGCGGCCGTTCTTCGAACTGGGACTGCGGCTCGGTCTCTTCATCGCCCAGATGAACGAGAGCCGGGCCCACACGCTCGGGGTTCGCTACTACGGCGAGCTCGCCGAGGGCCGCACCGACATGATTGTCGACTCGATCCTCGTCGGCCTCTTCAAGCCGATTCTCGAAGAGGGCGTCACGCCGGTCAACGCGCGCCAGGTGGCCGCGGCCCGGGGAATCGAGATCGTCGAGTCGCGCAGCAGCCGGCCCCGGAACTACACGAACCTGATGTCGGTGAAGCTCCACACCAGCGACGGCGAACGCTGGGTGGAAGGGGCGGTCTTCGAACGAACCTCGCCGCGGCTGGTGCTGCTCGACGGCATCGGCATCGAGGCGCCGCTCGACGGCACGATGATCGTGATTCGGAACAACGATCAGCCTGGGGTTGTCGGCGAGATCGGCACCATCCTGGGCCGGCACGGCGTCAACATCGCCACCTTCGCGCTCGGCCGCGAAGGCCGGAACGCCGTCGGCGTGGTGATTGTCGACGAGGTCGCGCCGATTGCTCCCGCGGTGCTCGACGACCTGCGAGAGGTCAAGGCGATCCGGGACGTGCGGATCGTCAGGGTCTAGGAGCCTGTCCGAGTAATAGCATGGGCCGCGTTCCGAGCGCCGCGCCGGCAGATGCCAGGCGACGCGACGCAGGCAATGCCGGAGCGCATTGGCGAGGAGCGGCAACGCCGCAGATGCCGGTGCGCCGCCGGAACCCGCAGGGCGCATGGGGGTTGCGGGCGAGCTCGGCGTTGCTCGGCGTCGCCGATGCGCACGGGCATCGCCTCCTCCTCGCGCCTTGATCTCGCCTCGCAAGCCCCATGCGCGCGACCCATGCTATTACTCGGACAGGCTCCTAGACGTGCCGAGGGTCAGACGCCGCGGCGCCCCCGTCCCGAGCGGAACGAGTTCGACGGCCTCGCTCTCGATGCGGGCGACGCGGTAGTAGCCAAGGATCTCGTCCCCTTCGCGGGCGAGGAGGACCCCCTGGCGGACGCTCAGGACGGCGGTGCGCTGGAGGCCACCGTCCACCGTGTCTTCGGCAATCCCGGAGAGCGACACCAGGGGCGCCGGCGGCGCGGTGTCGATTGGACCTGCGGGCGGATCCGGCACCGGCAGGACTCGCTCGATCGCATCGACCCGTTCGCGTGCCGGCGCAAACCGGAACGGATCGCGCGCCGGCTCCGCGTACAGGCGTTCGGCCCGCAGCCGCGCTTGCAGCCGTATCGCCTGCTGCTCGATGTCGGATGACGCATCGGTCCTCGGCGGTCGCTGCGGCCTCGCGGTCGCCGCGGTCTGGACCGGTGCATTCGCCGGCGGCGTCGATGCCAGCCACCCTGCGAGCACCGTCGCGCTCGACACCGCCGCGTACGACTTCCAGTTCATCAGAAATCCGGCCCTATTCTACCATCTCGGTCGTGTCTCCGACGTCTGCAGTCCCTTCGCGCGCGCGCACGCGGAATCGCGAAACGCGCACGCGGAACGTGGGACAGCCAGCGCCAAACCGTGCACCGCCGTGTTATGATTCGCCGTGCACCCCGTATCGTTCCGAAATCCTTTCGAACGAACGTCACACACGCTGCACACCGTCGTCGTCATTCCCGCCCGGTATCAGTCGACGCGCTGCCCCGCAAAAGTTCTCGCCGACATCGCCGGCCGTCCGATGATCGAGCACGTCTATCGGCGCGCGGCGGCGGCGGCCGGCGTGGATGCCGTCATCGTCGCGACCGACGACGAGCGGATTGCCGCGGCGGTCGAGCGCTTCGGCGGCGTCGCGCGGATGACGAAGCCGACGCATCGCACCGGCACGGATCGGATTGCGGAAGTGGCCGCCGATCTCGCCTGCGACATTGTGGTGAACGTCCAGGGCGACCTGCCGCTCCTCGAGCCCGACGTGATTTCCCAGGCCGTCGCGCCGCTCGAGCGCGATCCGGACATCCAGATGTCGACCGTCCGGCGCCGCATCAGCGACGAGACCGACCTGAGCAATCCGAACGTGGTCAAAGTCGTTGTCGACAGGCGAGGGAACGCGCTCTATTTCTCGCGCTCGCCGATCCCGTTCGTTCGGGGTTCGGTCGAAGCCGGACGCCACCTACACGCCGTGTACAAGCATCTCGGGTTGTACGCCTATCGGCGGCCGTTTCTCCTGACGGTGACTGCTCTTCCCCAGACGCCGCTTGAGGCCGCGGAATCGCTCGAGCAACTGCGCGTGCTCGAGCACGGATTCCGCATGGTCACCGTGGAAACCCAGTACGAATCGATCGAAGTGGACACCCCTGAGGATCTGGACCGCGTGCGGCGGCAGACGGCCGTGGGTACGAGCGCATGAGGCGGGATGATGCAGCGATCTGATGACCACCCCACCGCGCCAGGTGGCGCGGCGGGGACCTCGGTTCCTCGGCCGGTGAAATACATCTTCGTGACCGGCGGCGTGGTGTCGTCGCTCGGCAAAGGGCTCGCGGCGGCCTCCATCGGCCGGCTGCTCGAGGATCACGGTTACCGCGTGGCCCTGCAGAAATTCGACCCCTACATCAACGTCGACCCGGGCACGATGAGCCCGTACCAGCACGGCGAGGTCTACGTCACCGACGACGGAGCCGAGACCGACCTCGACCTGGGGCACTACGAGCGGTTCACCAGCATGGTCGCCACCCGCGACAGCAACTGGACGACCGGCAAGATCTATCTATCGGTCATCCAGAAGGAGCGCCGCGGCGACTACCTCGGCCGGACCGTGCAGGTCATTCCCCATATCACCAACGAAATCAAGGACGCGATCCGTTCCGCCGCCCGCGACGTCGACATCATGATCGTCGAGATCGGCGGCACCGTCGGCGACATCGAGAGCATGCCGTTCCTCGAGGCGATCCGGCAGTTCCGCCTCGACGTCGGGCGCGAGAACACGATCTACATCCACCTGACGCTCGTGCCGTTCATCGGCACCGCCGGCGAGCTGAAGACCAAGCCGACGCAGCACAGCGTCCGGGATCTCCGATCGATCGGCATTCAGCCGGACATCCTCCTGTGCCGGACCGACCGCTTCCTCGACACCGACATCAAGCGCAAGATCGCCCTGTTCTGCGACGTCAACGAAGAGGCGGTCATCACCGCCAAGGACGTCTCGACGATCTACGAGGTGCCGCTCGTGCTCTCGGCGGAGGGGCTCGACCGCATCATCCTCAAGCTGCTCGGGCTGCCGCTGACCGAGGCGCGCACGGGGGCATGGCGGGATCTGGTCCAGCGGATCAAGAACCCGATCGACGAGCTCACCATCCACGTCGTCGGCAAGTACACCGGCTACGAGGACTCGTACAAGAGCCTGAACGAAGCGGTGTTCCACGGCGGCTTCGCGCACCAGCTCAGGGTGCGGCTGAACTGGGTGGAAGCCGAGGCGCTCGAGAAGGAAGGGGGCACGGCGCTCCTCGGCGACGCGCACGGGATTCTCGTGCCGGGCGGCTTCGGCTCGCGCGGCACCCGCGGCATGATGAAGGCGGCCGAATTCGCCCGGGAACGCAACGTGCCGTACTTCGGCATCTGTTACGGCTTCCAGTGGGCGACGGTCGAATTCGCCCGCCACGTCTGCGGCCTCGAGGGCGCCGACTCCACCGAGGTCGACGAAGACGCTCCGCACAAGGTGATCTACAAGCTGCGCGACCTGCTCGGCGTCGATGAACTGGGGGGGACCATGCGTCTGGGCGGCTACGCCTGCGAGCTGGCGCCCGGATCCCTGGCCCAGCGCATCTACGGGACGTCGCTCGTGCGCGAGCGCCACCGGCACCGGTACGAGTTCAACTGCGTGTACGAAACCGCCCTCCAGACCAAGGGCATGCGCGTGTCCGGCCGCTCGCCCGACGGCACGTTCGTCGAGATTGCGGAGCTGCCGTCGCACCCCTGGTTCCTCGCGGTGCAGTTCCATCCGGAGTTCCAGTCCAAGCCGCTCCGGCCGCATCCGCTGTTTGCCAGCTTCGTCGAAGCGGCGCACCGGCACAAGACGGAGACCCTCTCGGCAGTTGGAGTCACCGCGGTAGGCCACAGGCAGTAGGCCGCGGGCAGGCGAGGCGCGGGTTTTCACCCTTCGCGGCCTGCCGCCGACCGCCTACTATAATTACGGCGTGACTCCCGTGCAGATCGGCCCGCTCGCCGTTGGCGGCGGGCACCCGCTCGTCCTCATCGCGGGCCCCTGCGTCATCGAGAGTCGCGAGCACGTCGTCGAGATGGCGCTTGCCATCCGCGAGATCGCGCGCCGTACCGGCGTGCCGGCGATCTTCAAGGCCTCGTTCGACAAGGCGAATCGGACCTCGCGCCGCTCGTACCGGGGCCCGGGGCTCGATGCCGGGCTCGCCGCGCTGGCAGAGGTACGCGCCCGGACGGGCCTGCCGATCCTCACCGACATCCACGAGCCGCCCCAGGCCGCGCTGGCGGCCGAGGTGGCCGACGTGCTGCAGATCCCGGCGTTCCTCTGCCGCCAGACCGACCTGCTCGTCGCCGCGGCGCGCACCGGCAAGGCGGTCAACATCAAGAAGGGACAGTTCCTCGCGCCCTCCGACATGCGCCATGCGGTCGAAAAGGTGACGGCGGAAGGCAATCGCTCCGTGCTCCTGACCGAGCGCGGCACCAGCTTCGGCTACCGCGACCTCGTCGTCGACATGCGCGCGCTGCCGATGCTCCGGGAACTCGGCTATCCGGTGGTGTTCGACGTCACGCACAGCCTGCAGCAGCCCGGCGCCGGCGACGGCGTCACCACGGGGCTGGCGCAGTACATCGAGCCGCTCGCCTCGGCTGGCGTGGCGGTCGGAACCGATGCGGTGTTCCTGGAGGTCCACGAGGAGCCGGCGCGCGCGCAGAGCGACGCCGCCAACGCGCTGCGGCTGGATCGCCTGGAGGCGCTCCTGCTCCGGCTGAGGCGAATCGATGCGGCCGCCCGCGACGCTTCGACGAGCTCCGAGTCAACCCGAGCTCGGTCGAGGGGCGGCGTCACGGCGGGGGCTGGACCCGGGGGACGGACATGACGCTCGGGCCGGAGCCGCCGATGGCGAGCGCCGATCTCGACCTGGCGCGCCGGGTGCTGCAGACCGAGGCGGACGCGATTCTCGCCCTGGTCGGGCGGCTCGACCAACGGTTCGATCGGGCGGTCCGGATTCTGGCCGAGTGCCGCGGCCGCGTCATCGTCACGGGCATGGGCAAGTCGGGCATCATCTGCCGCAAGATCGCCGCCACGCTGTCGAGCACCGGCACGCCGGCCTTCTTCCTCCATCCGGCCGAGGCGATTCACGGCGATCTCGGCGCACTGCAGGGCGAGGATGTCGTGGTGGCGCTGTCGAACAGCGGCGAGACCGAGGAGTTGCTGCGACTGCTCGAGACCATCAAGCGGCTCGGCGCCAGACTGATCACGCTGAGCGGAAACGCCGCGTCCACGCTGGCGCAGGCGTCCGACGTGGCGCTCGACTGCCAGGTGTCCACCGAGGCGTGCCCGATGAACCTCGTCCCGACCGCGAGCACGACGGCGGCGCTCGCCCTCGGCGATGCCCTGGCGATGACGCTGCTCGTCGCCAAGGGGTTCCGCGAGGAGGACTTCGCCCACCTCCACCCGGGCGGCAGGCTCGGCAAGCGTCTCATGCGGGTCGAGCAGCTGATGCAGCGCGGCGACGAGGTGCCACGCGTCGGTCCAACGACCCCTCTGCCGGCCGTCGTCGACGAAATGTCGCGCAAGCGCCTCGGCATGACGTGCGTCGTCGACCGCGGACGTCTGGCCGGCGTCATCACCGACGGCGACCTCCGGCGCCACATGCGTGAGTCGATCGACCTGCTCAAACTGACCGCCGCAGACGTCATGACGCGCACGCCGGTGACGATCGACGGCCGGATGCTGGCGGCGCAGGCGCTGAACATCCTCGAGCAGCGCAAGATCACCTCGCTCGTCGTCGTCGATGCCGACGGGCAGGTCGAAGGCGTCGTGCACCTGCACGATCTGTGGCGGACGGAAATGGTGTGACCACCCAGCTGTACCTCCTGGCCGCGCTCGTCGCGCTCCTCGTGGGGCTCGCGGTGGGCAAGGCCTGGGAGCGCTACAAGCTGCGCGACGGCCGCTGGATCGACCGTCGGCGCCTGCGAGAAACACCCCATTACATGCTCGGCCTCAACTTCCTGATCGACAACCAGGTCGACCAGGCCATCGACGAGCTGACGCTCGCCACCAGCACGGACACCGACGCCCTCGAGATTCAGATGATCCTTGGCAACCTGTACCGGCAGAAGGGGCAGGTGGGCCGGGCGATCAACGTGCACCAGGCGCTCCTCCAGCGCCCCGACCTGACGAAGCTGGAGCAGGCGTACGTGCTGCTCTGCCTGGGGTTCGATTTCCGGCACGGCGGATTCGTCGATCGGGCGCTCGAAACGTTTCACGAAGTGCTGCGCCTCGATCCGAAGAATCGCTATGCGCTGGTGAACCTCCAGAAGCTGTACGAGGAACAGCGCCAGTGGGCCGAAGCGCTGCGGGTCCGGGAGCAAGTGGCCAAGATCGACGCCGGCCGCCACCCGGACGATCAGCAGATTCTCGGCTTTCTCCGGAACGAGATCGGTCTGGAACAGGAGCGCACCGGTCATGGCGCCGCGGCGGCCAGGACTTTTGCCGACGCCATCGACGTCGACGCCCGCACCGTGCCGGCCTACCTCAATCTCGGCGACGTTCGCGAGCAGCAGGGGAACATGGCGGGCGCGATCGAGGTCTGGGAGCGCCTGGTCGCCACCGTGCCCGAGCACGCCCACTTCGCGCTGGAGCGCCTCGAGCGCGCCTACCGGCGCCTGGGAGCGCCGCGCCGGTTCGCCGAGCTGTGCCGGCGCCTGATCGACCGCGATCCCCAGGAGTGGCGCGCGCGCCTGGCCCTCGCCCGGCACCTCGCCGCCGGCGGACAGCATCGCGCCGCGCTCGATCAGCTCTTCGACGCGCTCCCCCATCACCCGCACGCGCTGGCGATCCATCAGCAGATCTGGGAGGTGCTGGCGGCGCTCGGCTTCGACGCGCCGCTCATCCGGCGCTACGTCGAGCTGACGCGGGAGGCGGTCTTCTATCTCGACCCGCACGTCTGCCGCCGCTGCCGCTACCGCAGCACGGAGCCGCTCTGGCAGTGCCCCCAGTGCCACGAGTGGAACACGTTCGTGGAGGAACGGATTGCGCCGGCCAAGGACCCCGCCGCAGCCGAAACCGAAGCCGCGGGCTAGCGGCGCCGCAATCCCGACCAGAGTCGCGTGACCTGGGCCTCGGTGTCGGCGACCGAGCCGCCCGTATGAATCACGTAGTCGGCGCGCCGCACCTTCTCCTCGATCGGCAGTTGCGCCGTCAGCCGCCGCCGCGCCTCGGGCTCGGACAAACCGTCGCGCGTCATGACGCGCCGGAGCTCGGTCTCCGGGTCGCAGGCGGCCACGATCACAACGTCGAAGTCGCCTTCGCGACCCACCTCGTAGAGCAGCGGAATGTCGGCGATGGCGAACGGGTGCCGTGCGGGATCGAGCGAGGCGAACCAGGCCTCGGTGGCGCGGTGAACTTCCGGATGGACGATCGCCTCGAGCGCCTGCCGCGCGCCGGGGTCGGCGAACACGATGCTCCCGAGCTTCCGCCGGTCGAGCGCGCCGGCCCCGTCGAGCACGTCACGCCCGAAGCGATTGACGACGGCCGTGAGGCCCGGCGTGCCGGGCGCCACGGCGTCACGCGACAGCACGTCGGAGTCGATCGTCGGAACGCCGAGCGCCTCGAATCGGGCCCGCACGTAGCTCTTCCCGGTGGCGATGCCGCCGGTCAGAGCAATGCGGCGAACCCGGAGGCCTGACGACCCCCGGCTACCATCCGCCACCTACCACCCGCCGTCCAGTCGCATTTGCGCCGCGCGCAGCGTGTTCCGCATCAGCATTGCCACGGTGAGCGGACCAACGCCGCCTGGGACCGGCGTCAGCGCGCCCGCCACCTCGGCGACCTCGGGATGCACGTCGCCAACGAGCACCGACCCGCGCTCGAGAAAGCGCGCCAGCTTCGGGTGCCCGTCGGGATAGAGCGACGCCGCCACCGCGCTGTCGGTCACCGTGTTCATGCCCACGTCGACGACGGTCGCGCCCGGCTTCACGAAGCTCTTCGTGACGAGCCCGGCCCGGCCGACCGCGGCCACGACGATGTCCGCGTCGCGGCACACCGAGGCCAGGTCCGGCGTCTTCGAGTGGCAGACGGTCACCGTGGCGTCTCGCTGGAGCAGCAGCAGCGCCATCGGCTTCCCCACGATGTCGCTGCGGCCGATGACGCACGCCCGCCGGCCGGCGATCGGAATGCGCTCGCGCACGAGGAGCTCGATGATCCCCGACGGCGTGCACGCGACCAGCGCGGGACGTCCCTGCACCATACGGCCGACGTTGGCGGGCGTGAAGCCGTCGACGTCCTTCTCTGGCGCAACCGCGTCGAAGACGCGCGGGGCCGCATCCGGCCCGAGCGCCTTCGGCAGCGGCGCCTGCACGAGGATTCCGTCGTGCGCGTCGCTCCCGTTGAGGCGCTCGATGAGCGCGAGGACGTCGGCGAGCGACGCCGACTCGGGCAGCCGCTCCAGGTCGGCGCGGAATCCGACGTCACCACCGGTCTTGAGCTTGTTCCGGACGTACACCTCGGAGGCCGGATTGTGGCCGACCAGGACGAGGGCGAGACCGGGCGGACGTCCGCGCCGCCGGGTGAATTCCGCCACCTGGGGAGTGATCTCCTGTTGGATCCGCCGGGCCAGCGCCTGGCCATCCAGCAGCCGCGCGGTCATCTGCTCCCATTCTAGAATGACGGCCATGCTTCCAGCGCGCAAAGACGACGCGACCGAGACGCTCGACAGCGAGTTCACCCGCGGACTCGGATTGTTCGACTCCACGATGGTCGTGGCCGGCTCGATGATCGGGTCGGGCATCTTCATCGTCTCGGCGGCGATGGCGCGCCAGCTCGGAAGCCCCGGGTGGCTGCTCTCGGCCTGGATCGTCACCGGCATCCTGACGATGACCGCCGCGCTCGCCTATGGCGAGCTGGCCGCGATGATGCCGCGCGCCGGCGGCCAGTACGTCTATCTGCGCGAGGCGTACTCGCCCCTCTGGGGCTTCCTCTACGGCTGGACGCTCTTCATGGTGATCCAGACCGGCACGATCGCGGCGGTCGCGGTCGCCTTCGGCCGCTTTGCCGGCGTCCTCCTGCCGTCGATCGCGGAAGACCGCTATCTCATTCCGCCGGTGCACCTGTCGGGCGGGTACGCGATCTCGCTCTCGACCGTGCAGCTCGTGGCCGTGGCGCTCATCGCCCTGCTGACATGGACGAACACGCGCGGTCTCGAGTACGGTCGGGTGATTCAGAACACCTTCACCACCACCAAGACCGGCGTCCTCATCGCCCTCATCGCCATCGGCCTCCTGCTCGGCTGGAATGCCGACGCGGTGGCCGGCAACTTCAGCCGCTTCTGGGAGGTGCGCGAGGTCGAGCCCATCGCTCCCGGCCTCTCGGCGGCCACCTCCTACGGCGTGTTCGTCGCGCTCTGCGTCTCCCAGACCGGCTCGCTCTTCTCGGCCGATGCCTGGAACAACATCACGTTCACGGCCGGCGAGGTCCGCGATCCGCACCGCACGATTCCGCTGTCGCTCGCCTACGGGACGATGCTCGTCATCGCGCTGTTCGTGCTGGCCAACGTGGCCTACCTCGTGACGCTGCCGCTCTCGGCCGTGCAGCAGGCCCCCGCCGACCGGGTCGCGACGGCGGCGCTCGAGGCGATCTTTCCGGGGATTGCCGTAACGCTCATGGCGGTCGCCATCATGATCTCGACCTTCGGCTGCAACAACGGCCTGATCCTGGCGGGCGCCCGGGCGTACTACGCCATGGCGCGCGACCGGTTGTTCTTCGCCGGCGCCGGACGCCTCAACGCGGCGCGCGTGCCCGCGTGCGGACTCGTCCTGCAGGGCATCTGGGCGTCGGCGCTCGTGCTGCCCCGCACCTACGACGCCGGCACGGGCCGGTACGGCAATCTCTACGGAAATCTGCTCGACTACGTGATTTCGGCGGCGCTGCTCTTCTACATCCTGACGATCGGAGGAGTATTCCGCCTTCGCGCGACCAGGCCCGATGCGCCGCGGCCGTACAGGGCGTTCGGGTATCCGGTGCTGCCGGCGCTCTACATCGCCGGCGCCGCGACGATCCTGGTCGTCCTCCTGACGTACCGCCCGGCGACGACGTGGCCCGGCTTCCTCATCGTGCTGCTCGGCGTGCCCGTCTTCGTGTGGCTGCGGCGGTCCCTCTGACGCCGGCCGTCCACGCATGCGAGCGCCGGGCGGGTCCCGCGAAGCGGACCCGGCCAATCCATCCTCAGAACATCCGGCCGCTTCCCACCCGGGCGATGCCCAACCCGGCGATCGTCACGCCGAAGCCGAGGCCGATGATACCGAGCCCCAGCCGGTCGGCGAGCTGCGGCGTCACCTCCATGCCCACGCGGCTCGTCAGCGCGTCGAGCTCGCTCCAGCGCGCCAGCGCCTCGCTCGTGACGCCCCACTCGGTCAGCAGCGCCAGCACCACGATTGCCGCGCCGTTGAACAGCAGCACGTAGCCTGCGACTGTCAGCCGGTCGCCCAGGCTCTCGAGGCTGCTCCGCGTCGCCGCCTCACGCGGGTCGGCCAGCGGGCTGTGCGTGCGGCCGTAGAACCAGTAGATGAACATCCCGATGTCGAGCCAGACGAGCAGACGGACCCACGTCATCACCGACAGGCTCACCATGAGATACAGACACGAGAGCACGCCGAGCACCGGGATGACGGCGCCGCCCGGCACCCTGAACGGCCGGTGCGCGTCCGGCCGGGTGACGCGCAGCACGACGACCGCCGTGCAGACGACGACGAAGGCGAACAGCGTGCCGATGCTCGTCATCTCGCCGACCACCTGGATCGGGACGAGCCCAGCGGTAATCGCCACGATGACGCACGTGATGATGGTCGTGATGTAGGGCGTCTGGAACCGCGGGTGCACTTTGCTGACGCCTGGCGGCAGCAGGCCGTCGCGGCTCATCGAGAAGAAGATCCGCGGCTGGCTCATCAGCATCACGAGCAGCACGCTCGTGATGCCCGCCACGGCGCCCGCCGAGACCAGGCCGGCCGCCCAGTCCAGGTCGGTGACGGCCAGGGCGTACGCCACCGGCGCGTTGAGGAACTGCGCGTTGTCCCGGAATTCCACCACCGGGATGATGCCGCTCAGCACCGCCGCCACCGCCACGTAGAGGACCGTGCAAATCACCAGCGACGCGATGATGCCGATCGGCAGGTCGCGCCGTGGATTCCTCGCCTCCTCGGCCGTCGTCGAGATGGCGTCGAAGCCGATGTACGCGAAAAACACCACCGCGGCGCCGGTCATGACGCCCGACCAAGCGTACGGCATGAACGGCGTCCAATTCTCGGGCCGCACGTACCAGACGCCCGTGGCCAGGAAGAACAGCACCGCCACCACCTTGATGGCGACCATCACGGCGTTGAAGCGCGCGCTCTCGCGGATGCCGACCACGAGCAGGATCATGATGAGGAGGACGATGATCACGGCGGGAAGATTGACCACCGCGCCGGGCGCCGCCGCCGGCGCGGCCGTCATCCAGACCGGGAGATCGAGGCCGAACCCGGCGAGGATCCGCTGGAAGTACCCGCTCCATCCGATGGCCACCGTCATCGAGCCGACCGCGTACTCGAGGATCAGATCCCACCCGATCATCCAGGCGAAGATCTCGCCGAGCGTCGCGTACGCATACGTGTAGGCGCTGCCGGCGATCGGAATCATCGCCGCGAACTCCGCGTAGCAGAGCGCCGCGAACGCGCACGCGAGGCCCGCAACCAGGTAGGACACCGTGATCGCCGGACCGGCCTGATTGGCCGCCGCCGTGCCGGTCAGCACGAAGATCCCCGTGCCGATAATGGCCCCGATGCCGAGCAGCGTCAGGTCCATCGCCGTCAGCGTGCGGCGCAGCGCCTTGCCGCCGCGCTCGACGTCGCCCACGAGCTGCTCGATCGACTTCGTCTTCAGCAGGTGCGAATCCATGAGGCGCGATTATAGGCCGAGATTCCGAAGGTATGCGGCGACGCGGGCTCGCGGGTCTCCGCCGGCCAGCAGATCGGTGATGACCGCCACGCCCGACGCGCCGGCGGCGATCACCTCCGGCGCCCGCTCGAGCGTGATGCCGCCGATCGCCACGACAGGCCTCCCGCGGGATCGACGCGCCGCCTCGGCCACCAGTTCCAGGCCAACCGCGTCGTACCCGGTGTCCTTGGTCCGCGTGCCGAAGACCGGGCCGACCGCGATGTAGTCGACGGGCTCCTCCGCGGCCGCCTCGATCTGCGCGATCGTGTGCGTCGAGCGCCCGATGGTCGCGCCGGGGCCGAGCAGGCGCCGCGCCGCCGCCGGCGGGAGATCGTCCTGGCCGACGTGCGTTCCCGCCGCCCCGGCGAGGAGCGCGATATCGACGCGATCGTTCACGACGATCGACGCGCCGCAGGGCCGGGCGGCCCGCACCAGCTCCTCTGCGTGCTCGAGGAACCGCCCCGACGCGAGGCGCTTGGCACGCAACTGGATCACCCGGGCGCCGCCTTCGAGGAACGCCGACGCCAGGCGCGCGACGTCCCAGCCCGCCGCGGCCGCAGCGTCGACGTCGAGAATGGCGTGGAGCCTGGAGATTAGACCGCCTCCGCCAGGCTGCCCGGCTTCGGCTTGGCCGCGAACCGGTCCATGAAGTGGGTGCCGAGGCGGCCGGCGATGAAGTCCGGGTCGGCCAGGATCCGCAGGTGCAGCGGCACGCTCGTCCGGATGCCCTCGATGACCGTCATCTCGAGCGTCCGTCGCATGCGGGCGATCGCTTCCTGCCGATCGCGGCCGTGGGTGATGATCTTCGCCACCAGCGAGTCGTAGTACGGCGGCACCGTGCACTCGGAATGCGCGAGCGTATCGACGCGGACCCCGGGTCCGCCGGGCACGCTGAAGGCGTGGATGACGCCCGGCGAGGGCGCGAAGGTCTCGGGATCCTCCGCGTTGATCCGGCACTCGATCGCATGGCCGGTGAAGGTGACCTCGCTCTGCTTGAACGAGAGCCGCTCGCCCGCGGCGATCCGGATCTGCTCCTTGACGATGTCGATGCCGGTCACCATCTCGGTCACCGGGTGCTCCACCTGGAGGCGCGTGTTCACTTCCATGAAGTAGAACTTCCCCGCCTGGTCCATCAGGAACTCGAACGTCCCCGCGTTGGTGTACTGGACGGCCCGGGCCGCGTCGACCACGACCCCCCCCATCTTGCGGCGCACCTTGTCGGCGAGCCCCAGCGACGGCGACTCCTCGACGAGCTTCTGGTGACGCCGCTGGATCGAGCACTCGCGCTCCCCGAGGTGCACGATGGTGCCGTGATGGTCTCCGAGCACCTGGAACTCGATGTGCCGCGGGTTCTCCAGGTACTGCTCGACGTAGACGTCGCCGACGCCGAAGGCGGCCTCCGCCTCGCGCTGGGCGGTGCGCAGCGCGGCTCCCATGTCCGCCGCGCTCCGGACGATCCGCATGCCCCGGCCGCCGCCGCCGGCCACCGCCTTGATGATCACCGGATAGCCGATCTCCCTGGCCCACCTGAGCGCCTTCTCCTCGCTCTCGACGGGACCGTCGCTGCCGGGAAGCAGCGGCAGACCCGCCCGCTTCATCGCGCGGCGCGCCCGCGCCTTGTCGCCCATCAGCTTGATCACGTTCGGGTCCGGTCCGATGAAGCGGATGTGGCACGCCTCGCACACCTCGGCCAGGTAGGCGCTCTCGGAGAGAAAGCCGTAGCCGGGATGAATCGCATCGGCGCCGGTGATCTCGGCGGCGCTGATGATCGCCGGAACGTTCAGGTAGCTGTCGGTGCTCCGGGGAGGCCCGATGCAGACGTCCTCGTCGGCGAAGCGGACGTGCAGCGAGTGCTCGTCGGCTTCGGAATAGACCGCGACCGTCCGGACGCCGAGCTCCCGGCAGGCGACGATGACCCGCAACGCAATCTCGCCGCGGTTCGCGATCAGGATCTTCTTGAACATCGATTGTCCATCACCCTACAGGCCACCCCATCACGGAGGCACGAAATGAATATTCCCAGGCCTCCGTGTCTCTGTGTCTCCGTGGCCCGCAATCTCTATGCGGGTCTAAGCGCGAACAGCCGCTCGCCGTACTGCACGGCCTGGCCGTTCTCCACGTAGACCTTCACGACTTCGCCGTCCACTTCGGCGTCGATCTCGTTCATGAGCTTCATCGCCTCGATGATGCAGAGCGCCTGCCCGGCCTTCACCCGGTCGCCCACCTCGGCGAAGGCCCGCGCGCCTGGCTCGGCCGAGCGGTAGAACGTGCCGACGATCGGCGATATCACGATCACCAGCTCGACATCCTCTTCCGCCGCCGTGAGCGCCGGACCCGCTGTTCCAGCCGGGACGAGCGGGCTCGCCGGCGCCCCGGCCGACACCGCCGGCACGTGGTGCGCCGGTACCGCAGCCTGGACGGCGTGGTTGCCATGCTTCCGGATTCGCAGCTTGAGATTGTCCCGCTCGAGCTCGAACTCGCTGAGCTCGTGCTCCCGCATCATCTCCAGAATCCTGGTGATCTCGTCGAAATCCATTGTCACAACGCGACCAGCTCGCGGGGTACGTGGGTCAGCACTTCGCACCCCGTGTCGGTCACCAGCACGTCGTCCTCGATCCGGACGCCGCCAAAACCCGGGAGGTACGCGCCCGGTTCGATCGTGAACACCATCCCCGGCAGGAGCGGCACCGACGGGACGTCGGCGCGCGGCCGCGTAATCCGGGGCTCTTCGTGAACGTCGAGGCCGAGGCCGTGGCCCGTTCCGTGGCCGAACGCGGCGCCAAGGCCGCGCGCCTCGAGGACCTGGCGCGCCGCGGCATCGACCGCGGATGTCTCGACGCCAGGACGCACAGTGGCCAAGGCGGCCTGCTGTGCGTCGTATACGGCAGTATGCAATCGACGGGCCTCTGGCGACGGCGGCCCGATCGACACGGTCCGGGTCAAGTCGCAGCAGTATCCGTCCAACACCCCGCCGAAGTCCAGCACCACCAGGTCGCCCGCCTGGAGGATCCGATCGCCCGCTCGATAGTGTGGCAGCGCCGCGTGCGGTCCGGAGGCGACGATCGTGTCGAACGCCAGGCGCTCGTACCCCGCGTCGCGCATCGCGCTTTCGAGGGCGGCGGCCACCTGTCGCTCCTCGACGCCCGCTCTCACGGCTCTCCAGGCTATTCCCGCCACAGCATCGAGACGCCGTGCCGCTTCGCGCAGCGTGTCCACCTCGGAGACGTCCTTGATGACGCGCGCCTGCTCGACGATGCGCTCGGTCGGCTGGAAGCTGACGGTCAACTGCCGCGCCTCGGCGCTTCGCCGCCACCAGTCGTAGCTCGCGACCGTCACGTGCGCGGCCTCGAAGCCCACCGCCGCCGCGCCGAGCTCCTGCAGGCAGCCGAGCAGCGCTTCGTCGTAGCTGGCCGGGACCTCCCGCACGCGGAGGCCGGGGCAGGCCGCATTCGATGCCTGCAGCCGCTCGACCGCCTCGCGGTACCTGAAATCAACGAGCAGATGGGCATGCTGCCGCGTCAGCACGAGCACGCCCGCCGAGCCGATGTGGTTCGTCAGATAGCGGATGTTCGCCGCCGAGGTGACCACGAGCGCATCGAGGGCGAGGGTGTCGAAGCTCTGACGGATGCGGCTGTGCCGCACGGCGAGTTGGGTTGTTGCTGGAAGTGGCATCGCGGGTCCGGCCGAGGTTCGGGGCCGCTCAGGGCATCCCGAGGGGTCCCCACAGGGTGAAGCCTGACGCTACATACCTCCCGCGGCGCGCACCGCGCGGTCGGCGACAATCCTGGCGAGCCAGCCTTCGAGCGCGGCGAGCACCAGACCTCCCGCGTCGGCGCGGCGGCGCTGCTGGATCTCTCCGAGGGTCCTGAGGGCCAGCAGGTTGTCTGGCGCGGCGCGGAGGACGTACTCCAACTCGGCCTGCGCCTCGTCGTCACGGCCGAGCGCCACGAGCGCCCGCCCAAGCGTAACGCGCGCCGAGAGATACGCGGGATGATGCGCGAGCCCGGCGCGGCAGACGTGCACCGCCTCCTGCAGGCGGCCGGCGCGCCGATGCTCCTCCGCGAGCTGCGCAAAAGCAATCGACGCCGGATCCTGCCGGACCCGGCGCCGGAGATCGTCGATGCGGGTGCTGTCGCCCAACGCTCCGATTGTACGCGGAGCGGCGTCCTATTCGACCGTCACCGTCCTCGACTTGGTCGCGCGCCGGCCTGCGCTGTCTTCGACCGTCAGGACGATGGTGTAGGTCCCCGCCACGGAATACGACGTCGACGTAATCGGGTCGCTCTCCTCGGTCGTGCTCGTGCTATTGCCGAAGTTCCAGATGTACTTGCTGATCGGGTTCCGGCCGCCGAATCCATTCGAGCCCTGCGACGACTCGGCGTTCAGAACGATCGTCTGGTTGATTGCGGCACCCGTCGGCGAGATCGTGAAATCCGCCGTCACGCCCGCGACCACGGTCACATCCTGCGTCTTCGTCCCCTGAAGGCCGGCGCTGTCGGTGACCGTCAGCACCACCGTATACGTCCCGGTCCTGCTATACGTCTTCGTCACCCTGAGTCCGGTGCCGCTGGTGCCGTCCCCGAACTGCCACTGGTGGTTCACGATCGTACGCCCGGCCTGACCCGCCGTGGAGGCCTCGCCCGTGAAGTTCACCGTCTCGTAGATGGCGGGCGAGCTGGGCGAGAACGAGATGGACGCCGTCGGGACCGTCCCCGCTGCGACCGTCACGTTCTTCGTCTTCGACCCCACGGACGCGGCCGAGTCGGTCACTCTGAGCGTCACGGTATACGTCCGTACCGTTTGGAACTGATACGTCACGATCCGCCCCGTCCCCGTCGCCTCGCCACCGAAGTCCCACGCATAGGTGCACGCGTCGTGGCAGCGGAACTTCGGGTCGTCGTCGGTCTCCGTGAACGGTGTCTGATCGGTGTATTCGTCCAGGGTATCGCTGGCGTCGAACGTCACGGTCTCCTTCAGTGCGGGCGCATCCGGCTTGGACGAGAACCTGGCGAGTGGGGCCGCCGTGTTCGAAGTCCCGGTCAGTTGAATGCTCACCGTCCGGGCAGCCGCATTACCTGCGTTCGGGTCGATCGGGACGACGGAGATGACGGCGGTCGCGACGGTGCTGATCGTGGTCGCCGGGGGCGCGGTGAACGCGAAGGTCGCCCGTCCCTCGTTGTCACTGACGACTTCACTCTCCGACACCGTGCCCACATTCGACGAGATGCGCAGCCGCTGGGCCGGAACCGGACGGCTCGACACGTCGCGCACCGTCACAGTGATCACCGACTGCGAGCTGCCGTCCCGCGGCAACCGATCGGGCGTCGCGGTCATCGTCACCGACAGGGCGAACTCGGAAGGTCCAGTGAACACTGGCGCCGGTTGCTCCTGGACTGAACAACCCGCAAGCCCGCTGCTGAAAGCGGCCAATATCGGTGCAGCGATAAGTCTTCGGAGACAGGCTCGGATACACATGATTCTCGCCTAACTGCTGAAATCACCGAAGTTGATCTGCACGCTACCAGTAGCCGAAACAGCGTTGCCCGCCTGGTCGCGGCCATAGAACGTTACGTCAGCGATCACGCTGAGCACGACGAAGCTGTTCTTGAGGGGAGCGAGTGGCGGCTCCAGCTTTGCAACGAGACGCACAAGGTCGAATTCCCCCGTAACTGTGCTCGTGCCAGCGATGGTGACCGTAAATCCCCCGCGAATCGGGTAGGGCACGTCGACTCCGGGAGTGTTGCGACCGTTGGCTAAGCGATACTTGACTTCGTACCCCGTGACTGTGATTTCGTTGATCGGCGTCGGTGCCGCCGTCGCGCCGGGAGCGCCCGGATCGCGAAGGATTTGCCGAAGAAGAACACGTCCGGAATCCCCCCGTGCCGGATCGACATCCGAGTCCAAGGGGCCTACACTGAAACCAGGGATAGGCTCGATCTTGCCTGGAACGCCGGTACCGCCTTGAAGCTCCTTGAACTCAACCGCAGGAGTTTCGATCCTGACGATGACGAGCTGCGCTGGCGAGCGTCCCTGCCGGACGTACTCGCTGCAAGCCGGGGCCGCCAGCGCACCCGCCACCGCCACCGCCAGGGCTCGATGTCTTGCTCTAAATGCTGTCACAGCCGTCTCTCCTACAGCCTGATGATGCGCGGCGTGATGAAGATCAGCAGCTCGCGGCTCTCGTCGCTCACCTCGTTGCGCTGGAACAGCCAGCCAAGGAGCGGAATCCGGTGCAGTCCCGGCGTTCGCCCCTGGACCGTCTGTTCGCGGCTCACGTAGATGCCGCCGATCACCGTCGTCTCGCCGTTGCTGACCAGCACCCGCGTGTTCGCGGTCTGCGAGTCGATCGGCGGGATGCCGTTGACCTGCCGGCTGAAATCCGGCGACTCGTTGGCGACCGTAATCGCCATGATCACCGTATTGGCGGCCGTGATCTGCGGAACGACGGTCAGCGTCAGGGCCGCGTTGCGGAACGTCACCGTCACCGTGTTGTTGGCCACCGTCTGAATCGGAATCTGGATGCCCTGCGTGATCTGCGCCTCGACGTTGTTCTGCGTCGTCACGCGCGGCGTGGAGAGCAGGCGCCCCTGACCCGAGGATTCGAGCGCCGACAGGACCACGTCGAGGTTCAGCGCGCCGTTGACGGCGCCGAGGGCCAGTCCGACGCCGGACGTGGCGCCGGTCACACCCAGGTTCACCGCCGTTGACGTCGCATCCGTCGTCGTGGGCCCCTGGGTCCGCTGCTCTCCGGCCTGGAGCCCTCCGCTCCCGCCCCCCGTTCGTCCGCCGACGGTCGCCTGATTCGGAAATGCCAGCGGCAGCGTGTTCCCCAGTTCGGTGGCTGCCCGGCCGGCGCCCCCCCACTGGACGCCGATCCGCCGCGCGAAGTCGCGGTTGGTCTGCACGATGCGCGCCTCGATTTCCACTTGCGGCTCCGGCCGGTCCAGCGTCGTCACGAGCTCGCCGGCGCGCGCGAGCCGCTCGGGCAGATCGGTGATGATCAGCGTGTTGGTGCGCGCGTCGGTCGTGATCGAGCCGCGCTGGGACAGCACGGTCGCCGTGATGAGCGGCTGCACCTGGTCCGCCTTCGCGTAGCTGAGGGTCCGCGTCAGCGTCTGGAGCGCCCCCGCCAGCGCCTGCGCCTCGGCGAGCTTCTGCCGTTCCGCCTCCTCGGCGGCAAGCGCCGTGAGCGGCGCGATGCGCACCACCGTGCCGTCGACGGCGTAGCCGAGCCGGTTGGCGCGCAGGATGATGTCGAGCGCCTGGTCCCACGGCACGTCGCGCAGCGCCACATCGACGGTCCCCTGAATCGACGGATCGATGACGATGTTCAGGCTGCTGATCTCGGAAAAGGTCCGGAGGACGGCGCGCAGATCGGCGCCCTGGAAATCGAGGCTGATGGGAAACCCGGTGAACCGCGCCGGGGCCGCCGGCGCCGCCTGCGGCGAAGGCGCCGGGGAGGCCGGGACCGGAGGCGCCTGGGACGCCTGCGCCTGGGGAGCCGGCGCGGCCGGCGGCGGCTGCGTGGCTGCCTGGGCCATCACCACCGGCGTCGCCGCCGGCTCATCGAAGACCACCGTCAGCGCCGTCCCGTCAGGCGCGCTTTCCACGCGGTACGGCGTACGGCGCGTCAAATCCATCACCACGCTCGTCACGAGCGGCGAGGCGGGGTTCAGGCCGATGCGGACGCGCTCCACCGGTCCCTGGCCCACGTGGGTCGCGCCCGGCACCGCCGAGGTCGCGTTGGCGACCTCCAGCAGGAGCCGCGGCGCGCCGTCCTGCGGCAACTCGACGCGGAGCGGGGTCAGACGTCCAGTCCCCGACAGCGTCACGGCCGTCGCGGCGCCTCGTGGCGCGGCGCGCACCTGCAGGATGGCGCTCGCCGGGCCGGCGGCGCTGACGGCCCGGCCGGCGCGGTCGAGACGATCGGCTTCCACATAGATGATGTTCCGCGAACTGCGGACCCTCGGGCGCGACGGCTGGGCGAGGCTCATGCGGACACGCGCCACCGCCGCCCCGTCCGCCGCGCGCCCGCTCTCGACCTGCACGGCCGAGACGGGATGGCGCGGATCGGGCGTGAACCGGTCGGCAAAGCCTCCGGTGCTCACGTCGCGCAGCTCGATGACGAACGTGCTCGGGTCGGGCTGGGCGGCGACGTAGGACACCGGATCGGACGCCTCGATGGCGACGACGGCGGCGCGGCTGTCGACGCGCGACCCGATGGCCTTCAGCGTCGCCGTGGCACCCGCGCCGCTGGCGGCCAGCGACGCCAAGGCCCCTGTCGCGAAGATCGCCAAGAGCGCCGTGAGAGCCGGTTGTCGGTACCTGGAGGGTCGTTGCATCAGTTCGCCTCGGTCTGTCGGAGCACTTTCCGCACCTCGCGCTGCTTGTCGAGCGAGAGCGGATCGTTGACTTGCTGCAGGATGACGACGTCGTTCTGCGAGACCGCGCGAACGGTGCCGTCGAAGAGCTTGTCGCCGGGCCGCACGATGTACGCCCGCTGGTCCGCGCCCTGCAGGATCGCCACGAACCCCTCGCGGCTCCGGACGGTGCCGCGCAGCGTCACCTCGGCCACGCTCAGTCCGGCGAGCCCGGCAGGACGCTTGACCTCGGCGCCTCCGCGCGAATCGGCGCCGCGGCGCGCCAGGCTCACGAACGGATCGCGCCGCCCTTCAGGGTTGTAGGCAAACCCGGGGGGCTCGATGAGCTGATCGGTGCGGCTTCCCCCTTGTCCTGCCGAGGACGGTGTCTGTGGGGGCGGCTGCCCCGCCGATGCCGCCGGCGCCGGAGCAGGCTTGGCAGGCGGTTGCGCCGCCGGCGCCGGTTTCGGCGCGCCCTGGGCCGGCGACGCTGCTCGCGGCGAGGGCGCCTGCGCGCGGACCGTCGCGGCCAGCGCCAGCGCAAGCACGGCCATCGCCGCCGGGCGCATCGTCATCCCCGCCCACCTGCCGCGGTACCGCGGCCGCGCGCCCCTCGTCCACGCCCCGGCGCCGCGGGCGTCTCGGCCGCCGCTGGCGGCGGCTCGATCAGCACGAACGTCGTTGCGGTGCACTCGGCGGTGATCGTCGCGGCGCCCGCCGGGTTCTCCCGCGCCTGAATGGCGATGCGGTTCACGTTGATGATGCGTGGGAACCGGCTGACGCGCTCGAGGAACGTCCCCAGATTGTGATAGGTGCCCTCGATCTGCAGGCCGATCGGCCACTCGGCATGCAGCTCGCGCGTGGTGACGGCCTGCGGCGTGAACCCGAGGATCGTCAGGTTCGACTGGGTCGCCATCGCCTGCACCCGCCGGAGCAGGTCGCCGACGTCGCGCTCTTCCGGCAGCACCGTTCGCAGGCGATCGAGATCGGCCTGGAGGTCGGCCAGCTCGCGCCGGAATTCCGGCAGGCGGCCGACGGTGGCGAGTCCGCGGTCGATCTCGACCCGCAGCGTGGCCAGCTGCGCCCGCCGCGTGGCGAGGCTCGCTGCGGCCGGCTGCGCGTAGGCGTACCAGAACGCGGCGACGCCGGCGAGCCCGAGCGCCACGAACGCGCCGACCTGCCCGTACCAGGGCAACCGGCTCAGATTGAGGTTCATCGCCATCTCAGCGTATCGGGCAACCGCAGGCGCCCTTTAGCGCGCCGCTCCCTGGCGCCCTCCCCGCGCGCCACCCCGGGCGCCGGGGCCGGCGGCGGCGGGCTCGGGCGGCGCCGGTCTGTTGACGCGCGCGCGAACGGTGAACTCGGTCAGCTCGGGAACGGCGTTCGCGCCGGTGCCGGAGGCCGGCTGCACCTGGCTGTTCACGATCTCGATCGGCCGCTGCAGGACCTGATTGCCGCCCAGATTGCCGACGAAGTCCGACAGCGCGATGAGCGTCGTGCTGCGCCCCTCGATCGTGATCTGGTCACCGTCCTGCTCGAGCGAGGTGAGCCACAGCATGTCGGGCACGCTGCGGCTGACGTGGTCGAGCAGCTGGACGGGAATGCTCTGGCCGCTGCGCAGCCGCTCGATCAACGCGACCCGCTGCTGCACGAGGGCGCGCTGGCGCTCGAATTGCTGCACCTCCGCGAGCAGTGACCGCAGCCGCACCGCTTCCTGCTGCGCGGCGGCCATCTCGGTGTCGAGTTGCGCCGATTCGCTTCGTAGCGACCAGAACCACCAGCCAACCCCCACGAAGGCGATGAGGAGGATTCCACCGGCGGCGACCGTCAGGCGCTGCCCGACGTCGAAGGTCATCGCCTTTCGCCCGCGCGGCCGCTCCGTGCCGAGGAGGTTGATGCGAATCATCGATCGCCCACGCGCCGGAGCGCGAGCCCGACCGCCACGGCCGCCGTTGCCGCCGCCTCCGTCGAGTCGGCTCCCAGCTTCTTCGGGTCCCAGGCAACCGTGCGGAACGGGTTGAAGTTCTCGACCGACACCTCGAACCGGTCCTGCAGCATCTCGAGGAAGCCGTCTACCCGGGAGGCGCCGCCGCTCAGCATGATCCGATCGATCTGCTCGGAGGAGGCGGTGGCCTTGAAGAAGTCGAACGTCTTCTGAATCTCCAGGAGCACGTTGTCGGTCACCGCATGGAGCACCGGCCGGGCTTCCTCGAAGGTCGCACCATCGACCGGAATGCCCTTCTTGATCTGCTCGGCGGCGTCGAACGGCAGGTCGAGCTCCTTCTGGACCGCCTCGGTATAGGCGTTGCCTCCCATCGAGATGTCGCGCGTGAACACCGACTGGTCGCCTTGCAGGATGTTGATGTTGATCGCGCTCGCGCCGGCGTTCATCAGCACCACGACCTCGCGCGCGTCGAGGCCGTAGTTGGCTTCGTACGCGTTCTGCAGCGCGAAGGCATCGACGTCGACGACGACCGGCGTCCGGCCCGCCTGCGCGATGACCGACGTGTAGTCGCCGATCTTCTCCTTCTTCGCCGCCACGAGCAGCACGTCCATGCTGCCCCGCGAGTCGGGGCCGGTGCCCGAATCGAGGATCTGGTAGTCGAGATTGACGTCCTGGATGTCGAAAGGAATGTACTGCTCGGCCTCCCACGCGATCGAGTCGTGCAGCTCGGAGGCGGTCATCACCGGAAGGGTGATCTTCTTCACGATCACCGCGTTTCCGGAGAGCGAGGCGCAGACCTCCTTCGCCTTGAAGCTCCGGTTCTCCTCGAAGACCTGGCGAATCGCGTCGGCCACGGCGACGGCGTCGATGATCGCCCCGTCGACAATGGAATCCGGCGGCACCGGGTGCATGCCGAAGGCGGCGATCCGGTAGGCGCGCCCGGACGGCCGCAGTTCGACCGCCTTGACGGCACTCGATCCGATGTCGAGCCCCACGAGATGCTTGGATCGTCCAAACGCCAGAGCCATCGTCGGAGTGTGTTGGCGGTTCTGACCCCTTCGTGTCTTCTTATCGGACGTTGTGGTCGCGGCAACACAGGGCCGCCGCGGGCCGGTCGGCGGCTTGACAGTGCCCACAAGCGCCCGTATCATTGGGGTTTGCGGTTGCAGGTCTTGCTTCGTACAGATCGGGGTTGAACCTGGTCGGACCCACCCGCGAGGGATTCCCGTATTCATGCGTACGTTCGTGGCAGGCGCCAAGAGCGCAGACAGCCGGTGGCACGTCATCGACGCGCAGGGCCAGGTGCTCGGCCGCGTGGCGACGCTCGTCGCCAGACTGCTCCAGGGCAAGCACAAGGCCGTGTACACGCCGTTCATCGACACCGGCGACCACGTCGTCGTCGTCAACGCGGCACAGGTGAAGCTGACCGGTCGGAAGGAGACGCAGAAGATCTACCGCCGACACAGCGGCTACGAAGGGGGCCTCCGGGAGGAACGCGCGTCGGTCGTCCGAGAGCGGCAGCCGATCCGCCTCGTGGAGGAGGCGGTACGGGGCATGCTGCCCAAGACGAAACTCGGCGACGCGATGTACCGGAAGCTGAAGGTGTACGCCGGCCCGGATCATCCGCACGCCGCCCAGCAACCCAAGCAGATCGAGGTCGCGTAATTTGGCCAGCATCGAATACTACGCCACTGGACGCCGCAAGACATCCACCGCCCGCGTGTTCCTTCGTCCCGGCAACGGGAGCATCACCGTCAATCATCGCCACTTCGACCAGTTCTTCCCGACCGACGCACTGCGGACGCAGGTCCGTCGGCCGCTGGCGCTCACCGAGATGGGCGACAAGTTCGACATCCTGGCGACGGTCGCCGGCGGCGGGGTGAACGGCCAGGCCGGGGCGCTGCGGCTCGGGATCGCCCGGGCGCTCGTGGAGTTCAACGCGGAGTTGCGGCGGCAGTTGAAGAAGGACGGCCTGCTGACCTCCGACGCGCGGGTCAAGGAACGCAAGAAGTACGGCATGGCTGGGGCCCGGAAGCGGTTCCAGTTCAGCAAACGATAAGACGGAGGAAGGGAGGGAGCTTGCCCGGGATCGCGATCAAGGACCTGCTCGAAGCGGGAGTCCACTTCGGCCATCAGACGAAGCGGTGGAATCCGAAGATGAAGGAGTACATCTTCGGGGAGCGGAACGGCATCTACATCATCGACCTCAACAAGACCGCCAAGAAGTTCCGCGACGCCGAGGAGTTCGTCACCAATCTGGCAGCCGAAGGGAAGACGGTCCTGTTCGTCGGCACCAAGCGGCAGGCTCAGGACGTCATCGCCGAAGAAGCCCAGCGCTGCGGCATGTTCTTCGTGAACCAGCGCTGGCTCGGCGGCCTGCTCACCAATTTCACCACCATTCAGCGCAGCCTGGGGCGCCTGCGCGATCTCGAGGCGATGGTCACCGACGGCCGGTACGACACGCTTTCGAAGAAGGAGATCGCCCGGGCGGAGAAGGAGAAGCGGAAGCTCCTGAAGAACCTCGAGGGCATCCGGCAGATGTCGCGGCTGCCCGACACGGTGTTCGTTGTCGACACGCGCAAGGAAAAGATCGCCGTCGACGAGGCCCGTAAGCTGAAGATCCCGGTCATCGGCATCGTCGATACCAACTGCGACCCGGATGAGGTCGACTACGTCGTCCCGGGCAACGACGATGCGCTGCGGGCGATCCGGCTGTTCGCCTCGAAGGTCGCCGAGGCGGTGACCGCCGGCCGCGGAATGCGCGAGGCCAAGCTGGCCGAAGAGGCGGCCGCCCAGGCGGAGGAAGTCGCCGCCGCCGATGCCGCCGCACGGCTCACCCGCGTGACACGGCCGCAGCGGCCGCGCGAGGCAACCCCGGCGGGCGCCTGAAATCGGGGCCCGCGCGCGGCGTGCGCGCGTCGGGGTGTCGCTGCGCCGCCGTGCTCCGAGACGCCGGCATCTGGCCGGCGCTTTTCATGTACGGGCCTTGGGCCGTGGGCTTTGGACCTTGGGCTTTGGGCTTTGGACCCTGGGCGTTGGGCTGAAGCCCGAACCCAGGACGAGAGAGAGACCATGGCAACGATTACGGCAGATCAGGTCAAGCAGCTCCGCGACAAGACGGGCGCGGGCATGATGGAGTGCAAGGCGGCGCTCGCCGAGGCCAACGGGAACATGGACGAGGCGCTGACGCTGCTGCGCAAGCGGGGGCTGGCGCAGGCCGCCAAGCGCGCCGGCCGGGCCACCGCCCAGGGCCTCATCGGCAGCTACATCCACATGGGCGGCAAGATCGGCGTCCTCGTGGAGGTGAACTGCGAGTCGGACTTCGTGGCGCGCACCGAGGCCTTCCAGGGCCTCGTCAAGGAAGTGGCGATGCATATCGCGGCGGCCGATCCGAAGTGGGGGCGCCGCGAGGAGGTGCCCGCCGAGGCGATCGAGAAGGAAATAGCGATCTACCGCGCCCAGATGGAGGGGTCCGGCAAGCCGGCGCACGTGCTCGACAAGATTGTCGACGGGAAGCTCAACAGCTTCTACGCGCAGTTCGTGCTCCTGGAGCAGCCCTCGATCCGCGATCCGAACGTGACGGTCGGTCAGATGGTCGCCGAGACGTCGGCCAAGACCGGAGAGAACATCACGGTCGGGCGCTTCACGCGCTACCGCGTCGGCGAATCGATCGACTGACTATAATTCCCCCGACATGGCCGATCGAGCGCCCTCCCCCATCTACGGACGCGTCCTGCTCAAGCTCTCGGGCGAGGCGCTGATGGGCGACCAGCAGTTCGGGGTCGATGCCGCGGTCACCACCCGCATCGCCCGCGACGTCGGCGAGATTCAGGGGCTCGGCGTGCAGACGGCGATCGTCATCGGCGGCGGCAACATCTTTCGCGGCCTGGCGGCGAGCGCGCGCGGCATGGACCGGGCGACCGCCGACTACATGGGGATGCTGGCCACGGTCATCAACGGCCTGGCGCTCCAGGACGCGCTCGAGCAGCAGGGGGTCGTCACGCGCGTCGTCACCGCGATCGAGATGCGCGCCGTGGCCGAGCCGTTCATCCGGCGGCGGGCGATTCGCCACCTCGAGAAGGGGCGCGTCGTCATCTTCGCCGCCGGCACGGGAAACCCATATTTCACCACCGACACGGCTGCGGCGCTGCGGGCCATGGAGATCAAGGCCGAGGTCATCCTCAAGGGGACGAAGGTCGACGGGGTCTATACGGCCGATCCACTGCTCGATCCCACGGCCACGAAGTACCCCGCCATTTCCTATCTGCAGGTGCTCGAGAGGCAGCTCAAGGTCATGGACGCGACCGCGATCTCGCTCTGCATGGACAACGAGATGCCGATCGTCGTCTTCGACCTGCGCGAGGCGGGCAACATCCGCCGCGTCGTGCTGGGCGAGACGGTCGGCACGATAGTCGGCGCGTAGGGGGCGCTATGGAATTCAGCGATCTGGCAGGGATGTTCGCCGAAGTGAAGAAGCGCATGGACGGCGCCATCGACCGCGTCCGGCGCGAGATGGCCGGTGTGCGCACGGGGCGGGCCACGGTGAGCCTGCTCGACGGTGTCCAGGTCGACGCCTACGGCTCGAAGATGCCGGTCAATCAGGTCGCGGCGCTCTCGGTCCCAGAGCCGGCGATGATCGTCGCGCAGCCGTTCGATCCGTCGCTCATGGGCGCCATCGAGAAGGCGATCCGCGCCTCGGATCTCGGTCTCAATCCGTCGAACGACGGAAAGATCGTCCGGATTCCGATTCCTCCGCTCACCGACGAGCGCCGCAAGGAGCTCTCGCGCCACGTGCACAAACAGGCCGAGGAGGCGCGCAACGGCGTCCGGCAGCTCCGCCGCGACGCCAACGACCGCCTCAAGAAGCTGCTCAAGGAACACAAGATTTCGGAAGACGACGAGCGAAAAGGCCTCGACCACGTGCAGAAGATCACCGACGAGCACGTCACGCTCATCGACGAGCTGCAGCAGAAGAAGGACCAGGACCTGCTCGGCCGCTAGTCCCCGAACGAGACGCCCAGGGCACGGGCGGTGTGGATCAGGTCGTAGTCGAGCGGGACCGTCCTGACCTTGCCGACGACCTCACCGAGCGGTACGGGCACGATATCCGGCGGGTGGTTCGCGACCATCACGCCGAACTGTCCGGTCAGGAGCAGCTCCACGGCCTTTCCGCCGAAGCGGGTCGCCAGCGTCCGGTCGAACGCCGTCGGCGCGCCGCCGCGCTGCAGGTGCCCGAGCACGACGTACCGCGTCTCCTTGCCGGTGCGCTCCTCGAGTTCCCTCGCGACCCGCATGCCGGCGCCGCCGAGACGCTCGGGCTGGCCGCCGCGCGCTTCCTGCACGAGCGACATCTGCCCTCCTCTCGGCCGCGCGCCTTCCGCGACGACGACGATGCTGAAGCGCGCGCCCCAGGAGTCGCGCTCGCGGATGCACTGCGCCACCTGCTCGACGTCGTACGGAATCTCGGGTATCAGGATGATGTCGGCGCCACCCGCCACGCCGCCGTGCAGCGCGATCCAGCCCGCGTAGCGCCCCATCACCTCGACCACCATGATGCGGCGGTGCGCTTCCGCGGTCGTATGCAGGCGATCGATCGCGTCGGTGGCGAAGCTGACGGCGGTGTCGAAGCCGAACGAGCTGTTGGTCGCGACGATATCGTTGTCGATCGTCTTGGGCACCCCCACCAGCGGGATGCCCCGTTTGAAGAATTCGTAGGAGATCGACAGGGTGCCGTCGCCGCCGATGCAGACGAGCGCGTCGAGGCCGGTCCGGTGGAACATTTCGATCACCCGTTCCGCGTAGTCGAACGTCCCCTCGGGCGTCGTGATCGGCTCGCCGAAGGGATTGCCGCGGTTGACGGTGCCCAGAATCGTCCCGCCGAGCCGGAGTATGCCGGTCACGTCGCGCGGCGTCAGGCGCCGCGATTTCTCCGGATAGACCAGGCCGTCGAAGCTGTCCTCGAGGCCGATGACCTCGACCCCGGCGTTGTGCGCCGCCTTGACGACGGCCCGGATGACCGCGTTCAGCCCCGGGGCGTCGCCGCCGCCGGTGAGCACGCCGATTTTCCTGACCGCTGGCATAGGGAGGAGGATTGGTGGACGGCAGGGGGATCGAACCCCTGACCTCTGCATTGCGAACGCAGCGCTCTCCCAGCTGAGCTAGCCGCCCGGTCGAACTCGTTGGAAGCCGTCTCAGTGTAGCACGCGCCCCGGCCCCGGGCTGGCGGGCGCCCATGTACAATTTCCTCATGGTGAGCGGCTTGCCTCGCCACGGCGCCGGAGGCGCGACGACGGGTGCTCCGTGATCTGATGCGGCCGCGCATCCCGTTGGGGCGTGCCTCCCTGCTCGCCTCCTCGATCATCCGTGACGCACGGCGCGCCGGCTTCGGCACAGGTACCGTCACGGCCGTGGGCCGGCTGCGCCGGTTCGCGCCGGCCACCTGCGACGTGGCGCTGCTCGGTGTCGCGCCCGCCGGGCGCCACGCGCAGCTCGTGGACGCGTTCGCCCGGCTGCCGATCGTGATTTCGATCATCGCCAGGGAGCCGTCCCGCGTCAGAGTGGAGACGCCGCGCGGCCCGGTGACGCTCCACCTGGCGGACCCGGATCACGCGGGCGCCGCCCTCGTCTGGCACACCGGTTCCCGCGCCCACGTGGCGCAGTTGCAGGCCCGAGCCGAACGGCTCGGCGTCCGATTCGCCGATGGACGGATCGCGCACGCGAGCGGCGCACCCCTCTCGTGCGTGACCGAACAGGACCTGTACGACCTGCTGGATCTCCGCTTTGTCGCCCCTGAACTCCGGGACGGCGACGGCGAGATCGAAGCCGCAGGCGAAGGACGCCTGCCGCGGCTGCTCTCGGACCTCGACATCCGGGGCGACCTCCACATGCACAGCACCTGGAGCGACGGCCGGGACACCATCGCCGACATGGTGAGCGCCGCCCGCCAGCTCGGCTACGAATACATCGCCATCACGGACCATTCCGAGCGCGCCTGGTCGTCGCGCACGCTGCGGGCCGCCGACGTCGATCGGCAGCGTGACGAGATCGACGCGGTGCGCGCGAAGACGCGGGCCATCGAGGTGTTGCACGGCGTCGAGGTCGACATCATGCACGACGGGAGTCTCGATTTCGATGACGAGGTGCTCGGCCGGTTCGACATCGTGCTGGCGTCGCTGCACGACCACGGCGGCCACGACGGCAGACGCCTCACCGAACGCTATCTCCGTGCGATCCATCACCCCCTCGTCAACGTCATCACCCACCCGACCAACCGGGTGCCCGGCCAGTCCGACGGCTACGCGCTCGACTTCGAGGCGCTCTGTGCCGCGGCAGAGGACACCGGCACCGCGCTGGAGATCGACGGCGCGCCAGGCCATCTCGACCTCGACGGCATTCTCGCGCGGCGCGCCGCCGCGGCCGGCGTCACGATCGAAGTAGGCAGTGACGGCCACGGCGTCGATACGCTGGGCCGCCAGATGCAATTCGGCGTCGGCACCGCGCGCCGCGGCTGGATTGAGCCGCAGCAGGTCCTGAACACGCGCAGCGCCGCCGACGTGCGCGCCTTCATCGCGCGAAAGCGTGCGCGTGGCGCATAGAATCGCGGTCTCCGCGATCGTGGCGACAATCGCCTTCTGGGCGTATACGCGAACACTCGTCCCTGGAGTGGATCTCGGCGACACCGGCGGCTTTCAGGCCGCAGTGCTCTGGCCGGAGGTCAGCGCCCGCCAGGCCTATCCCCTCTACTACGGGCTGGCGCGACCGTTGGTCGCCGCAGTGGGCGCCGCCAATCCCGCGCGCGCCTTGAACCTCCTTTCCGCCGTCTGGGGAGGCGTGGCCGTCGGCCTGCTGGCGTTCCTCTGCGCCTCGGTGACGCGGTCGCTGGCCGCTGGCGCCGCGGCCGGACTCCTGCTCGCCTTCTCCTACACCTTCTGGACGCAGGCAGTCATTGCCGAGGTGTACACGCTGCACCTGGCGCTCGTGTCCGCGTCCCTGCTGGCCCTTCACGCCTACGCCGCCCGCCCCACGCGGGGACGGCTCCTGTGCTTCTACGGCATCTATGCCGCGGCATTCGGCAACCACCTCGCGATGATCCTGCTGGTGCCGGCCTGTGCGCTGTTCCTGCTGCAGACGACGCCGGAATGGCGCGGCCTGCTGCGGCCACCTCTGGTGCTCGCGGCACTCGCGATGGCCGTCATCGGCGCGCTGCAGTACACGCCGAACTTCATGGCCGTGTGGGCGTCGCTCTCCGCACCCCCCGCGTGGGGCGAGCGGCTCGCGGCGTTCTGGTTCGACACGACGAAGCAGGACTGGCGGGAGACCATGATCTTCGGCGTCGACTCCGCCCGGATGCCCGAGCGCCTCGGGATGTGGTGGTTCGACGCGCGACAGCAGTTCGGCATCATCGGCGTCGCGGCAGCGCTCATCGGGACGGGATACCTCTGGCGGACCGCGCCCCCCTGGGCCGTGCTGGCGCTCACCATCTACGCGCTGAACACGGTCTTCGCGCTCACCTACAACGTCGGCGACTCGCACGTCTTCTTCCTGCCGGGACATCTGGTGACGGCGTTCTGTGCCGGGGCGGGCGTCGCTGCGCTCGTCCGGGCGAATCAGCAGAGGCGACGGGCGCTCGGGATGACCGCGGCGCTCCTCATGATCGCCTACGCCGGCTGGCGCGGATGGACGACCTGGCCGGCCGCCGACCGCCATCTGGATCGACGCGGCGAGCAGCGCATCGCCGAGATCACGGCCGGCCTCGACGATCGGCACGCGCTGCTCGTGGCGCAGTTGAACTGGCAACTGGAAAACGTCCTCCTGTACACCGCGCGGTATACCCGTCCCGACCTCGCGTGGGCGCGGCTCGGCGACGTCATGCCGCACTGGCCGTTCCTGGTCGAGGACTCCCATCGCCTCGGACGAGACGTGGTCCTCACGCCGCAGGCGGCCGCCGAGATCCTGGCCGCCTACGGACCGTCATTCGATCTCGTCGAAGATCCCGCCCCGGCGGCCGCCTCCCTGCCGGACGCGGCCGCCCAGGTGCCCCGCGGCCTCCCCTACGTCCTCTGCATCCTTACACCGCCGCGGGAGTATCCGCTGGATCGGGAGACGCTCGATGCCGCGCTCGGCGCGCTGACGGGCGGCAACGTCCCGGCGCGCGCGCCTGCGGCCTACGAGGTCGTTGCCGGCATCGCCGGCGAGCGGCCGCAGATCTACCGGAGCGCCGACCGCCCGTTTACGCTGCGGTTCCGCGTGCTCGATGAGCCGTTCACCGTCCGCCTCGACGCATGGCTTCCATTCGACACGTTCCTCCGAGCCGGGTTCGGTCACGTGGTACGCGGCCGCGACCACATCCTGATCGTGGAGCGGGGCGTCAGCCTGGTCTGGCTTGGCCCCAACGGACGGCCGTCGCCTCCCTTCTACGCCGCAAGCGACTTCGCGCAGCAGCCACGGTACCGTGTCCCTGCGGCGACACTTCAACTGGCCAACCTCGGCGGAACAGCACACCGGGAGCGCCGATTCTGACGAGTTACGATTGGCCCGGACCTTGAAAGGAGCGCTGGATCCAGCGATGGCGAGGACAGCCATGTTCGCCCTTCTCCTTGGAGTCGTGCCGGCGGCCTTGGGGGCGCAGGCCCGCACGACGCCCGAGACCCTGGCCCGGGCCCTTCAGCAGCGCTATCAGGGAATTCGGGACTTTTCGGCCGACTTCGTCCACACCTATCGCGGCGGCGTGCTCCGCACGCAGACGACCGAGCGCGGCGCGGTGCTCGTCAAGAAGCCGGGACTGATGCGTTGGGTCTACACCGCTCCGGAGAGGAAGGAGTTCGTCTCCGACGGGCGCCAGGTCTACTCCTACATCCCGGGCGATCGGCAGGTCATCGTCACGCCGCTGCCCGCCGGCGACGAGGCGTCCACGCCGGCGCTCTTCCTGGCTGGTAAGGGCGACATCGTCCGGGATTTCACCGCCTCCCCGGCGGACACCCCCCTTGCCGGCGCCACGGCCCTCAAGCTGACGCCGCGGCGCGAGGAGCCGGAATACGAGTACCTCATCGTCGCCCTCGATCCGGCGACGCTGCAAATCCGCGGTCTGACCACGCGCGACCGCCAGGGAGGCGATTCCGCGCTGAGCTTCTCGAACCTGAAGGAAAACCGGGGAATATCCGATAAGGAGTTTGCGTTCCGAATCCCCCGTGGCGTCGACGTCATCACGGATGGCTCACCCAAGTAACCGTCTCGTCCTGCTGCTCCTTCTGGCCGTCGCGCTCGCCGGCTGCGCAACGACGGGCGCCGTGCGCGCGGGCCAGCAGGCGGAGCTCGGCCAGGACTTCGACCGGGCCGTCATCGAGTACACCCGCGCGCTCCAGGCCGATCCCGACAACCGGGACGCCCGGCAGGGGCTCGAGCGGGCGCGGCTGCACGCCGCCCAGGACCACTACACGCGCGGGCGCCGGCACCACGGCGCGGGGCGGCTCGAAGAGGCGCTCGTCGAGCTGCAGACCGCCACCGAGCTCAACCCGGGCGAGCCGAACATCAGGGAGCTGCTCGACAAGGTGCGGGGAGAACTCCGCACCAAGGTGGCGGTCGCCCGCGAAGGGAAGACCGAGCTCGAAACGCTGATCGAGCGCTCGCGCACGCTCCAGCCGCCCGGCCTCGATCTGCCGTCCGACGTCCGCCTGCCCGGTTCGCTGTCCTTCCGCGACGCGGGCAGCCGCGACGTCTACGCCGCCCTGGCCCGCTTTGCCAACGTCAACATCGTCTTCGATCCGCAGTTTCGCGATCAGCCGGTGACGATCGACCTGCGCAACGCGACCTTCGAGGAGGCGCTCTCGTCGCTGTCGGCGGCGACGCGGAACTTCTATCGCGTCACGGCCCAGCGCACGATCACCGTCGTTCCTGACACGCCGGCGAAGCGGACCGAGTACGAGGAGGAGATCGTCCGCACGTTCTACCTGAGCAACGCGGACGTCAAGGAAACGCTCGACCTGCTGCGGATCGTGATCGACAACCGCCGGCTCGCGCCGATCACCGCGACCAATGCCCTGTCGATCAAGGACACGCCGGAGCGGGTGGCCGCCGCCGGCCGGCTCATCACCGCCATCGACAAGGCGCGGCCGGAGGTGATCATCGACGTCGAGCTGCTCGAGATCGACCGCACGCGGCTTCGCGAGTACGGGCTGCAGCTCGCCTCCTCCGGCGCGCCCGGGCTGAGCGGCGCCGCCGACGTCAACCGCGACGATCTGACGCTCCGCGACGTGCGCAGTCTCTCGCAATCGGACGTCTTCATGACGAATCTCCCGGCGCTGTTCTACCGGCTGCTGAAGTCCGACAGCACCACGAGGACGCTGGCCAACCCGCAGCTGCGCACCTCGGAAGGGATGACGGCGGCGGCCCGGTTCGGCGAGCGCGTCCCGGTGCCGGTGACGACGTTCGCGCCGATCGCCACCGGCGGCGTCGCCCAGCAGCCGATCACCTCGTTCAACTACGAGAACATCGGCGTCAACATCGACATCACGCCGCGCACGCACCACGACGACGAGGTGTCGCTGGCGCTGAAGATCCTCGTGAGCAGCATTTCCGGCACCGGGTTCGGCGGGCTGCCGACCTTCGGCAACCGCGAGATCAGCACCGTCATCCGCCTGCGCGACGGAGAGACGAACCTGCTGGCCGGCCTCATCCGCGACGACGAGCGGAACGTCTCGGCGGGGATTCCCGGGCTGAGCGACCTGCCGATCGTCGGGCGCCTCTTCGCTCACAACCGCCGCGAGACGCAGGAAACCGACATCGTCCTCACGCTGACGCCCCGGATCATCCGCGTGCTCGAGCTGTCGCAAGAGGATCTGCGTCCATTCCGCGTCGGCCGCGGCACCGGCACGGGCGGCCTCATCGATTTGCCGCTCGAGACGCCCGTGGCGCCTCCCGCCCAGGGCCAGCCCGCTCCCGCGCCCCCGCCGGCTCCGCCGGCCGCGCCGTCACCGGTCGCGCCGATTCAGCCGCCGACACCGGCGCCGGCGCCAGGCCCGCCCCAGGCAGTCCAGCCGTAGGCCGCCGCTCGAGTCCGCTACTCCACCCGGGCCACGCGCGCCCCGAGATCCTGCAAGCGCTCGAGGAGCCGGCTGTAGCCGCGTTCGACCGTTTCGAGCGGATGCACCCGGGTCTGTCCCTCGGCGGCCAGCCCCGCGGCGATGAGCGACATCCCGGAACGCAGGTCGCGGCTGTCGAGCACCCGCCCGCCGCGCAGCCGTGTCGGCCCGGTGACGATGATTCGGTGAGCATCTGCCAGGAACAGATCCGCGCCCATGCCGCTCAACTGCTCCAGCGCGAACAGCCGCAGCTCGTACATCCAGTCGTGCACGAGCGTCCTGCCGTCGGCCTGGGTCGCCAGCACGGTCACGAGGCTCACCAGGTCGCTCGGAAACGCCGGCCACAGGCCGGTGGTGATGCGGCGCACGGCCTTCGGCGTCGACGGCTTCACCTCGAAGACGCCGTCCCGCATGCCGCAGCGGATGTTCATCCGCTGCAGGACTGCCGCCACGACCTCGATTTCCGACTCACACGCGCCCTCGATGTCGATCTCGCCGCCGGTGATCGCGCCGACGACCGCCCAGCTCCCCGCTTCGATGTAATCGCCGCCGAGCCGGTGCTCGGCGCCTCGGAGGCGCCCGACGCCCTCCACGCGGATCGTCGAGCTGCCGATGCCCGACACGCCCGCGCCCATCTTCTGGAGGAAGTCACACAGCTCCACGACATGCGGCTCGGTCGCCGCATGGCGAATCTCGGTGATGCCGCGCGACGAGGCGGCCGCCAGCAGCGCCGTCTCGGTGCCCGTCACCGACGCTTCGTAGAGGTACATCGAGGCCGCCGTCAGGCCGTCCGGCGCCTCCAGGACGAACTCGGCGCCCTCCTGCCGGCGCGCGCCCATCGCGGCGAGCGCCTCCAGATGCGTCGAAATCGACCGGCGCGCGGGAAAATCTCCGCCGGGCGGCGCAAGGCGCGCTCGACCCAGGCGCGCCAGCAGCGGACCGAGCAGCAGCACCGAGCCGCGCAGCCGGCCGACCAGCGCGCGATCGGGCGCGTCGGTCCGAAGACGCGGCGCCCGGACGCGCAGCGTTGTGCTGCCGATGCCGTCGACTTCGGCGCCGATGTCGAGCAGCAGCCGCGCCATCACCTCCACGTCGCCGATGCGCGGCACGTTCGTCAGCACGCATTCGTCGTCCGTCAGCAGGCACGCCGCCAGGAGCGGCAGCGCCGCATTCTTGTTCCCTTCGACGGCCACACGGCCCTGGAGTCGCTGGCCGCCCTCGATGAGGAGTGTCGACATCAGCCGATGTCCTTCTGCAGGTACGCCACGGCGGGGTCGCCGCCGAATCCGACGAACACCGGCTCCGGCCTGAGCGCGACGCCGAACCGGTCGGCCACCTGCCGCTTGATCTCGGCCGCCAGGTCCACCACCTCGCGGGCGGATGCACCGCCGCCGTTGACAATCGCCAGCGGGTGCTTGGACGAGAGGCCCGCGCGCCCGCGCCGTGCGCCCCGGGCGAACCCTGCACGTTCGATGAGCCAGGCGGCCGGTATCTTCACCTGCCCGTCCGGCAGTGGAAACCCCGGCGCCGCCTCGCCGGACGCAGCCACGAGTCTCGCATGGACGCCTGCGGCGACGACAGGATTCACGAAGAACGATCCGACGCTGCGGGTGTCCGGGTCGGCCGCGTCGATCACCATTCCCTTGCGGCGCCGGATTGCCAGCACCGCCTGCCTTACTTCCGCCAGCGTCACCGAGTCGCGCCGGCGGCCCTGGAAGCAGCCGGCGAGGTCCGGATACGAGATCCCGGGCGGCCCGGAGCCGAGCGCGAAGGTCACATCGCAGATCACGAATCGTCCGGCGTCATCGTGCTTGAAGCGGCTGGTACGGTACGCAAACCCGCACGCCGAGGCAGGCATCGTCGTCACGCATGCCGCGCCCAGGTCGAACACCGTCACCTCGCGGATCGTGTCGGCCACCTCCTGGCCGTAGGCGCCGACGTTCTGCACCGGCGTGCCCCCGACGCACCCGGGAATACCCGAGAGGCATTCCAACCCGGCCAGACCCCGTGACACGGCGTCGGCGACCACGTCGTCCCAGGTCTCCCCCGCGCCGGCTCTGAGCATCGTCTCGGCGCCGCGCGGCGCCACAACGGTGCCGCGGATGGCCACCTGCATCACGAGACCGTCGAATCCGCCGTCGGCGATGACGAGATTGCTCCCGCCACCCATGACGAACAGCGGCAGACCCTGCTCGCGCGTCCAGCGCCAGGCGGCGGCCACCTCGTCCACCGTCGTCGCGCGGACGAACCAGCGGGCAGGCCCCCCGATGCCGAGCGTGGTGAGCGGCGAGAGCGGCACTCCCGGCTGCGGACGGATGGACGGTTCAACCGAGCGCACCAAGCTGACCTTCCTGCGCGCCGAGCGCCGTCATTGCCTCCGAACGGCTGCACGCCTCGAACTCCACCCGGTCGCCAGGCGCGAGCTGTGCCGCCAGGGGCAGATCGGCGGCAATCACAATGGCGAGCTGCGGGTAGCCTCCGGTCGTCTGGCGATCGGCCATCAGCAGAATCGGCTCGCCCGAGGGGGGGATCTGCAGGGCTCCGGGGAACACCACATCGGAAATCATCTCACCCGCCGGCGCGGGCAGCCGCGCCCCGCCGCTCAGACGGTACCCCATGCGGTCCGACTGCGGTGAAATCGTGTACCGGCTCTGCTGGAGCAGATCGAAGGCTGCTGGATCGAAGCCGTCGGCCTGTGGGCCCGGCAGGATCCGCAGGCGGACACCGGTCGGGGGCGGACCGACCACAGACGGGAGGCGAGCGACGCCCCGTACGCCACGCCCGCGAGACGGGTCCGCGCCTCGGCGAGCAAGCGGCAACCGATCGCCTGCTCTGAGCGCGCGCCCCTCGATGCCGCCGAGGCCGCTCGGCACATGCGTCGCCCGGCTGCCGAGCACGGGCGGCACCCTAATCCCGCCGTCGACGGCGATGAAGGTGCGCGCGCCCGATCGGCGGGCGCCAAATCGCAGGACGCTCCCCGCACGGCAGCGCACCGGCGCGTTCATCGGCGCGTCGCCGCCGTCGAGTGTCGGCTGAAGGTTGCCGCCGGTCATGGCGATCCACGCCTCCTGCTCGAACCGCAGCTCGGGTCCAACCAGCGTCGCTTCGACTGTCGCCGCTTCGCGGGAGTTGCCGACCAGGGCATTTGCCAGGCGGTGCGCACGTGGATCCATCGGCCCGGCCACGGGCACGCCCTGGTGCTGCCAGCCCCAGCGGCCTTCGTCCTGAATCGTCGTCAGCAGACCCGACCGCAGCACGGTGATGACGCGCGTTGCCCTTTCGTCAGGAGCGCCCAGCTCGAGAGGAACCGTGGTCCGGCCGGAGCCGGACGCTGCAGGCGGCAAGCCGGGCGCAAGGCCAGAGGCGGCGACCGGCACGAACCGCACCTCGTCGCCCGGCGCGAAGAGCGACGGCGGCGAGGACTTCGGGTCGAACAGCGTCAGGCTCGTTCGCCCGATGATGTGCCACCCCCCCGGCGACTCCCTCGGATAGATGCCCGTCTGGCGTCCGGCAATCGCCACCGAGCCGGCGGGAACGCGCACGCGCGGCGTGGCGCGGCGCGGCACGGCGATCCGCTCATCCACCATCGCCATGTAGGGATAGCCGGGCAGGAACCCGAGCATGTAGACGCGATAGAGACGCCCGGCGTGACGCTCGACGACTTCCGCCGGCGTGCATCCGGCAAAGGCGGCGATATCCGCCAGGTCCGGCCCCGCCTCGTCGCCGTAGGTGACCGGCACCTCGACGAGTCGGCCGCTCGACCCACCCGGCGCTCGAACGTCGATCGTCCGGACCTCTGATGCCAGTACAGCAGGATCCGCGACAAATGGATCGAAGAACACCGCCACGGAACGAAACGTCGAGATCACGTCGCGGATGCCGGTCATCCGCCGTGCCCGGAGCGCGTCGGCCAACGCGACAGCGCGCGCGTTGGTCGCCGGGTCGATCTTCGCGTCGAACTCGACGACGAGCGCCGACTCCCCCACTTCGCGGATCCACACCTCCGGCATTCCCGGCCCTTACGCGAGCGCCTCGAGCAGCTTCCGATGGATTCCACCGAAGCCGCCGTTCGACATCAGCACGACGAGGTCGCCAGGAGCGTGCTCGGCCACGATCGTTTGCACGATATAGTCCACCTCCGGGATGTACCGCGCGCGCTGTCCACGCGCCAGGAGGTCGGCGACCAGGCGCTCGGGCGACAGGCGCTCGGCCTCCGGGAGCGACGATCGAAACACGGCCGCGATCACCACTTCGTCGGCACCTTCGAACGCGCCCGCGAAGTCGTCCTGGAAGACCCGGCGGCAGGAGGTCGCGGAACGGGGCTCGAAGACGGCCCAGATCCTGCGCGGCCCGTACCCCGTCCGCAGCGCCGCGAGCGTCTCGTGCACCGCCGTCGGGTGGTGCGCGAAATCGTCCAGGACGGTGACGCCTCGCGCGATGCCGACCGTCTCCAGCCGCCGCTTGATGCCTCTGAACACCTTGAGTCCGGCGGCCAGTGTCGGCAGGTCGATGCCGACGCGGCTCCCGACCGCAATCGCCGCCAGGGCGTTCCTGACGTTGTGAATACCCAGGAGCGGGGACTCGCATCGTCCGACGATGCGCCCTTCGCGGCGTACGGTGAACGTCGTGACGCCGCCGGTGTACCCGATGTCGCACGCCTGCCAGGTCGCCTCGCCGCTCGTCCCGAACGTCTCGACCGGACTGATCGCCACGTCGCGGAGGGCCGCGGCGTCGGGACTGTCCTGCCCCAGCAGCAGGAGCCCGCTGCGCGGCACCAGATTCACCAGCCTGCGGAACGCGAGCCGCACCGCATCCAGGTCGGCATAGATGTCCACATGGTCGAACTCGATGTTGTTGATGACGGCGATCTCGGGCACGTATTTCAGGAACTTCGCGGTCTTGTCGAAGAATGCGCTGTCGTACTCGTCCCCTTCGATCACCACCTCGCGTCCGCTCCCGAGCCGGTAGCTCGACCCGGCGGCGCCGAAGTCGAGCGCGATGCCGCCGACGAGCACCGAGGGATCCCGTCCGCCGTGCGTCAGCAGCCATCCCGTCAGCGAGGTCGTCGTGGTCTTGCCGTGCGTGCCGGCGACGACAATCGAGCGCGCCCCCCAGAGGAACTGGTCGCGGATGACCTCGGGCAGCGAGCAGTAGCGCAGCCGGCCGTCGAGCACCGCCTCGAGCTCCACGTTGCCGCGCGAGATGGCGTTGCCGACGACGACCAGATCGAGATCGGGTGTGATGTGACCGGCGGAGTACGGCGTCAGAATCGTGATGCGCTCGGCGGCCAGGAACTCGCTCATCGGCGGATAGACGTGCTGATCCGACCCGCGGACGTCGTGACCCCGCTGCTTGAGCAGCGCGGCGACGGTGGCCATCGCCGTACCGCAGATGCCGATGAAGTGGACGCGCATTGAAAGGGAGACCGGGTTCAGCGGACAGGGGATTCTTCGACGATGAGCGCCGCGCGCGGCGCCGTTCGCACGCGCACGCGGACGCCGAGCGGCAGCGTCCAGCAGGGTCCGGTCGTATGGCCCGACGGGAATCCGGCAAGGACGGGACACGCGAACCCGGCTGCGAGCGAGGCGATCACGTCCCGGACCGACGGCCCTCCCTTGTCGTTCTCGCAGCCGCGCATCTCACCGAAGACGAGCGCGGCGGCGCGTCCCAGGATGCCGCTCTGCCGCAGCTGGGTCAGCATTCGATCGACCCGGTACGGCCGCTCGTTCACGTCCTCGAGGAACAGGATGCTCCCGCGTGGCGGATCGAACGCGTACGGGGTGCCGAGCGACCCCGCGAGCTGCGTGATCGTGCCGCCGAACAGCGGCCCCGCCGCCTCACCTGTGCGCAGAACGGTCAGACCGGCCGGCTCGAGTTCCAGCCCCTCTCCCTCGCCCTGCATGAGCTTCAGCAGCGACGTCCGGTCGTAGCCCGCCTCGCCGCGCGCGAGCCGCCGCTCCAGCATCGGGCCGTGGAGCGCCGTGACGCCGCACTGACACGTCAGCCACGACAGGAGCGACGTATTGTCGCTGTAGGCGATGAACAGCTTCGGCGCCTGCTGCGGACGCCACGCGTCGAACAGCGGCAGCAGCTGCACGCTCCCGTAGCCGCCGCGCACCGCGATCAGGCCGGCAATCGCCGGGTCGGCCCACGCCCGCATGAACGCCCGGGCCCGGGTATCGGCGGACCCCGAGGTGAACAGACCCGTGTCGAAGATCGACTCGTCGTACACCGGCTCGTAGCCGAGGCGTCCGAGCTCGGCGACCCCGCGGTCCAGCTCGTCCCGTGCGAACGGACTGGCGGGTGACACAATCGCCACGCGGTCGCCGGGGCGCACGGCACGGGGCTTGATCACGAGAGGTACCGCGCCATCTCCTCGGCAATCCGCGCGTGCGCGTCGCAGCCGACCACCTGGCTGAGGGGGCGGCCGACGGCGGCAATCGGCGCGGTCAGGAACCGCTCCTTCGCCCGCCGCTGCCGGGCGAGCGCATCGTCCAGCCGTGTATAGGGTATGCGGCCGTCCTCGACGGCATGGACGAGCGCTTCGAGCGCCCCGGCCTGCACGTCGATGTCCCGGCTGCGGTCGGCGGACAGAGCGCGGCAGATGAGCACGCCGTCGCACCCGGCAGAAATCGCCTGCACGGCGGCATCGGCGACCGTGCAAGAGGCCGAGAGCGCCTTCATCTCCAGATCATCGGTGAGAATCACGCCGCCGAATCCGAGCTCCTCGCGCAGCAGGTCGTGCACGATGGCCCGCGACAGGGTGGCCGGCGCCTTGTCGTCGATGGACGGGACGAGCACGTGCGCCGTCATGATGAACGCCACGTCCGCCTCGATCGCTTCGCGAAACGGCACGCACTCGACCCGGCGAATACGGTCCGGAGGATGTTCGACGATCGGCAGCTCGCGGTGCGAGTCGACGGAGGTATCGCCGTGCCCCGGGAAGTGCTTGCCGCACGCGGCGACACCGTTCTCCTGGAGGCCGGCGACGATCGCTCGGCCCAGCCGCGCCACGGTGGCGGCGTCGGCGGCGAGCGCGCGGTCGCCGATGACCGGATTGCTCGGGTTCGTGTGGATGTCGAGGACCGGCGCGTAGTCGAGCGTGATGCCAACCGCTCTGAGCTCCGCCGCCAGCGCCGCCGCAAACCGAGAGGCGAGCCCGGCGTCACCGCTCCTGCCGAGCACGGCCATCGGCGGCCACTCGGTGAAGGGCGCCTCGAGCCGCGCCACGCGCCCCCCTTCCTGATCGATGCTGACCCAGAGCGGCAGCTCGCCGCCGAGGGCCTGCACGTCGTGCGACAGCTCGGCCACCTGCTCCGGCGCCTCGATGTTGCGCCCGAAGAGAATCACGCCGCCGAGGCCGAACTCGCGGGCCAGTGCGCGCAGCTCCGCCGGAATCGTCGTCGCTCGAAAGCTGCCGACGAGCAGTTGACCGATCTGGCGGCGAAGCGAGGAGGGCACGACGCCATTATGACCGCCGGCCGAACACCTCGTCGAGCGTGAAGACCTGGAACGTGAACGCCAGTGTCGAGGGCCTCTATAATCCGGGCGTGCGGATCGTCACCTCGGCGCCCACTCGCATCGATCTGGCGGGGGGCACGCTCGACATCTGGCCGCTGTACCTGTTTCATCCCGGCGCCCAGACCGTGAACGCCGCCATCAGCCTGCGCGCTCGCGCCGTGGTCGAGCCGCGTCCAGACGACGCCGTCCTCATCCGGTCGCTCGATACCGGCGCCACCGTCGAGGCCCGCCACTGTCGCGACCTGCGCGAGCGGCGCGAACTGCGGCTCCTGTCGCTGCTCTGCTACTTCTTCGAAGCGCACGGCCTCACGCTGACCACGTCGTGTGAGTCGCCGGCAGGGGCGGGGATCGCCGGTTCTTCCGCGCTGAACGTCGCCGTCTGCGCGGCGCTGGCCGAATGGAGCCGCACCCATTACGAGCCGGACGTCCTCCTGCACATCGCGATGAACGTGGAAGCCCAGGCGATTGAGGTGCCGACGGGCGTCCAGGACTATCGCCCCGCCCTGTACGGCGGGGTCGCCGCCGTCGAGCTCGACACCGCCGAGATCCGTCGTGTCCCCCTCCACGTCGACGCCGCCGAGCTCGAGCGTCGGCTCGTGCTCTGCTATACGGGCGAGCCCCGCAACTCGGGCACCAACAACTGGGAGGTCATGAAGAAGCACTTGGACGGAGATCGGCACGTCTTCGAGTGCTTCGAGCGCATCCGCGACACCGCCGCCGCCATGCGCGATGCGCTGACGCGGGCGGACTGGAACGGGGTCGGACGCGCCCTCGCGGAGGAGTGGGACAACCGCAAACGGCTCGCGCCGGGAGTCTCCACGCCGGCGATCGACGAGCTGGTCGCCCGGGCGACACGCGCCGGCGCCCTCGGCACCAAGGTCTGCGGCGCCGGGGGCGGCGGCTGCCTCGTCTCCTTCGGCCCGCCCGACCGGCGCGACGCCATCCGGGAGACGCTGGCGGAGGGCGGGGGCCGGATCCTGGATTTCCACATCGAACAGCACGGACTGACCCGTGGATAACCGGCACACCGCGCAGCTGTTCGGAGAGATCGCGGATCCGCCCGAGATCAAGGGCGAACGGCGGAGCCGGAGAGCGGCATGAGCGGCGCGCAGCGTCGATTCGTTCCCGTGAAGTCGCTCGGACGACAGCGGCCGGCCGACCCGCAGGAGGTGCTTGCAGAGATCCGTACGATCTACTTCGGCACGACGGAGCGCACGATCCAGCACGACTTCGCCCACGCCATCGAGCTGCTCACGACGCTCGCGGCCGAAGAGGACCGCGAGAAGGCGCGCGTCTACATGGACGGCCTGGCGCAGATGCGCAGCGATTGGGGCCGGACACGAAGTGGAAGAAGTGGACAAAGTGGAACAAGTGGAAGAAGTAGAAAAAGTGGGGAGAGCTGAGAACGCCATGAATCGCCGACGCTCCAGCGCACTTCACACTTACTTTTCCACTTCCTCCACTTCTTCCACTTCTTCTACTTCGGCGTGAGCCGCTTCCGCGCCGCCAGCCGGATGACGTCCGGGACGTTGCGATCGGAGGCGAGGATCTTCACGTCCCTCTCGAGCAGTCGGGGCAGCAGGTTCAGCGATACCGCTACCGGCGTCTTTGGATTCCTCGTGAGCGCCGAGACGACCGCGTAGCTCTTCATCCACGCGCGCGTCTGGCCGATGATGCGCAGCACGTCCTCGGACACGTTGGCCATCTTCGCGACGGCCTCCACCTCGGAGCCGGTGATCTTCGGACTGCTGAGCACGGCGACCGCGACGATCTTGTTCGGATCGCGCACCAGGATCGCCCGCTCCTCGCGCGTCCCCCGCATCGCGAGCGACAGCCGCTGGGCCGGCGACATCGCCGCGATGCGCTCGAGCGCGGAGGTCTGCGGCGCCCCGGTCGCGTCCGCACCGGCCGTCGTATCGGGCGCTGCCGGGGCGTTCCCCTGCGGGGCCGGCGTCATGGCCTGCAGACTGGCGCGCGCCGCCGCCGCGACGTCGGGGTCGCGGTCGTCGACGAGCAGCTCCAGCAGCCCGATCTGTTCGTGCGGCCGGAGGCCCAGCACCTGTTGCGCCACCATCAGCCGGATGTCGCGATCGACCTCGCCCCGTTTGAAGAAGTCGAGGAGCGGGGTGCTGCCGCCGGCGTCCATTGGAGTCAGCGCACTTCAGGATTCAGCGGGAGGACAGCGTGAAGAACAGGACGATGCCGACCAGTGCCGCGATCACGACGAGCGCCACGACAGCCGTCACCGCCGTGCGGCTCTTCGAACTGGAACCGGGCGGGTGGCTGTCCGGGAACACGTGCGGGCTGCCGACCGTGACCGAGTCGTGGGGGAACTGCAGCAGGAAGTCGCGCACCGTCTGCTCCGGATCGAGACCGACCTCGAGTGCGTAGGAGCGTACGAAGGCGCGCGAGAAGATGCCGCCGGGCAGGCGGGAGATGTCGTTGCGCTCGAGCGCCTCGAGTGCGGCCACCGAAATCTTGGTCGCGTCGGCGATCTGGCGGAGCGTCACGCCCCGCTCCTCGCGCAGGCGCTTCATCTTGTTCCCGAAATCGGGCTTGGACGCCTCGACCGTCGCCACGCTGCGACTCATGTTAGGGAACGCCCGCAGAGGTGTCAAACGCGAGGACTGCGCGCTCGACGATCGTCTGCAGCTCGTCGACGCGGCCCTCCGCGAAGAGACGCACGGCCGCAAACCCCGCGGCGCCCGCCGCCGCGACTCCGCCGAGGCGCTCCAGCGTGATGCCGCCCACCGCCAGGACGGGAACCGGCACCGCGGCACAGACACCGGTCAGACCCGACGTGCCGGCGGTCGCTGCGTCCGGCTTCGACGCCGTGGCGAACACGGTACCAAGAATCAGGTAGTCAACTCCTCCGTCTCGTGCCGCCGCGACGGCTTCCCCGGCCGCATGCACCGAGCGCCCGATGAGGAATCCCGGCGGCGCCGCCGCGCGCACACGCGATGCGGGCATCGAGTCGCCCCGCAGGTGTACACCGTGTGCGCCCGCGGCCAGCGCCGCGTCGAGCCGATCGTTGACGAGCACGCGGGCCCGTGTCCCGCGCACGGCAACGACACTGTGCTCGGTGAGCGCGGCCAGTGCACCCCCGTTCCAGTCGGGTTGTCGGATCTGGACCAGGTGCACGCCGGCGCGCGCCGCCGCACCAATGCGATCGAGGAGCTCGCGCATCGAGGCAGCGCCCGCCGGGCGGGGCGGCGTAATCACGCAGATCACCGGTCCCATCAATGCTTGGCCAGCTCCGATGGAGTGATGGAAGCCGGCCGGCGCGGGGTGCGCGCCGTGAGAATCGCCACCAGCTCCCGGACGCCGACGGCGACGTTGATGACGCCAAGACCTGACACGGCGCCGCGCACGAAGTTGTTGGTGATGATCGTGTGCAGCGGCGGCAGCAACTGGGCAAAGTAGTTGCGATCCCAGAACGCCAGCCACGGAATGACGATCAGCACGAAGCCGACCTCGAGGAAGAACAGGACGAAGACGAGGCGTATCATCGCCCGTGGCTCCCGGCCTGAGCGCGCGCCAGCTGCTCGATGCGCTCGCGGACGTCGCGGTAGCCGCCGGCATCGGCGTCCAGGTCGATGAGGATCGCCAGCGCCCTCGCCGGCTCGCCGAGCCGTTCGAGCGCGGTGGCGAGATCGTAGAGCACCGCAAGTCCCTCGTCCGGCGACGCCGCAGGGCCGTCGGCGGCCTGTTCCAGCCACTCGATGCCGCGCTCCAGCTCGCCACGCTCGACGTAGAGGCGGCCCAGCTCGGCCGCCGCCTTGACGCGCGTTCGCGGAACGCGCGTTGCAGCCTCGAGCGCCGCCATCGCGCCGGCCATGCGACCCGCCTGCAGGAGTTCGACCGCACGATCGTACAGGTCGGCGCCTTCGCCACCGGCCTGCGAGGGTGCTGGTCCGACACCCGCGAGCGCCTCGGTCAGGTCGACTTCGATCGTTTCTGGACGCGCCGGCGGCGGACCCGGCGTCGGCTCCGTCACGGCACCGCCGCTGGTTGACGCCGGTGGCGGAGCGACGCCCAGCAGCTCGAGCGCGCGGCGCAGTCGCTCCGCGTGCGCCTGATTGTCCGGATCCGCTTCCAGCAGATCTTCGGCAACGACGCGCGCTTCGACGCCGCTGCCGCCAGCCAGGTACGCGTCGGCGAGCGTGGCCTGCGCAGCCCGCAGTGGCGCGTCGACACCGGCATCGACGCAGACTTCCACCAGCTTCAGCAGCGCCGGCACGTGGCGGACCACGCCGACAAACGCCTGCAGCGCCTCGATCGCGCGCTGCCAGTCGCCCGCCAGGAGGGCGGCGTCGGTGACGAGATCGATGCAGCCGAAGGCGCTGTCGGTGCGGCCGTCCCGAGCCAGGCCGAGCGCCAGCTCCAGCACCTGATCGTGCCGGCTCGGGTCGAGTGTGAGGACGCGCGTGAGCATCGCCCGGGCGTGAGGCTCGCTGCCACCGGCCAGTTCCTCCTGCGCGGCCAGGAACAACGCTCCCGGGTCGTCAGAGGGCGCCGCCGCAGCCGCCGGGGATTCAGACGACGGCCCCGGGGGAGACGCCGGCTCCTCCAGGACCTCCTCGAGTGCGCGCAGACGCGCCTGGCATTCCTCCACGCCGCCATCGTCGCCCCGCCTCCGCCGGACGTCTTCGAGGTGCCGTAGATACGCCTTGGCGTCGACGAGCACACCCTGGCGCCTGGCGATGTCGGCCAGTTGAGACAGCGTGTGCTCGTGCTGTCCTTGCACCTTGAGCGCCTTCTTGTAGAGGGCCGCCGCCCGCTGCAGGAATCCTTCGCCGAACAGGTGGTCGGCGACGCGGGTGAACTGCGCCACCGCCCGCTCGGCGTCGCCGGCCCGCACGTAGAGATCGCCGAGCGCGTTGATCGCGTTCCAGTCGCGCGGCTGGTCTTCGATCAGTCGAACGTATTCCTCAATGGCTCCGGTGAGCTTTCCCTGGCGAAGGAGCTTCTCCGCCCTCTTGAGCGCGGCCTCGCGATCTGTCGGCACAAGGCACTAGGGGCCCGGGGGCACGGGGGAGCGCGTCCCTGACATCGTGTTACTCGATCGTATCAAACAGGGAGGGGGGCCTGAACGAGCGGCGGTGGAGGACCGAATAGCCATATCGCGCGAGAGCGGCGAGGTGATCGGAGGTGGCGTAGCCTTTGTGCCGGTCGTAGCCGTACCGCGGATCGCCCGCGTGGTGCGCCAGCATCTCCCGGTCCCGAGTCACCTTGGCGACGATCGACGCCGCGGCAATCGCGCTGCACCGGCGATCACCGTGCACCACCGCGCGCTGCGCGATGAGCAGGCCCGGGATCCGGAACGCGTCGACGAGGACGAGATCCGGAAGCGGTGCGAGCGCGAGCACCGCCCGGCGCATCGCCTCGAGCGACGCCTGGTGCACGTTCAGCGCGTCGATTTCCTCTGGCGGCGCCGACGACACCGCCCAGGCGAGTGCGCGACGGGTGATGACGTCGTAGAGCCGCGCACGCCGGGCCGCCGTGATCATCTTGGAGTCGCAGAGTCCAGGCACACGCCGACGCGGATCGAGGACGACCGCCGCCACCACGACGGGACCCGCCAGGCAGCCGCGCCCCACCTCGTCGCACCCCGCAACGCGACGGAATCCCCAGCGCCGCATCGCGTTTTCGAGCGTAGAGGTCGCGGGCGTGCGAGCCATGCTGCCTACTGTCCGGTGCGGATCTCCTTCATTCTCGCCGCCTTGCCCTTGAGACCGCGAAGGAAGTACAGCTTCGCGCGGCGCACCTTCGCGGACCGCACCACGTCGACCTTGGCAATCGACGGCGAGTGGAGCGGAAATATGCGCTCGACTCCCTGGCCGAACGACACCTTCCGGACCGTGAACGACGCCCGCGCCCCGCCGCGTCGCAGGCTGATGACCACTCCTTCGAAGACCTGGATCCGCTCCTTGTCGCCCTCGCGGACCTTGACGTGCACGCGGACGGTGTCGCCCGCCTTCATGGTCGGGCGGGTCGTCAGCTGCGACTTCTCGACCAGCTCAATCGCGCTCATGGCTCCCTCTCCTGTTCCTGTCGAATCTTCTCCAGCATCGCCCGTTCTTCCTCGTCGAGCGCGGCCGAGGTCAGCAGCTCCGGACGGCGCTCCAGCGTACGCCGGAGCGCCGTCATCTTTCGCCACCGCCGGACCTCTTCATGATGCCCCGAGAGCAGCACGCCTGGCACCTTCTGACCCGCGAATTCCGGCGGGCGCGTATAGTGCGGGCAGTCGAGCAGCCCGCGCGAAAACGAGTCCTCCTCCACCGATTGCGCGTCGCCGACCACGCCGGGCACCAGCCGGCTCACGGCGTCGACGACGACCAACGCGGCCAGCTCGCCGCCGCTCAGCACGTAGTCGCCGATCGACAGCTCGTCGGTCGCAACCGTCGTGCGCACCCGATCGTCCACGCCTTCGTACCGGCCGCAGAGCAGCACGACGTGCGACAGACGGCTCAGCCGCACCGCTTCGCCCTGCGTGAAGGGACGCCCCTGGGGCGACAACAGCACTACCGCACCGGGCGTCCCTCGCCGGCAAGCGATGTCGTCCACAGCCCGCGCCAGCGGCTCCGGCTTCATCACCATTCCCGGCCCACCGCCGTAGGGCACGTCATCGACGGTACGATGCCGGTCCGTCGTGTACGCCCGCAGGTCGTGGACCTTCACGTCCAGCAAGCCCCGCTCGATGCCGCGGCCGACAACGCCCTCCGCGAGGCCCGCCTCGACCATCCGCGGAAAGATCGTCACGATGTCGAACTTCATGTGTCGTCCGGCCGGAGCCGGACACTACCTGGTACGTTTCGTCTCGTTCAGATCCAGCAGCCCCTCCGGCGGATGGATCCGGATCCGCCGTGCCTCGACGTCGATCTCGACGCAGATCTCGGCCGCCAGCGGGACGAGAACCTCCCCGCGCGGCCCCTCGACCGCGAGTCGGCTGCCTCCCGTGCCGCCGTCGACCCGCACGACCCGACCGACCACCGCCCCCTCCAGTGTCTCGACCCGGCAGCCGATGAGCTGGTGCTCGTAATAGCGATTCGCCCCGAGCGGCTGCAGCGCGTCCTCGGGAACCCGGAGCTCGAGGCCGCTCATTCCCTCCACGTCCTCGACGCGCGCCAACCCCTCGAATGCCACCACCGGGCGGCCGCCCTGCACTCGCGCGGCGGCGATCGTCAGCCGGCGCGCGCCGTCCGCCGACCGGATCCAGACGTCCGCCCCTGGCCGGAACCGCTCCTCGAGGAAATCGGTTTCCGGGTTCACCACCACGTGGCCGCGGAGCCCGTGAGGCCGGGCAATCCGCCCTACGACCACCATCTCGTCCCAGCTCAATCCTTGATGTCGAGCTGCGCCCGCCTGCCCTGGTGCTCGGCGGCGACGGCGAGCAGCGTACGCAGCGCGGCGGCCGTGCGCCCCTGCCGGCCGATGATCTTCCCCATGTCGCCCGGCGCCGTCCGCAACTCGAACACGCGGACTCCGCGCCGCTCGCTCTCGGTGACCCTGACGTCGTCGGGATGGTCCACCAGCGCGCGCACCACCACTTCGATGACCGCGCGCAGCGGATGGCCTCCCTCGCCCTCTGATTGCAGCTCAGCCATTACTGGGCGGCCGGCGCCTCGACGACGGCCGACAGATCGCGCGACAGATGCTTCTCGAGCAGCGTCCGCACCGAATCGGACGGCCGAGCGCCGCGTTTCAGCCAGTGCTCGACGCGGGCTTTGTCGATGGCCACCTGTGCCGGTTTCGACCGGGGGTTGTACGTCCCCAGGTTCTCCACGAAGCTGCCGTCCCGGCCCGACCGCGCTTCCAGCACCACCACGCGGAAGTACGGCTTCTTGGTCGATCCCGCGCGCCTCAAGCGAATCGCTAGCATCAATCCTCCCGGTCTTCGGCTTCAGGCCCCGGACTCCAGGCCACAGCCGGAAGTCCAAAGCCCACAGCCCTCATCGTGTCTTGATGAGCCCCCAGGGCCCACCCTTCTTCCGCTTCCGGCCCGGCGCGGCAGCCGCCCTCGCGGCCGCCTTGGGCAGTCTCATACTGCGGCCCAGTCCGGTCCCCCCGCCCTGCCCGATCATCTGGAGCACGCGGCGCATCTCGGTGAACTGCTTCAGCAGCCGATTCACTTCCTCGACCGACGTGCCGCTGCCGGCGGCAATCCGCCGGCGCCGGCTGCCGTTGACGATCCCCTGGTCGCGCCGCTCGGCGGGCGTCATCGAACAGATGATGGCTTCCAGTCGCGCCATCTGCGCCTCGTCCGGCTTGTTCTCGGCCAGCTGCTTCAGGTTGGCCAGCCCTGGAATCATACCGAGAACGCTCTCGAGAGGTCCCATCCGGCGGATGGTCCGGAGCTGATTGCGGAAGTCCTCGAGGGTGAACTCGTTCTTCCGGAGCTTCGCCTCGAGCTGCTCCGCGTCGTCTCTGCCGATCGCCTGCTCCGCCTTCTCGATGAGCGACAGCACGTCGCCCATCCCAAGCATTCGGGAGACGATGCGATCGGGATGAAAGAGCTCGAGGTCCTCGGTGCGTTCGCCGCTGCCGACGAAGGCGATCGGCACGCCGACGACCGAGACGACCGACAGCGCCGCGCCGCCGCGCGCGTCGCCATCCAGCTTCGTCAACACGACTCCGGTGATGCCGATTCTCCGGTTGAACTCGCCGGCGCTCTTGATGGCGTCCTGCCCCGTCATGGCATCGGCGACGTAGAGGAGGTCCGACGGCTGCACCGCCTCCTTGATTGCCTGCAGTTCGTCCATCAGCTCGTCGTCGATGTGCAGACGGCCGGCCGTGTCGACGATGACCGTATCGAACCCCTTGGACCTGGCTTCGACGAGCGCGCCCCCGGCGCGCCCCACCGGATCCATGCTCGCCGGCTCGAAGACGTGGATATCGGCCTTCTGGCCGAGCACCGAGAGCTGCTCGAGCGCCGCCGGCCGGCGGACGTCGGTCGACACCATCAGCGGATGGCGCTGCTGCCGCGCCAGCCAGCGGCCCAGCTTGGCTGCCGTCGTCGTCTTGCCGGAGCCCTGGAGCCCGAGCAGCAGCACGACGCGCGGCGTGGGCGCGTGCGTGGTCAGTCCGCCTTCCGCGTTGCCGAACAGCGCGAGCAGCTCGTCGCGGACGATCCGGGCGACCTGCTGGCCCGGCGTCAGGCTTCGCAGAACCGCCTGGTCCATCGCCCGGTCGCGGACGCGATCGATGAACGCCTTGACGACCTGGAAGTTGACGTCCGCTTCGAGCAGCGCCAGCCGGATCTCGCGAAGCGCCGCCTCCACCTGCGCTGGCGTGAGGCGCACCTCGCCCCGAAGGGACTTGAAGACATCCTGGACGCGGGTGCTGAGTGAGTCGAACATGGAGACGGACCGGCGCCCCGTACAGGGACGCCCTACGAGGACGCTAACCCTATGCGGCGCAAACCCTTATCTTACACTGCCCGGCCGCCCTGACGGCCGGCTGCCTATACCGTGGACAAGCGGTGGCCCAGTTTGTCCTTCTTGGCCTTCAGATAGCGCCGCGTCAGATCCGACGCCGGAATTTCGAGCGGCACCGCTTCCGTGATGGACAGGCCGTAGCCCTGGAGCCCGACGAACTTCCTCGGGTTGTTGGTGAGCAGCCGAATGGTCCGCACGCCGAGGTCGCTCAGGATCTGCGCGCCGATGCCGTAGTCGCGCTGGTCCGCCTTGAATCCGAGCCGCTCGTTCGCCTCGACCGTATCGAGCCCCTGATCCTGCAGCTCGTAGGCGCGAAGCTTGTTGGCGAGGCCGATGCCCCGGCCTTCCTGGTTCAGATAGAGGAGTACGCCGCGTCCCTCCTGCCCGATGCGCATCAGCGCCGTTTCGAGCTGCGGCCCGCAGTCGCACCGCGCGGAGTGGAACACGTCGCCGGTCAGGCACTTCGAGTGAACCCGCACGAGCATGTCCGTGCCGTCGCCGACCTCACCGCGCACGAGCGCCACGTGCGTTTCGCTGTCGAGCTGGTTCTCGTAGGCGTAGATGCGAAACGCGCCGTGCTCGGTCGGCAGCTCCGCGGTGGCGATGCGCCTCACGAGACGCTCGGTTCGCATCCGGTACTTGATGAGATCCGCAATCGTGACCATGGGCAGCCGATGCTTCCGGGCGAACCTCGTCAGCTCCGGCACCCGCGCCATCGTGCCGTCCTCGTTCATGATTTCGCAGATCACCCCGGCTGGATGGAGTCCGGCAATCCGCGCCAGGTCGACGGCCGCCTCGGTCTGCCCCGCGCGCACCAGCACACCGCCGTCGCGCGCGCGCAGGGGGAACATGTGGCCGGGCCGGGCCAGGTCGGCCGGCTTCGTCTTCGGGTCGATTGCCGCCCGCACCGTCGCCGCGCGGTCGGCTGCCGAGATGCCGGTGCTGACGTGCTGCTTCGCCTCGATGCTCACGCAGAACGCCGTGTTGAACGTCGTGGTGTTCTGGCTGACCATGAGCGGTACCTCGAGCTGGTCCAGCCGCTCGCCGGTCATCGGCATGCAGATCAGGCCACGACCGTACCGGGCCATGAAATTGATCGCCTCGGGGGTGATCTTCTCCGCGGCAATCGTGAGGTCGCCCTCGTTCTCGCGGTCCTCGTCATCGACGACGATCACCATGCGTCCGTCGCGGATCGCCTCGATCGCCTCATCGATGGACGCAAAGGATCCGCCGCGTTTGGCGCCCTTGGCAATGCGCATCTTCGGATGCTCGGTCGTCATGCTATCTGTATCGGCCGCTGTCGGTCCCCGCCGCCAGTCCGGCGGCACGCACCACGTACTTGCCGATCACGTCGCATTCCAGGTTGACCGGGTCGCCGGCCGCCCGCCCCTGCAGGTTCGTATGTTCCCACGTATAGGGCACGATCATGACCTCGAACGTGCGCTCGCCGAGCGCGGCGATCGTCAGGCTGATTCCGTCCACCGCGACCGACCCTTTCGAAACCAGATACGGCCCGAGATCGGCGCTGAAGGCCACCGTCAGCCGGCGCGCGTCCCCATCCTCGCGAATCTGAACGACTCGTCCGGTGCCGTCGACGTGGCCCAGCACGAAATGGCCGCCGACGCGCCCGTCGGCCCGCATCGGCCGCTCCAGGTTCAGCGCCTCTCCACCCTGGAGCATCCCGAGTGTCGTCACCCGCATCGTCTCCGGCCCGACATCGCACTCGACATGACCGCCGCCGCTCGTCACGACCGTGAGGCAGACGCCGTTCACGCCCAGGCTGTCGCCGCAGGTCATCTCCGAGGCGAGTGCAGTTGCGATGCGCAGCCGGAGGCCTGCAGCCGTCCGCTGCACATCCGCCGCACGACCCACTGCCTCAATGAGGCCGGTGAACATAGCCTTCGACGAGCGCATCCGGGCCGAGCGTGCGCACCTGCGGTTCGACGAGCGACGCCAGCGTCGATGCCGGGCCCAGGACGACCGCCGGCGCGTCGGGGCCCGCGGATCCGGCGTGGCGCCGCACGGCGACGGGCGCGATGTACAGCTGCACGTAGTCGACGACGCCCGCGTCCCATGCGGCCCTGTGCACCACGGGCCCTCCCTCCAGCACGAGGCTCTGGATCTCGAGCGCGGCGAGCGCCCGCAGCGCTTCGGTCATCGTCGGCTCGTCGAGCGCCAGCATGGTGGCGCCGGCGCGTTCGAGCCCGTCCGACCGCTCACGCTGCGCGGACTGCGCCCGGCGGGACGTCACTATTATCACCGGTCCCGCAGGGAGGGTCGAGAACAGGCGCGAGGTCGGCGGCGTGCGCAGGCGGCGGTCGAAGACGACCCGGGTCAGGGGCCGCTCCCTGTAGACGAGTCGAGCGGTCAGGAGCGGATCATCGACGAGCAGCGTCTCGGACCCAATCGCAATCGCGTCGACCTGGGCGCGAATGTAGTGCGCGTGTCGGTCCGCCGCAGCCGACGTCAGCTGGGTTCGCTCTCCCGCCGCAGCCGCCATGCGGCCGTCGAGGCTCGTCGCGGCCTTGAGGATGACGAAGGGGCGTCGCTCGCGCACCGCGGTGAGGAACGGCTGATTCAGCCGCACCGCCTCCTCCCGTCCCACGCCGACCTCCACCTCGATCCCGTGGTCCCGGAGGACGCCGAAGCCGCGCCCTCTGACGAGCGGAAACGGATCCTCCATCGCCGCGACGACGCGGCGGATCCCGGCGGCAATGATGCGGTCGGTGCACGGGCCGGTGCGTCCGACGTGCGAGCACGGCTCGAGCGTCGAATAGAGCGTGGCGCCGCGCGCCCGCGCGCCGGCGGCTTCGATCGCGAATATCTCGGCGTGCGGTCCGCCCGCGCGTTCGTGCGCGCCGTCGCCGACGACGACTCCCTCAGCGGTGACCACCGAGGCCCCGACGACCGGGTTCGGCGCGGTGCGCCCGAGGCCGCGGCGCGCGTGCGCCAGTGCCCGCCGCATCCACCGGCAATCGTCTACCACTTGTCCTGAAACAGCGCGTCGACGTATTCCTGGGCCGAGAACGGCACGAGATCGTCGATCCCTTCGCCGACGCCGATGTAGCGAATGGGGAGCTTGAGGTCATGGGCGATCGCCACGGCAATCCCGCCCTTCGCCGTGCCGTCGAGCTTCGTGAGGACGATGCCGGTGACGCCGGCAACGCCGGTGAATTCGCGCGCCTGGGACAGCCCGTTCTGCCCGACGGTGGCGTCGAGCACGAGCAGCACCTCGTGCGGCGCCCCCTCGGCGGCCCGCGCCGCGACGCGGCGGATCTTCTCGAGCTCGCCCATCAGGTTGGCGCGTGTGTGCAGCCGCCCCGCCGTGTCCACCAGGATCGGATCGCGTCCGCGCGCCCGGCCCGACTGAATGGCGTCGAAGACGACCGAGGCGGGGTCGGCCCCTTCGCGCGCCCGAACGATATCGACCTCGGCTCGCCTCGCCCAGATCTCCAACTGTTCGACCGCCGCCGCGCGGAAGGTGTCGGCGGCGCACACCAGCGGCTTCTTGCCGGACGATTTGAGCAGATTGGCCAGCTTGCCGATGGTCGTGGTCTTGCCGGTGCCGTTGACGCCGACGATGAGGGTCACGTGCGGCGTGTGCCCGTTGCCGGAGGCGACCGGCTCGACCGCGTCGAAGATCGCGCGGATCTCGCTCTTGACCAGCTCCCGCAGGCTCTCGCCGCGCCGCGCCCGGTCGCGAACGGCGGCCACGATCCGCTCGGTGGCGGCAACGCCGACGTCGGCGGAGATGAGCAGCTCCTCGAGCGCCTCCACCGTGTCGACGTCGATCGGTTTCGCGCGCTCCGCCTCGTCGTCCGCCCGGCGGACGATGTCATCGAAGCGGTCAACGATCTGCTGCGTGGTGCGGCTCAGGCCGTCACGAAGGCGATCAAAGAATCCCAAGTCCCACACCTCTACCGGCGGTCCGGGCTACCGGCTACCGGCTACCGGCTACCGACAAGCCATTATCCCGTCTCGGCGCGCTGCGGGCGCAGCATCAGCTCATCGAGCGCCGCTCGCGCGCCCCTGCGCCCCGCGAGCAGCTCGGCCACCTGCGCGGTGATCGGCAGCTCCACGCCGTGCCGGGCGCCCAGCGCCAGCGCCGCCTCGGTCGTACGCACCCCTTCGGCCACCATCTTCATGCCGGACAGCACGTCCTGCAGCGGGCGCCCGCGCGCCAGTTCGATGCCGACGTGCCGGTTGCGGCTGAACGATCCCGTGCACGTCAGCACCAGGTCACCCAGGCCGGTGAGCCCTGCCAGCGTCTCGCGCTGCGCTCCCTCCGCGCACGCGAGTCGTGTGATTTCCGCCAGCCCGCGGGTGATGAGTCCCGCCAGCGCGTTGTGTCCGAGCCCGAGCCCTTCGGCGACGCCGGCGGCGATGGCGATGACGTTCTTCAGCGCGCCGCCAATCTCGACGCCCACGACGTCGCACGTGCCGTAGACGCGGAAGTACGGCGCACGAAAATCCGCCTGCACCTGCTCCACGACCGCTTCCTCGCGAGACGCGGCCGACACCGCCGTCGGCAGCTTGCGCGCGACCTCGGCCGCGAAGCTCGGACCCGACAGCACCGCACAGCGCACGCGGGAATCGAGCTCTTGTTCGATCACCTGCGACATGCGAAGCAGCGTATCCTGCTCCAGGCCTTTGGTGGCGCTGACGACGGTCAGGCCCGGCCGTATGCGCGGCGCCACGGACCGGAGGATCTGCCGCGTCCCGTGGGACGGCACCGCGGACACGACGAAGTCGGCGCGGTCGAGCGCCTCGTCGAGGTCCGAAGTGACCCGGAGCTGTTCGGGAAACACCACGTCTGGCAGGTAGACGGCGTTGGCGCGCCGCGCCCGCATGTCGGAGGCGAGCGCCGAGTCTCGCGCCCACAGCCATGCCTCGTGGCCGGCCCGGACCAGGTGCACCGCGAGCGCGGTTCCCCATCCGCCCGCGCCAAGAATTGCGACGTGACGAATAACCCCTCCTAGATCCGGTGTCCGATGCGCCGCTCGGTTCCCTCGACGAGTCGCCCGACGTTGGCGCGATGTCGATGCACGATGACGAGCGCCGCGATCACGGCCCCGACCGCCACCGCCGTCGGGCCGTCGCCCGCCGGCGCGGCGACGGCCAGGGCCACTGCGGCCGCCATCGACCCGACCGAGATGTAGCGCGTCGCCCAGGTTGCCAGCACGAAGACAATACCGGCCGTCGCCGCGGCAGCCGGAGCAAGCACGATGAAGACCCCGGCGGCGGTCGCCACGCCCTTGCCGCCGCGGAACCGCAGCCATAACGGGTAGATGTGACCGATGATCGACGCCAGTCCGGCCGCGACGGGCGTGGCCGGACCGCCCGTGAGCCGCGCGGCGACCAGCACCGCCAGCGCCCCCTTGGCGGCATCGAGGCCGACGGCCGCGAGCGCCCGCCGCACGCCGCTCGTGCGGAGCACGTTGGCCGCCCCGACATTGCCGCTTCCGACGCGGCGCAGATCGACCCCGCGGCGCCGGGCGAGCAGGAACGCAAACGGCACCGAACCGGCCAGGTAGCCGAGGGCAACGGCAACGACTTCTTCCATCACGTCGCGAGCGCGGTGCGCTGCAGGGCGACGTACTCATGACCCTGCGGCGAGGGGCGGCTCTGAAACAGTGTAATCGCGTTCACCCGGGACGTACCGAACTGCCGTCCGGCGAGTCCATCGAGCCACTGCGCGGTCCGCAATCCGCCGGCCTCGCGCACCCGCGCCAGCGTCACGTGCGGATGGTACGCGCGCGGCTCGCGGGCAATGCCGCAGCGGTCCAGCCGGCCCGACACTTCCACCTCGACGGCGCGCAGCGCGTCGAGCCCGCGGGCGATTCCGGCCCACAGCACCCGCGGCGGCCCCTGCGCGGGAAACGTTCCGACGTCCTCGACCGTCAGGTCGAACGCCGCCACCGACAACGCGGGCTCGAGCGCCGCGACAATCGCCTCCGCCCGCCCCCCGTCCACTTCGCCGATGAACCGCACCGTCACATGCAGGCGGTCGGGGCGAGCCCAGCTGATGCGGGCTCGGGCTGCGACCGCCGAGCGGCGCCGCAACTCCGCACTGCACGCCGCGATGCGGTCGAGCACGGCCGGATCGATCTCGACCGCGACGAACAGTCTCACGACAGCAGCATCCGCCGGACCAGATCGAGCGCTGCCTGCGCCGCCTGGAACTTCACCATCTGGCGGTCACCGACGAACCGAAACAGGCGGGACCGGGTCTGGCGCGGCAGCGCCGCCGCGACCACGACCGTCCCGACCGGTTTCTGCGGCGTGCCGCCGCCCGGGCCGGCAATGCCGGTGACGCCGATGCCGATGTCGGTCCCCGTACGGGTGCGAATCCCTTCCGCCATCGCCACCGCCACCGGCTCGCTGACGGCCCCGTGCGCCTCGATGAGTGTGGGAGGCACGCCAAGGATCGCGGTCTTCTCCTCGTTGGCGTACGCCACGACGCCAGCCTGGACGTACCGGGAGCTGCCGGGGACGTCCGTGAGACGCGATGTCAGCAGCCCGCCCGTGCACGACTCCGCGACGGCGATGCGCAGGCCCCGCTCGAGGAGCATCGACCCGACGACTTCTTCGAGCGTCCGCCCGTCGCGACTGAAGGCGTCCAGGCCGAGGGCGTCCTCCACCTCTCGAGACGCGAGCTCTACCGCCGCCTCCGCCTGCTCGCGCGACGCCGCCCGAGCCGACAGGTGCAGCTCGATCTGGCCGAGCGACGCGAGGATCGTCGCCGCCACGGGCACAGTCGCCTGCGACCACCGGCCGTAGAGCGGCCGCACCGCTTCTTCGGTGTGCGACTCGGTTCGCCCGGCGACCCGGACCGTGCGCCTCACGATCGCGAAGCCGGACGCGCGGGCCTTCAGCTCGCCCTCGACGAGCGGGGCCAGCATCGCCTCGAGCTCCCGCGGCGGGCCCGGCAGCAGCACGATCACCCGGTCCCCCTCCTCGAGCCAGAGCCCGGGCGCCGTCCCCTTCGTGTTCTCGAGCACGATCGCGCCGGCCGGCACCATCGCCTGCCGCCGGTTGATGTCCGGCATCCGCAGGCCGCGCGTTTCGAACCGCGCCCGGATGCGCGCGGCGATTCGCTCGTCCTCGGCGAGCGGACGACCCAGAACCTCCGCCACCACCTCACGAGTCACGTCATCGTCGGTGGGGCCGAGACCGCCGCTGCACACGATGACGTCGACACGGTCGAGTGCGGCGCGAACGGCCCGCCCCAGTTCTTCACGGTCGTCGCCGATGACGCTCTTGAACACCACACCGACCCCGATCAGGTTGAGCTGTTCGGTGATACGCAGTGAATTGGTGTCGAGACGCGACGGCGTCAGCAGTTCGCTGCCGACGGCAAGGATCGCAGCACGGTCGAGGCGCCTCACGTCAGCCACGCCGGGGCGAGGGCCACCAGGCCGCGCATGATGACGTTTCCGTAGAGGGCCGCCATGCCATCGTCGGCCATCACGCCAAGACCGCCCGGCCACGCCTCCAGGCGCCGAGCGGGCCACGGCTTGACGACGTCGAGCAGGCGGAACACGAGGAACCCCACCAGCGCGCCGGTGGTATTGACAGGAAGGAACATCAGCGTGACGAGCTGGCCGAGCACCTCGTCAACGACCACCGTCCCGGGGTCCACGCGGCCGAAATGACGCTCCGCGACGCCGGCGCTCCAGACCCCGAGCGGAGCGACCAGCGCAACTATGGCGATCTCGAGCGTCGATGACCCGGCGGCCCGTACCATCCAGAACAGGGCCAGTCCGACCGCCGACCCTGCCGTCCCCGGCGCGAGCGGCACGTACCCGACGGGCCCGCAGGTCGCGATCACGAGCGCGAGGCGATGCATGGACTGACGCGGCCCGCCCGACGCGCGATCAGGCGGAGCGGAGGGCGATTACACGCGTCTGCGCCACGCGGTCGTGCAGCGCGCGGCGATCGGCGCCGACGAGCGCGGGGAGAAACCCCAGACCGAAGAGCGCCGCCGAGAGCGCGCCGGCCAGCGTGCGTCTCACCGCCAGCGCCGCGTCGAGCGGCCGGTCGTCCGCGCCCACCACGCGGATGTGCGCGGCCATCTTGCCGATCGTCTGGCCGCCGACCGCCGTGAAGGCCCAGAAGTACGACAGCTTGATCAACAGCAGGAACGCCCCGAGCGGCACGAGCGGCAGCGTCGTCCACTGCACCATCGGGAGCCCCGCCATGCGGAGCGTGAAGTAGACGACCGCCAGATCGATGCCGCACAGCATGAGGTGATCGATCGCCGCCGCGCTCAGGCGCGGGCCCGCGGGGCTGACCGCGGACTGCCCGTCGATGTGCGAGCGTCCGACTCCCGGTTCGTTCCACACGCGCGACTCGTGCGGCCTCGCGACGGTCGGACGGTCGCCGTCGTCCGCCTCGAACTGCAGCGTCGGCTCCCGTTCCGGCTCGAGCCGTCGAACCGGCGGGGGGGTCGCGCGCAGCCGCGGGGTATCCGGGGTCCGTCTCACCGCGAGCGGCGGCCGTGGCGTGGGCGGCACCTTGACGAGCGGCTCGTCGTCCCCGTCGTCGAACGCTGGAGTGAAGAGCGGCAGCCGGGTGTCCACGGGTGCTCCCGGGGCAACGGGGATCGTTGGAGGCTCCGGGCGCTCCTCTACGGGTAACACCGGCAGCGGTGGTAGAGGTTCACGCGAGGTCATCGTCGTGCCGAACTGCGCCAGCCAGTCGCCCGATTCGGAACCGCCGGCCGCCTCGCGCAGATCCAGATCGATCTCGAGCCGCTCGTCGGGACCGACTTCCGCCATGAGTGAGAAGTCGTACCCGCAGTTCTTGCACCGATCGCCCGTCTCGAACCCCAGATAGTGGCACTTGGGGCATTTCACGGCCGGGTCCCCGCCTCCTCGGACGGTACCCCGGCGAGCCCCGCGGCGGCGAGGAGATCGCGCTGGATGTCGGCCCGAAGTCGATCGGCCTCGGTGCGGGAGGCGTCACCCAGGCTGATGCGATCGAGCACCCGGAGGGCGTCGCGCAGGCGGCCATCGGAGTAGAGGCTGCGCGCCCGCACGAGCGCGGCTTCCGAGGCCCGGACAACCGGAACCGGTTCCGCCGGAACGGGCTGGGGAGCCTGCACCGGCGCGCTGCCCTGCAGTTCGGAGAGCCACGTGCCGATCGGCAGCCCGCCCAGTAACATCATGGCGGCAACACCGAACGCCGCCAGCACGGCAGCCGCCCATCCACTGCGGCGCGGCGTCAACGGCACGCGCCGGCGGCGCAGGGGCGGCTGTGGCCGCGGCTCGAGCCGCAGATCCGCCGCGACGGCCGCCGCACCGAGGCGATTGAGGCGATCGAGGAACAGGTGCGCCGTGTCGCTGCCCTGCTCGACGGCGCGCGTCAGGAGGTCGCGTGCCTTGTCGATCTCGCCGGCATGATACGCGGCCACGCCGGTGTGCAGCAGCTCGTCGGACTGGCGCAGGCGTTCGGCGAGCGCGCTCCGCGCCCGCTCGATGTAGGCGCGCGCGCGGTCGTGGTGTCGGTCGAGAAAGACGATTCGCGTCCAGACGCTGATGGCGCGCTCGTACTGGCCCCCGAAATAATGATCGAGCCCGGAGAGGAGGAGCTCCTCGATTCGCGCCTCGCGCTCCGCGGCGTCCCGCGGTTCCGAGTCACGAACCGGATTCGTGGACGACGACTCAGGCATGCACTGGCGCGGCTCGAGCCGATTATGCGGCAAAAGCCTTCTCAGGTCAACGAATTAGCGCCATCTCGCCGCCGCTTCGCGACCCGTGATGTGGTACAAGCAGAGACCCATGGCGCTCATCGAGTGCGTCCCGAATGTGAGCGAAGGACGGCGCACAGCGGTCGTCGACACGCTCGTTCAGGTCATCCGCGACACGCCGGGCGTCCGGCTGCTCGACTATTCCTCCGACGCCTCGCACAACCGATCGGTCCTGACGCTCATCGGCGACGCCGCGCCGCTCGAGCGCGCCGTGCTCGCGTTGTTCGAGGCGGCGCTGCCGCTGGTCGACCTGCGTGCCCACTCCGGGGAGCATCCGCGCATCGGCGCCGTCGACGTCGTCCCGTTCGTACCGATAGAAGGCGTCACGATGGCCGAGTGCGTCGCCCTGGCGAAGCAGACCGCTGCGGAGGTGGCCCGCCGGTTCGACATCCCGGTGTACCTCTACGAGGACGCGGCGGACAATCCGGCGCGAAAGAACCTCGAGGACATCCGTCGCGGCGAGTTCGAAGGGCTGGCGGCGAAGATGTCGGCGCCCGAGTGGACGCCCGACTTCGGTCCCCCGACGCCGCACCCGAGCGCCGGCGCGTCGGTCATCGGAGCGCGCATGCCACTCATCGCGTACAACATCAACCTGGCGACCGATCGGCTCGAGGTGGCCAAGACGATCGCCGCGGCCATCAGGTACAGCAGCGGCGGCTTCCGCTACGTCAAGGCGATGGGCGTCAGGCTCGCCGACCGCGGCATCGTCCAGGTGTCGATCAACCTGACGAACCACGAGAAAACGCCGATGTTCCGCGTCTTCGAGGCGGTCAAGCACGAGGCGGCACGGTACGGTGTCGACGTGCTGGAGAGCGAGATCGTGGGTCTCGTGCCCGCGGCGGCGCTCGTCGGCACCGCCGAGCACTTCCTGCGGCTCGCCTCGTTCACGCGCGAACAGATTCTCGAGCACAAGCTCAGGACCGGCGACCGCGCTGGCTCGTGAGCGATCTCCGGGGCTGCCTGCGCCTTCCGCGCGCTCCTACTGTTCATTCCTCCGATTCGCCTGTACGATGCGGCCCATGCCGCTCGCCTGGCTGTCTCTCGGGGCGCTCGTCACCGCGATTGTCGTCAGTTGCTTCTCACGCCTGAACGTCGGGATTCTCGCCGTCGCCTTCGCGTGGATCGTTGGCGTGTACTTCGGCGGGATGTCGCTCGGCGACGTTGTCGACGGGTTCCCCGTCCAGCTGTTCCTGACGCTCACGGGCGTGACCCTGCTCTTCACCCAGGCGCAGCTGAACGGCACGATGGACAGCGTCGCCCGCCGCGCCGTCGGCGTGTGCCGCGGCAACAGCGGACTGATTCCGATCACGTTCTTCCTGCTCGGGTGTGGGATCGGATCGCTCGGGCCCGGGAACATCGCAACGGCGGCCATGCTGGCGCCGATGGCGATGGCGGTCGCCGGGCGCGCCCGGATCCCTCCCTTCCTGATGGCGATCATGCTGGGCACCGGCGCCGGCGCCAGCGCCCTGTCGCCCTTCGCGCCGACGGGCATCATCGTCAACGGCCTGATGAACCGGATCGGGCTCGGCGGGCACGAGTGGCGGACCTATTGGACCAACGTCGTCGCGCATGCCATCGTCGCCTTCGGCGGCTACCTGGCGCTCGGCGGCTGGCGGCTGTTTCGCGCCGCGTCGGTCGAGGCCGCCGGCGGCTCGAGCGGCGCCCACGCGGACTTCGGCCCCCGAAACTGGGTCACCCTCGCCGTGGTGCTGACCGTCATCGTCAGCGTGCTCTTTGGCAACGCCAACATCGGCATGGCCGCCTTTGCCGGCGCCGTCGTGCTGGCGGCCTTCCGGGTCGCGGACCACGAGGAGGCGGTCCGCCGAATGCCGTGGGCGGTCATCCTGATGGTGAGCGGCGTCACGGTGCTGATTTCGGTGCTCGAACAGACCGGAGGCCTCGAGCTCTTTACCGCTCTGCTGGCGAGCATGGCCACGCCCGAGACCATCACCGGCGCGGTCGCCTTCGTGACCGGAGTGATTTCAATCTACAGCAGCACCTCCGGCGTCGTGCTGCCCGCGTTCCTGCCCACCGTGCCCGGGCTGGTGGAACGGCTCGGCGGCGGCGATCCGGTCGCGATTGCCTCGGCGATGAACATCGGTGCGCACCTGGTCGACGTGTCGCCACTCTCCACCGTCGGCGCCATGTGCCTGGCGGGAATTACCGCGCCCGAGGCCGTGCGGCCGACCTTCAACAGGCTTCTCGCCTGGGGATTCTCGATGACGGGGGTCGGCGCCGTGCTGTGCTGGCTGATGTTCCGAGTAGTAGGGCTGTGACTGGCCACGGGTGCAACGGTGCGACGGTGCGACGGTGCGTCCGATGGTGCGAGGTGCGATGGTGCACCGGACAGTGCGACGGTGCGACGGTGCGTCCGACGCTGCGAGGCGCGTCCCACGATGCGACGGTGCGTCCCGAGCCGCGCGGGTCTGCCAGATTCATAGGCCCAGGACAAGAATGGGTCTCTGTGCCTCGGTGTCTCGGTGGTTCGTGATCGAGACGCGACGGTCGTGGCCTTCATGCAAGATCTTCATCCTCGGGCCGCCGCTCGCCGTCGCGCGCGGTGCCGCGATGGGGCGGCGGCGCGATGCCGAAGCCGCGCATCTTCCGATAGAGGTTGCTGCGCTCGATGCCGAGCGCCTCCGCGGTGCGCGAGATGTTTCCCTGCTGCGCGGAGAGCGCTCGCAGGATGTAGTCGCGCTCGAAGTTGTCCCGCGCTTCGTGCAGCGGGATCGAGGCATCCGCCGCCGCGGCAGGCGCGTGGCCCGCCGCCGCCACGACGCCTTGTTCGAGAAACGATACATCGCGCGACAAGATCCGGTCGCCGGGCACCATGATCATCAACCGCTCCACCACGTTCCGCAGTTCCCGCACGTTGCCGGGCCAGCCGTACTGCCGCAGCGCGACGATGGCGTCGGCGTCGAACGTCTTGGGGCGGCGGCCGTACTCCCGCGCCAGCAGCGCCATGAAGTGATCGGCCAGCAGCGGGATGTCTTCCTGCCGCTCGCGGAGCGGCGGGACGAAGATCGGCACCACGTTCAGACGGAAGTACAGGTCCTCGCGGAAGCGCCCGGCGCGAATCTCGGCGGTCAGATCCTTGTTGGTGGCGGCCAGCACCCGCGCGTCCACACGAATGCGCGTCGAGCCGCCCACCGGCTCCATCACCTGCTCCTGCAGGACGCGGAGCACCTTGGCCTGCGTCTTGAGGCTCATGTCCGCGATTTCGTCGAGGAAGATCGTGCCGCCGTGCGCCAGTTCGAACTTGCCGCGCCGGTCGGCGACCGCGCCGGTGAACGCCCCGCGCACGTGGCCGAACAGCTCGCTCTCGATGAGGTCCTCGGGAATCGCCGCGCAGTTGACCTCCACGAACGGCCCCGTTCGCCGGCGGCTCAGCTGGTGGATGTTGCGCGCGACCAGCTCCTTGCCCGTGCCGTTCTCGCCGAAGATGAGCACCCGGCCGTTGGTCGGGGCCGCCATGGTGATCTGCTCGCGCAGCTTCACCATCGAGTAGCTCTCGCCGACCATCGTGTGCTGGGCGTCGACACGGGCCCGGAGCGCCCGGTTCTCCGCCTCGAGGCTGCGCTGCCGCAGGGCGTTGCGCACGACGAGCACGGTCTTCTCGAGCGAGAGCGGCTTTTCCACGAAGTCGAACGCGCCCATCTTGATGGCGCGCACGGCCGACTCGATGTTGCCGTGCCCGGAGATGACCACCACCTGCGAATCGATCTGGCGCTCGCGCATCCGCGCCAGCGTGCCGAGTCCGTCCATCCCGGGCAGCCAGATGTCGAGCACCACCACGTCATAGGCCTGCCGCGACAGCCGCTCGAGACAGGCTTCCCCCGTCTCGACGGCGTCGATCTCGTATCCCTCGTCGCGCAGCACGCCTCCCAGCGCGCTGCGCACGCCCGGCTCGTCGTCGACGATCAGGATGGATGGCATGAACCTGAACGGCGCACATGCCGTTCACGCTTCTCCGTTCTCGCGTCTCGGTTCGTGTTCGGATTCGGTTCGCCGTTCCGGCGAACGCGACAGCGCGAACGTGAACACGAACCCAGACGCGAGAAGCCAGAAGCGTGAACGACGCTCATCAGCATGGCAGCTCGATGGCGAACCGGGTGCCGCGCGGTACGTTGTCGGCGACATCGATGCTGCCACCGTGCTCGGCGACGATCCGCCGGACGATGGCGAGCCCGAGTCCGCTCCCCCGCTTCTTGGTCGAGTAGTACGGCAGGAAGAGCTTCTCCCGCTCGCTCGGCGGAATGCCAGGGCCATTGTCGGCCACGACAACGCGCACCAGGTTCTCCGCGGGCACGTGACGCGTTTCGATGTCGATCGTCCCGCGCTGCTCCATCGCCTCGACGGCGTTGTCGATCAGGTTGATGACGACGCGCCGGATCTGTTCGGGGTCGACGGTCACGGCCGGCAGCCGCTCGGCGAAGCGCGGCCGCAGCTCGACCTCGGGCAGGACGCCGCGGTAGAGAGCCAGCACGTCGGTCAGCAGCGCATGGACGTCGGTCGGCACGGCGCGCGGCGCCGGCATGCGGGCGAACTGCGAGAACTCGTCGACCAGCCCCTTCAGCGACTCCACCTCGCCGACGATGGTGCCGGTACACTCGTCGACGAGGGCGCGCGTCGGCGCCGGCGCGGCGGCAAAATGGCGCCGCAGCCGTTCGGCGCAGAGCTGAATCGGGGTGAGCGGATTCTTGATCTCGTGCGCGAGCCGCCGCGCCACCTCGCGCCAGGCGGCCACTTTCTGCGCCCGGATGAGCGGCGTCACGTCGTCGAAGACGAGGACGATGCCGTCGGAGACGCCGTCCTCGCGTCTGAGCGGGGTGGTCATCACCGCGAGATGCAGCTCGCGGCCCTCACGGGTGATCGCCACTTCCTGCGGCAGCGCCTCCTCGCGACTCCGCGCGGCTTCTTCGATGAGGATCGCCAGCGGCTTCAGCGCCGCAGACCCGAACACGGCCGACACCGGCAGTCCGGACACGGTCGCCTCGAGGCCGAGCAGCCGCGCCGCGGCGGAATTGAGCGTGCGGATGCGTCCGGAGGTGTCGACCGACACGACGCCGGTGGCGATACGCTCCAGAATCGTCTCGACGTACCGCCGGCGCGCCTCGACGTCACGGTGCTTGTGCTCCAGCTCGATGGACGAGCGCTCCAGCCGGCGGCGGCTCGCCGACAGGTCGGCCGCCATCCGGTTGAACGCCTCGATCAACGAGCCGAACTCGTCGCGCGTTTCCGGCTCGACACGGTGATCGAGGTGGCCCGCACCGATCTCGTTCGCCGCCGCCGCCAGCATCTGGACCGGCCGGGTGATCCGTTTTGCGAGGTAGAGGCCCATCCACGTCGCCGCGACGAGGATCATCAGCGTCAGCATCAGGAAGAACGACAGGTAGACGCCGGCCAGCGGCTGCTTGAGCACGCGCAACTGCTGGTAGTCCTCGTACGCCTGCGTCATGCGCCGGGCACGGGTCGCGAACGCGCTCGCGACGTACTCGCCGGCGACGACGATCCCCTGCGGGCGGGCCTCCGGCGACGGACGAACCACCACCGCGGCCTGGATCAGGTCGCCGCCATCGGGGAGCCGCTCGACCACCGGAGCCGTGGCGGCGCCGCCGGAGACGCGCTCGGCCAGGCGGACGGAGAACGCCCGCATCGGTCCGGCGGGCAGCGACGGCGCGGCGACGTCGACGACCGGAATCAGGACGGGTCGATCGAGACCCGCCGCCGATTCCAAGCGGTACACCTCGACGCGCCCGACGCGCCCGTCGGTCACGTCCCCCTCGACGATCGCTCGAACCGCCGATGCCGGGGCGGACGCCAGGTCCAGCACCCCAATCGCCCGCGCGAGCCGCTCGGCCTCGACGCCGACCAGCCGCTGGCGCTCCTGGTAGTAGTCGCCCGCGATGGCGTTGGCCGACGACAGCACATCGTCCATCGGCGCGTTGAACCAGCGGTCGACGCTGTTACGGATGAGCTCGCTGCCGACGAGCAGCACCAGCACCGCGGGAATCAGGGTCATCCCGAGCAGCACAGCGACGAGCTTGGCGCGGAAATGGGCGAACGGCAGGGCGCGCCGCTTCTCGACGAGCAGCTTGATGATGTTCCGGGCCAGTACGAACCCGAGCGCTACCAGGATCGTGAGGTTCGTCGCCGAGAGCGCGTAGAGGACGACCTCGGTCAGGAAGTCCGGCGCGAGCGTCGTCGACCGGCTGGCCAGCGCCAGCAGGCTCGCGAGCGCAGCGACGAGCACGGCGATGCCCGCCAGCAGCAACCGGGTGTTGTCGCGGAACGGCCGGCGCCGGGCAGCGGGGGGGCTTCGCCGCAGCGGCGGCGGCGCCGGCCGGGGGCGGACAGGGGGTTCGCGAAGCGTGAGGGCCACCTATTCCTTCGCGTTCAGCAGATCCTTCAGTTCGGTCATGAACTCCCCGATGTCCCGGAAGTGCCGATACACGGACGCAAACCGGACGTAGGCCACCTTGTCGAGGCGCTTGAGCTCCTCCATCACGAGCGTTCCAATTTCCTCCGTCTTCATCTCCTTCTCGGGACGCTCCTGAACCGTCGCCTCGACGCGATCGGCCACCGCCTCGACCGCCGCCACGCTCACCGGCCGCTTCTCGCACGCCTTGAGCAGGCCCGCGACGAGCTTCTGGCGCTCGAAGCGCTCGCGGCTGCCGTCCTTCTTGATGACCATATACGGGATCTCGTCGATCCGCTCGTAGCTGGTGAACCGCCGTCCGCAGTCGAGACATTCGCGGCGCCGGCGGATGACCTCGCCTTCCTTGCTCTCGCGCGAATCGACGACCTTATCGCCCAGATGGCCGCAAAACGGACATTTCATGGGGGGCCGGCACCTCCTCCGGTGGCGTCGCGCTGATGCGCCCGCGCCGCTCGCCCCCGGCCAGCGCCTGCAACCGGCCGAGCGTGAGCCCATCCTGAATCATGAACAGGAGCCCCGTGAGGATCACGGGGAAGTACGAAATCGCGTGCGTCACGATCGCCGCGGCCACCGCCGCGTCCCCCGGCGCGCCGAAGAACGTCGTCACCCCGATACGGTACGCCTCGTGGTACGTGCCCACCCCGCCGGGTGTCGGCGCCGAGACACCGATGACGAGCAGCGCCTGCACCAAGAACGTGCCGGTAAAGGGCATCGTGATGTCGAAGGCGACCGTGACGAGCCAGACCTCGGCGGCAATGGCGATCCACAGGGGGAACGACCAGGCGATGGCAGCGGCCAGTTCGCGCGGCCTGCGCGCCACGGCGAAACCGCTGCTGAAGGTGCGCGCCAGTCCGGCGAGCCGCTCGGCCAGCGCGCGCGGGAGCACGCGTCCCGCGGTGAGCACGAGGCCGCCGATCCGTTCGGGGTGGGTCGCCAGCGTCCACATGGCGGCCAGCAGCCCAACCGCGACGACGGCCGCCATGGCCGACGAGATCTCGATCGGCCGCAGGAGCGCCGGCGGAATCGTCGATGGGTTCGCAAGCCACCAGACGTGGACGGCGAGGAGCACGAGCACTGCCACCAGATCGAGCACCCGCTCGAAGATGATCGTGGCGATCGTTGCCGACACCTGGAGGCCTTCCTGCCGCGCGAGCAGGTACGGCCGCAGCACGTCCCCGGCGCGCGCAGGAAGCAGCCCGAGGGCCGCAAATCCGATGACGGTCGTCCGGAACGCGGTGCGGAACCGGGTGGGCCCGATCGGAGCGAGCAGGTACTGCCATCGCCAGGCGCGAATGGCATAGGACAGGGCCACGGCGAGGAAGCTGCCGACGAGCAGGCCCAGGCGCGCGCGCTGCACCTCCGTCCACACGGCCGCGACATTCGCGTGGCTCAGGAACCATCCGAATACGGCGACGGTCAGGACCGCCACGACGAGCGTCCGCCTGCGCAATCCGAATCCTCCGCGTACACAATATATCAGGCCCCCGGAACGACACGGCCGGTACTGTTGCGTACGGTTGCGGGGCGCGCATTCACCCTGTAACATTTCCGCTTCCTCGTTGTCCTGAACGCGCGCATTCGGATGCCTCCACCGCCCCTCCTCGACACACGCTTGAACGGGCTCGCGCCGCATTGCCGCGGCAAGGTGCGCGACATCTACGACCTGGGCGACACGCTCCTGATGGTCGCCACCGATCGGATCTCGGCATTCGACTACGTGCTCGGATCCGGCATTCCGGACAAAGGGAAGGTGCTGTCGCAACTCTCGGCGTACTGGTTCGAGGCCACGCGCCATATCGTGCCGAACCATGTCGTCGAGACCGACGTCCGCCGTTATCCCGAGCCGTTGCGCCGGCACGCGGCCGTGCTCGCGGGACGGTCGATGATCGTGCGCAAGACGAACCCCGTGCCGATCGAGTGCGTGGCGCGCGGGTATCTCGCCGGGTCGGGATGGAAGGACTATGTGGCGACCGGGTCGGTATGCGGCGTGCGGCTCCCGGCGGGCCTGCGCGAGTCCGATCGGCTGCCCGAGCCAATCTTCACGCCCGCGACCAAGGCGACCAGTGGCCACGACCTCAACATCAGCGAAGACGAGGCCGCGCGACTGGTCGGCGCGCCGCTGCTCACCCGGCTCCGATCGCTGACGATCGCCTTGTACGGGTTCGGCGCCGCCCACGCCGAGCGCTGCGGCATGCTGCTGGCCGACACGAAGTTCGAGTTCGGGCTGACCGGGGACGGCGGCGTCTTGCTCATCGATGAGGTGATGACACCCGATTCCTCGCGCTACTGGCCCAAGGATCTGTACAACCCCGGGCGCCCGCAGGTCAGCTTCGACAAACAGTTCGTGCGCGACTACCTCGAGCAGGTCCGGTGGGACAAGCAACCGCCGGTGCCGTCGCTGCCCGAGGACGTGGTGGCGCGCACGCGGGAGAAATACCTGGAGGCGTTCCGGCGTCTCGCCGGGAGAGAACTCGAGTGACGCCGTTTCGCGAGCAGCTCGAACACCTGATCGCCGATCTGGTGGCGCGGGGCGTTCGGTACGAGGATGCGCAGCGCGAGTTCGAGAAGCGGTTCATCGCGCACGCGCTCGCCAAAGCCGACGGGAACCTCTGCAAAGCGGCCGGCCTCCTCGGCATGCACCGCAACACCTTGAGCCGCAAGGTCCACGAGTACCGTCTGAGGAACGGCGCCAAGCCGTTCCGCTAGCGGCTGACGACCCTTCGCTCCAGCCCTGCCGGGACCGCCCCACCGGCCTCTTGACACGCATTTTCCGCGCCCCATAGAATTAGCAGTTGGCTTGGGAGACTGCCAGCACCTAGAGCGGGCGTCGCCCGCCCCACATCCACGAGACCCAGTATTTTGGAGTCGACACACATGAAAGTCAGACCGCTACACGACCGCATCATCGTTCGGCGCCTGGAGGAGGGCGAGCAGAAAGTCGGCGGGATCATCATTCCCGATACCGCCAAGGAGAAGCCCCAGCAGGGCCAGGTCATCGCCGTCGGCCAGGGAAAGGTGCGCGATGACGGCAAACGCCAGCCGCTCGACGTCAAGGACGGCGACACCATCCTCTTCGGCAAATACTCGGGCCAGGAGATCAAGATCGACGGCGAGGAATACCTCATCATGCGCGAGGACGAGGTGCTCGCGATCCTCGATTCGAAGAGCAAATAACTGGAGACAGTACCAATGGCAAAACAGATCATTTACGGCGAGCAATGCCGCCAGGCGATCCTGCGGGGCGTCAATCAGCTGGCCGACGCAGTCAAGGTCACCCTCGGACCCAAGGGCCGTAACGTCGTCCTCGACAAGAAGTTCGGGTCGCCAACGATCACCAAGGACGGCGTCACGGTCGCCAAGGAGATCGACCTGAAGGACCCGCTCGAGAACATGGGCGCCCAGATGGTGCGCGAGGTGGCGAGCAAGACGTCGGACACGGCCGGCGACGGCACCACCACCGCAACCGTGCTCGCGCAGGCGATCTACCGCGAAGGCGCCAAGAACGTCGTGGCCGGCGCCAACCCGATGGAGATCAAGCGCGGCATCGAGAAGACCGTCGAGGTGGTCGTCGAGGCGATCAGGAACATGTCGCGGCCGGTCTCGGGCAACATGGTCACGCAGGTCGGCACCATCTCGGCCAACAGCGACCCGACGATCGGCAAGATCATCGCCGACGCGATGGAGAAGGTCGGCAAGGACGGCGTCATCACGGTCGAGGAAGCGAAGACGCTCGAGACCTCGCTCGAAGTGGTCGAAGGCATGCAGTTCGATCGCGGATACCTGTCCCCGTACTTCGTCACCGACGCCGAGCGCATGGAAGCGGTGCTCGAGAATCCGGTGATCCTGATCCACGAGAAGAAGATCAGCTCGATGAAGGACTTGCTGCCCGTGCTCGAGCAGGTGGCCCGTCTCGGACGCCCGCTGCTCATCATTGCCGAGGACGTCGAGGGCGAGGCGCTGGCGACGCTGGTCGTCAACAAGCTGCGCGGCACGCTGCACGCGGCGGCCGTCAAGGCGCCCGGCTTCGGCGATCGCCGGAAGGCGATGCTCGAGGACATCGCGGTCCTGACCGGCGGCAAGGCGATCACCGAGGATCTCGGGATCAAGCTCGAGAACATCAAGCTCGAGGACCTCGGCAAGGCCAAGAAGGTCACCATCGACAAGGACAACACCACGATCGTCGAGGGCGCGGGCAGCTCCGCTGCCATCGAGGGTCGGGTCAAGCAGATCCGGACGCAGGTCGAGGAGACGACCTCCGACTACGACCGCGAGAAGCTCCAGGAGCGGCTGGCCAAGATCGTGGGCGGCGTCGCGGTGATCAAGGTCGGCGCGGCCACCGAGACGGAGATGAAGGAGAAGAAGGCGCGCGTCGAGGACGCGATGCACGCCACCAAGGCGGCCGTCGAGGAGGGGATCGTCCCCGGCGGCGGCGTCGCCCTGCTCCGGGCGGCAAAGACACTCGACACCCTGAAGCTCAGTGGCGATCAGCTCGTCGGGCAGCACATCGTCAAGCGGGCGCTCGAGGAGCCGATGCGCTGGATCGCCCAGAACGCCGGGCAGGAAGGCTCGATCGTCGTCTCGCGGGTGCGCGAGATGAAGCAGGACGAGGGGTACAACGCGCAGTCCGACACGTACGAGGACCTCGTCAAGGCGGGCGTCATCGACCCGGCCAAGGTGGTGCGCTCGGCGCTGCAGAACGCCGCGTCGATTGCGTCGCTCCTGCTGACGACCGAGGCGCTCGTCTCGGAGATTCCGGAAGAGAAGAAGGATGCGCCGGCGATGCCGCCCGGCGGCGGCATGGGCGGGATGTACTAGGCTTCGGACCAGGGGTCGCAGGGCGGGTTCCGCAAAGCGGACCCGCCCGTTCTTCTTCCGGCTCGTCCGGACCCCGCTGCCCTCCGGCGATCACTCGCCCACGATCTGCACGACAATCTCGCGCCGCCGGGGGCGCGTATCGAACTCGACCAGCGTCAGCTGCTGCCATGTACCGAGCGTCAGCCCGCCGTCGACGAGCGGCACCGTGATCGACGGCCCGAGCAGCGCCGCACGCACGTGGCTCGAGCCGTTGTCGTCGCCCCAGCGGAAGTGGTGCTGGTACTGCTCGTGCCGCGGCGCCAGGCGCTCGAACATCCGGTTGAGATCCACGACCGCGCCCGGCTCGAACTCGATCGTCGTGACGGCCGCCGTCGAGCCGACCACGAACACCGTCACCGTGCCCGCGCGCGCCCGGGACGCGGACACGGCGGCGGCGACCTTCTCGGTGATATCCCTGGCGTCGCCCTGCCCTTTCATGGAGATCTCAAATCTCTGGGTCTCGACCATGAGCGCAGCATAGCGCGTCCGCGCGCCCGGATTCGCTCGGATCCGTGTTGTGACGACCGCCTGATTCCCGCGACGGTCCTGCGGCCTGAAGGGCTGCGACCTGTCAGCGGAGGGTGAAGGTGAGTTCGATCGTGACGAGCACCGCGACCGGTTCGCCAAAGCGCGTGCCCGGGACGAATCGCCACTGCTTGGCCGCCTTGACGGCTTCGGCATCGAGCCCGAACGTGGGGTCGAGCGACTTGACGACGTCCACGCGGCCGACGGTGCCGTCCGGGAGCACGACGCACTCGAGCAGCACGGTCCCCTGAATCTTGGCGCGCATCGCGTCGGCCGTGTACTGCGGCTTCACCTCGCGAACGAGCCTCGGGTTCACGATACCGCTGCCGGGACGGTAGACGCCGCCGCCGGTGCCGCCGCCGCTCCCTTGTCCCAACCCCGAACCTTGTCCGGATCCCGCGCCGGTGCCGCTGCCCGACCCGGTCGAGAGCGACGAGGCATCGCCCGAATCGAGCACGCCGACCGACGCCTCCTGCGCCGCCGCCATCGTTTGCGCCGGAATGATGAGCTGTTCGAGCGGCGTCTCATCCGGCGTCGGCTCCACGGCCGGCTCCGGCTTCGGCGTCGGCACGGAAATCTTCTCCCGCCCCGGCAGCTCAGCCGGCTTCGGCGGCTCCGGCCGCTCGTTGCCGCCGCCACCGCCGCCACCAGGGCCGGGCTCGGCGAGCCACACGATCTGGCGCGGCAACTGATCCGGCAGCACCGCCTCCCGAATCTGATCCGGCAGGATCCACAGGAGCAGCACCCAGAAACCGACGAAGGCGGCGTGCGCGACCACCGACACGCCGAGGGCGCCGCCGAGCCGCGTCTGGGGCGTTTCGAACATGAAACGCACTTCCACGGGACGGCTGTCCTCCGGCCGCAGTGACAGGTGCTCGGACACCGGTACCTGCTGAGGCGTCGTGCGGTTCTCCTGTGTTGACATTGCCCTTTTCGCGCGAGGATCGGCCTGGCCGACGCCGGGGGCTACGGATTCATTGTCCCCGAGCGGACCGGGCCCCGCAACTGCAACCACGGGGACCTCAACCGGCGGTCTCGGTCAATCTTGCCACGTCCCGAGGGTCACCTGGCGGCCGCCGGCGCGCACCAGCGCCTCGCGAGCGCGGTCGAGGCGGGCCTCGTCGACGTGCGCACCCACCAGCAACGCCCCGGCGCGAATCCGATCCTCCCACGCGCGCGCGTCGCCGTGCCCGAGACCCGCACGTTCCAGCGTGCGCGCCAACCCGCCGGCCAGGTGCCCCGCTGCCTCGCCCAGACCGGCGGCCAGCGGACCGTCGGCCACGATGGGACCGATGCCCGGCATCACCAGCGCGATCGCCGCGAGCAGATGCGCGCCCAGCTCGCCGAGCCGCGATGCCGGCCCCGAGTCCTCGAGTTCCGAGCCGGGCGACGCGCCAGACGCTCGCGCGATGACGCCTTCTTCGTCGTGCGATCGCGCGACAATCGACACGCGTTCGGGTGGAACGCCGAGCGCGCGCAGCTCGCGCGCCGCCGTCGACGCCGCCGTGGCGTCATCGAACAGGGCGAGAACAACGGGATGCATATGCCTCCTGCACGGCTTGGGCCGTGTTCATGTCACGTACCCGTCGCGGGCGCGCACGCGCACCCCGGACCGCTTGACGACCACCTGAATCGAGCGCCACTCGTGCGTGTTCGGATCGATCGCCGCCGACGGCAGATAGCCGAGCAGGTACTGATAGCGCAGCTCCCGCGCGATGTCGGCGAACGTCTTCTCCAGATCGCGCACGTCGCGCAGCAGGAAGGACCGGCCGCCCGTCAGCACCGCGAGCTCGGCCAGGAGCGGCGGTCGCGTCCTGCCGATCGCGATCGGGTAGACGAGCGCGTTGCTGCGCCGCGCGCGCTCCAGCACCTCCCGGACCGTCGCGCGGCTGTACCGATCCTCCCCGTCGGAGAACAGGACGAGCGCCTGCCGACCCGGCTCCGGCGCGAGCCGGTCGAGGGCGACGATGACCGCGTCGTGCAGCGCCGTCGTGCTCCACGGGTCGAGCGCCGCAATCGCCCGCTCCTGGCTGAACCGGTCCATCGTGAGCGGCGCGATCACGTCCGCCTCGCTGCTGATGGCCAGGACCATCGAGCGATCGGCCGGCTTCAGCGCCCGCAGGAACGACTGCGACGCTCGTTTGGCGAGCGACAGCCGGTCGCCCGCCATGCTCCAGCTCCGATCGACGCCGAGCGCCACGGTCAGCGGAAACTCGCCGGCCGCGAACGTGGACACCTCCTGCCGCTCGGTGTTCTCGTAGACCTCGAAGTCCTCGCGCTGCAGGTCCATCACCAGCCCGCCCCGAGCGTCGGCGACCGTCGCGTACACCTCCACGAGATGCACCTGCGACGAGAAGCGGGCGACGGGGCTCTCCTGCGGCGAGCCGGCCGCGGCGGCGGCCAGCGCCAGCACGGCCGGGGCGAGGGATTTCCTCATACGGCTGCCCGTCCCTTCAGGACGCCCTCCGCACGCCTCCCATGGTACAATCTCAGGTCATGGGTCGTCTCGGCATTCCGGAGCTCCTCATCATTCTCGCGATCATCATCCTGATCTTCGGGGCAAATCGCCTGCCCGAGATCGGACGCGGGATTGGCAGGGGTATCCGGAACTTCAAGGACTCGCTGAAAGAAGGGCCTGAGAAGTCGTAGGCCCGCCGCCCTATCCGCGGCGCCCGCCCTTCGTGCGCGCGGCGCGCTCGCGGCGTCCCGGCCGCTCCGCCCGGCGGCGCTCTCGCTTCGGCGCCACTTTGCTCCTCGTCGGGAGCGCCCGTGCCTCACGCCGCACCGCCTCGAGGATCTCCACGAGCCCAAGGTCCACCTGCCGCCGCTCCATGTCGACGCGCACCACCTGGACGAGCACCCGGTCGCCCAGGCGGTAGACGCGCTTGGTGTTCTCGCCCCGCAGCATGTGTTGCTGCTCGACGTACCGGTAGTAGTCGTCCGCCATGCTGGAGATGTGCACGAGTCCCTCGACGAAGTGCTCCACGAGCTCCACGAAGAGCCCGAACGGCGCCACGCCGGTGACGTAGCCGTGGTATTCGTCGCCGACCTTGTCCGCCATGAAGCGCACTTTCTTCCACTGCAGCAGCTCGCGCTCGGCCTCGTCGGCGCGCCGCTCCATCTCGGAGGTGTACCGCGCAACCTCCGGCAGGTCCTCCTCGAGCTCTTCGCGCCTGGCCTCGGCGATCGCGCCGGAGCGCGACTCGCGGAGCATCCGATGCACCACCAGATCGGGATACCGGCGGATCGGCGACGTGAAGTGCGTGTAGTGTTCGGCGGCGAGCCCGAAGTGGCCGTGCGGCGCCGCGTCGTACTTGGCTTTCTGCATCGTCCGGAGCATGAGCGCCGCGATCGGCCGCTCCTCCGGCGTTCCGCGCATGCGGTCGATGAGCTTCTGGAAGTGCGTCGGGCGGAGGGCGTGCCCGTGCGCGGCCAGGGTGTAGCCGAGCGTGGTGATGAAGGCCTCGAAGTCTTCGACTTTCTTCGGATCGGGCGGCTCGTGCACGCGGTGGAGCGCCGGCACGCCGTGCGATACCAGGTGTGCGGCCACCGTCTCGTTGGCCAGGAGCATGAACTCCTCGATCAATCGATGCGCAACGTTGCGCTCCGACGGGATGATCGCCTCGATCTCACCGAGCTCCGACAGAACGACCTCCGTTTCGGGCAGGTCGAAGTCAATCGACCCCCGCCGCCGGCGCCGCGCGAGCAGTATCTCGAAGAGCTCCCGCATCCGCTCGAACATCGGCACCAGCTCGACGTGCCGCGCCATCGTGTCGGGATCCCGACCGGTCAGAATCGCGTTGACGTCCGTGTACGTCATCCGCGCGTCGCTGTTGATAACGCCCTCGTGGATTTCGTACCGGACCACCGTGCCGCGGCCGTCCACTTCCATCAGGCACGACTGCACCAGCCGATCGACGTGCGGGTTGAGGCTGCACAGCCCCGTGGCCAGCTCCGCCGGAAACATGTGGACGGCCCGCTCGGGGAAGTAGACCGACGTGCCGCGCTCGTAGGCCTCCTCGTCGAGCGCGCTCCCTTCCCGGACGTACTGCGAGACATCGGCGATATGCACCCCGAGCCAGTAACGGCCGTTCGGCAGCCGCTCGATGGTGACCGCGTCGTCGAAGTCGCGCGCGTGCTCTCCGTCGATCGTGACGGTCGTGACGCGGCGGAAGTCGGTGCGGCCGCGGATGTCGCGCTCGCGGACCGCGCCGCCCAGACGGCGCGCTTCCTCGACCGCCTCCTCGCCGTGTGCGTCTGGGATATGGTGCTTGCGGATGACGATCTGCGTGTCGACGCCGGGCTCGTCGATCCGGCCCAGCACCTCGACGACGTGCCCGATCGGGCCACGGGTGGCCGTGGGCCAGCGGGTGATCTCGACGACGACCATGTCGCCCGGCTCGGCTGAGGACCACTGGCCCGAGGGCACGTGGATGTCGGTCAGCACGCGGCGATCGAATGGCACCACGTACCCGAGGCCGGCCGAATCGAGCTCGAACCGCCCGACCACCGTCTCGCTGCTGCGCTGCAAGATGCGGATGATGCGCCCTTCAGGCCCGCGCGGCGTCTGCCGCTCGATGCGGGCCACGACACGGTCTCCGTGCATCGCTTCCATCAGATTGCCCGCCGCGATGTAGATATCCGCGCGGGCGCCGCGGTCGGTACGCTGGCTCGCCAGGTGCTCGGGCACGACGAAGCCGAAGCCGCCTGGGTTCGTCTGCAGCCGGCCGACGACCAGATCCATCTTCTCGGCGAGCCCGAACCGATTCCCGCGAATCTGCAGCAGCACCCCCTCGCCGACGAGCGCTTTGAGCTGCCGCTTGAAGCTCACGCGCTCCTCGCGCGGCACGCGCAGCACTTGGGCAAGCTCGCGCGCCGAGGCGGGATGGTGCACCTTGTCACGGATGAGTTGAAGGATTTCGTCGCGCGAATACATCGTGTCGCTACCAGCTACCAGCTACCAGCTACCGGCTACCGGCTACCGGCTACCGACTAGTATGACCTGCACGTCGCCCACGTTGGTCCCCGTCGGGCCAGTGCGGATCAAGTCGCCCAGCCCGTCGAAGAACACGTAGCTGTTGTGCTCCTCGAGGAAGCGCTCCGGCGGGCCGATGTCGGCCGCCTCGGCGCGTGCGAGCGTGGTGCTGTCGACGACGGCGCCGGCGGCGTCGGTCGGACCGTCGATCCCGTCGGTCCCCACGCTGGCGGCCGCCACCATCGTGCCGAGCGTGTCGAGACCCCGGGCCATGGCGAGCGCGCACTCCTGATTGCGCCCGCCCTTGCCGGAGCCGGCGGTCCTCACCGTCGTCTCGCCGCCTCCGATGACGCAGAAGGGGGGCGCCAGGCTCGCGCTGCGCGCCGCCGAGATGATCTCGCCCGCCGCCAGGCGTGCTTCGCCGGTCACGGGCTCTTCGATCACGCGCACGGTATAGCCGATCCCCTCCGCGGCCGCGCGCGCGCCGGCCACCGCCGTGCGCCAGCCGCCAACGATGCGCGCCTCCGCCCGCGCGAGCCGAGGGTCGCCCGGCTTGGGCGTCTCGGCAATCGCGCCGGCCGCCCCCGCCGCCAGCCGCTGTACCACGGCCGCCGGGTAGCGCGTCCCCCCGCCGTACCGGTCGAGCGCCGCCAGCGCGTCGGCGAACATCGTCTCGTCCGCCACGCTCGGGCCGGAGCCTATCGCCGACGGGTCGTCATCGACGACATCGGACAGCGCCAGCGTGAGCGTCGCGCCCCGATTCGCCGCCGCGAGCTGTCCGCCCTTGATCCCGGAGATGTGCTTTCGGACGGTGTTGAGAACGTGAATCTCAGCGCCGAGCTGCAGCAGCTCCGCCGACGTCTGTCGTTTCTCGGCAAGCGTGATCCCGTCGGCCGGGAGCGCCATCATCGACGACGCGCCGCCGGACAGGAGCACCACCAGGAGATCCCGATCGCCGGCGCCGGCTGCCAGGGCGAGCGCCTCCCGTGCGGCCTCGCCACTCCGTTGGTCGGGCACCGGATGCGCCGACTCTCGCCACCGCGCATCGGCCGGCAACTGCGCCGGCGGCGACCCGCCGATGCCGAGCATGCGCCGCACGGGCACGGGCGCCGCCGCGTGGAACGCCCCCAGCATCGTCGCCGCTGCCTTTCCCGCCGCGATGACGTCGACGGCGGCAGCGGTGCGCAGTCGGCGCTCGACATCCGCCGCCGCCAGCGCCTCACGGACCAGGCGCGCCGGATCGGCGGCGGCCAGCGCGGCGCGGATCAGCGCCTGCAGGTGGTGCCGAATCGTTTCCAGGGAGTGAATCAGTGAGTGTGTCGAGGATCCGACCAGGCGGAAAGGCGGGCGACCGTGTCGAACTGCTGAAGCAGCCGGCTGACGACCTGGTCGGCGTCAGCCTTGGCGCACAATCGATCGAGCTGCGCCATGACCTTCGTCAGCGCCTGCTCGACCTCGCTGAACGCGCGCGCCGAGTAGAACTCGCGCTGCGCATCGAGGCACCGCTGGCACTTGACGAATTCCTCGCGATAGAAATTGGACAACGGACGGAGTACGGGCTCGTGCGGACGCGAATCGGTGAGGTAACGTGACACCCGGTTCCGGGACGCCGCCATACGTATGATTTCCCTCAGTGTAACGAGTCGCCCGAACCGCTGTCAAACCGCGTGACGGGAGGCCGCAAACCCGCCCGCGCCGCCCACCGCCATCCCGCCGGCCACCAGGGCGGCGGACAGACGCGGCGGCAGGAACAACAGCGATTCACCCTCCACCAGCACGGCGAACGCGCCGTCCCAGAACGAGGACACGGCGACGAAGCCCAGCCACAGCAGGCCGAGCGCCAACAGAGCGCCAACGCCCCCCTGCAGGACCCCCTCGGCCACGAACGGTCCGCGGATGAACGTCATGGGCGACCCCACCAGGTGCATGATTTCGAGCTCGTCGCGCCGAGTGTGCAGTCCGAGCCTCACGACACTGGCCACGGTGACGGCGGCGGCCAGCGCCATGACGAGCGCCAGGGCAAGACCCACGCCTCGGATCGCCGCCAGGCCAGACGCGACCCGGGTCAGCCACTCGCGGTCGTAGCGCACGTCGGCCACGCCGGGGAGCGCCGCCACGCGCCGCACGATCGCCTCGGCGCGGCCGTCGGCCTCGGCCTCGGGCGCGACGCGCACTTCGACGGAGGCCGGGAACGGATTGTCGTCGAACCCTTCCGTGAGCGACGCCAGTTCGGCGAACTCGCGGCGGAACCGGGTCAGCGCGTCCGCCTTCGACACGTACTGACGCGCGAGAATGGCGCCGCTGCCGTCGATCGCCGCTTCGATGGCGCCCCGCTCCTCGGACGTGGCGTCGTCGCGCAGGTAGACGGAGAACTCCGCGGCCGAGGACCACTCGGCGAGCAGCCGTTCGACGTTCCAGGTAACGAGCAGCAGGGCGCCGAGGACGATCATCGCGAGAGCAATCGCGACCATCGCGAACGCCGCCGGGCCCCGGTTGCGCCAGAGGCTGGCCCACGCCTCGCGGAGCGCATAGTCGAGGGCCCTCATCCGACCTCCACCACCCGGCCGGCGTCGAGCGTGATCGTCCGCCGCCCGACGAGCCGAATCAATTCGCGATCGTGGGTGGCGACGAGCACGGTCGTGCCTCCCGAGTTGATCTCGCGCAGCAGGTTCATGATTTCGAGCGACAGATCCGGGTCGAGGTTGCCCGTCGGCTCGTCGGCCAGCAGCAGCACCGGGTCGCTCGCGAGCGCCCGGGCGATCGCGATGCGCTGCTGCTCGCCGCCAGACAGGTCGTGGGGATAGGCGTTCATCCGGTGCTGCAGCCCCACCCACTTGAGCACCTGGAACGCCCTGCGCTTCTGCTGCGCCGACGGGACCCCGAGGACCTGCGACACGAACGAGATGTTCTCGAAGACGGTTCGCGTGGGGATGAGCTTGAAGTCCTGGAAGATGAACCCGACTCCGCGGCGGTATTCCTGAATGTCTCTCCGCGACAGCCTCGCCAGGTTGTGTCCGTTGACGACGATCTCGCCCTCGCTCGGCTGCTCCTGCACGAGCAGCAGCCGCAGGAACGTCGACTTGCCCGCGCCGCTCGGGCCGGTCAGGAAGACGAACTCACCTTTGCTGACAGTGAGGTTCAGGTCGCGCAGGGCGTACAAACCGCGACTGTAGAACTTCGAGAGTTGGTGCGTCTCGATCACGCTGCCTGTGCACCCGGGAACGAGAACGTTCTCGGAAGTGGAGTGGCGTCAGTATAGCACTGAGAGCAGACGCGTGCGCCGCCCCCTACGCGCCGAGCTCGCGCCGGAGGAGCTGGTTGGCGAGCTTTGGATTCGCCTTGCCGCCGCTCCCCTTCATCACCTGACCGACGAGGAAGCCGAAGGTGGCCTGCTTGCCGGCGCGGTACTGGGCGACGGCATCCTGGTGCTTCGCCACCACGTCGCGCACGATCGCCAGCAGCGCCGTCTCGTCGTCGATCTGCGCGAGTCCCTCGGCGGCGACGATCGCCTCTGCGGAGCGCCCCGACTCGTACATCCTCGCGAAGACGTCTTTCGCAATGGAACTGCTGACCGTGCCCGCGTCGACGAGCCGGATGAGCCCGGCCAGCGCGGCGGGCGGAAGCGGCACCCCCTCGATGCCCGCGCCACGTTCGTTGAGCACCCGCAGCAGCTCGCCCATCACCCAGTTGCTCGCGGCCTTCGGGTTGCCCGCCGCGACGGCGACCCGCTCGAAATAGTCTGCGAGCGCCGGCGACTGCGTGAGGACACCGGCGTCGTACTCGGGCAGCCCGTAGGCGGCGACGAAGCGGCGCCGCCGCGCCTCGGGGAGCTCGGGCATCGTGGCGCGCACCGCGTCGAGGCGCCCGGCGTCCACCATGAGGGGCGGCAGGTCTGGCTCGGGAAAGTACCGGTAGTCGTGGGCCTCTTCTTTCGTGCGCATCGAGGAGGTGCGGCCGCTCGCCGAGTCCCACAGCCGCGTCTCCTGCACGACGCGCCCGCCGCGCTCGAGCAGGTCGATCTGCCGGTCGATCTCGTACTCGAGCGCCTTCTGCACGTAGCGGAACGAGTTCACGTTCTTGACCTCGGTCTTGGTGCCGAAGGCCCGCTGGCCGACGGGGCGCACCGAGACGTTGGCGTCGCACCTGAGGCTCCCCTCCTCCATGTTCCCGTCGTTCACGCCGAGCCACACGAGGATGTCGCGCAGGCGCGCGAAGAACTCCGACGCCTCGGCCGCCGATCGCAAGTCCGGCTCGGTCACGATCTCGATGAGCGGCACGCCGCTCCGGTTGTAGTCGAGATAGGTGCGTCGGTCGGAATCGGGGAACCCTTCGTGGAGCGACTTCCCGGCGTCTTCCTCCATGTGGATCCGCGTCAGGCCGACGCGCTTGCCCCCGCCGGCGCTGATCTCGAGACCGCCGCCGAGCGCCAGCGGCCGCTCGTACTGCGAGATCTGGTACCCCTTCGGCAGGTCCGGGTAGAAGTAGTTCTTCCGGGCGAAGATCGACTGCGGCTGGACGTCGCAGCCGAGCGCAATCGCCGCCTTGATCGCGTAGTCGACGGCCTGGCGGTTCAGGACGGGCAGCGCGCCCGGCAGGCCCAGGCAGACGGGGCACACCTGCGTGTTCGGCGGCGCGCCGAACGCCGTGCCGCACCCGCAGAAGACCTTCGTCCGCGTTCGAAGCTGAGCGTGGATCTCCAGCCCGATGACCGGTTCGTACTGCGCCCTGTCGTTCACCCTTCTAGCTTCTCACTTCTCGGTTCGTGTTCGGGGTTCGTGTTCGGGGTTCGTGTTCGGGTGCGGTTCCGCGATCTCCGGTTCGTGGTCGATGTTCCCGCAATTCCGGACCCCCGATCTCCGAACCCCGAACGTGAACACGAACCGAGAAGTGAGAAGCGAGAAGGGTGAACGACGCTTCTACACTCGCGGCCCCGCCGCCTTGATCGCGGGAGCGACGTCGCGCTCGAACTGCGCAAAATTCTCCACGAACATCCCGGCCAGCTTCTTCGCCTGCTCGTCGTACGCCTGCGGATCCTGCCAGGTGCCGCGCGGATCGAGCACGGCGTCGGGCACGCCGGGACAGGTCGTGGGAATCTCGACATTGAAGACCGGATGCACGCGGTAGTTCACGCGATCGAGCTGACCCGAGAGCGTCGCCGTGATCATCGTGCGCGTGTGCGCAATCCGCATACGGCTGCCGACGCCGTACGGCCCGCCGGTCCACCCCGTGTTGACCAGCCACACCCGCGCCTTGTGCCGGTCGATCTTCTCGCCGAGCATCTTCGCGTAGACGTTGGGGTTGAGCGGCAGGAACGGCGCGCCGAAGCACGTACTGAAGACCGCCTTCGGCTCCGTGACGCCCTTCTCGGTCCCCGCGACGCGCGCTGTGTATCCGGAAAGGAAATGGTACATCGCCCGATCCGGCGACAGCCGCGCAATCGGCGGCAGTACCCCGTAGGCGTCGGCCGTCAGCATGACGACGTTGCGGGGATGGCCCGCCTGACCCGTGAGAATGGCGTTGTCGATGTAGTCGAGCGGATAGGACGCCCGCGTGTTCTCGGTCAGCGACCCGTCGTCGAAGTCCAGGACGCGGGTCTCCGGATCGAGCACGACGTTCTCGAGCAGCGTGCCGAACCGGCGGGTGGTCGCGTAGATCTGCGGCTCGGCAACCTGCGAGAGCTTGATGGTCTTCGCATAGCAGCCGCCTTCGAAGTTGAATACGCCGCGATCGCTCCACCCGTGCTCGTCGTCGCCGAGCAGCCGCCGCGCCGGGTCGCTCGAGAGCGTCGTCTTGCCCGTGCCCGAAAGGCCGAAGAAGAGCGCCGTATCCCCTTCCTTGCCCACGTTGGCCGAGCAGTGCATCGAGAGCACGCCCTTGAGCGGCAGGAGGTAGTTGAGAATCGTGAAGATCGACTTCTTCATCTCCCCGGCGTAGCTCGTGCCGCCGATGAGCACGAGCTGTTTGGTGAAGCTCACGAAGATGAAGCAGTCGGACCTGGACCCGTGCCGGGCCGGATCGGCCTTGAAGCTGGGCACGCAGATGACCGTGAACTCCGGCGCGTGCTCGGCGCGCTTGGCCGGGTCGTTCTCCGGCAGGAACATGTTGCGTACGAACAGGTTGTGCCAGGCGAACTCGGTGACCACGCGAACCGGCAGCCGGTACTCGGGGTCGGTGCCCACCCACGCGTCGAGGACGAACAGCTCCTTGTCCTGGACGTAGCCGAGCAGGTCGCGGTGGAGCGCGTCGAACCTCGCGCCGTCCACGGCCCGGTTGACCTCGCCCCACTGGATGTGCTGCTCGCTCCCGGGCTCACGGACGAAGAACTTGTCGTTCGGTGACCGGCCGGTGTGCTGGCCCGTCCGGCAGACGAGCGGGCCCTCGGCCGCGAGCAGCCCCTCCCCGCGGCGGATCGCGGCCTCGTAGAGCGCCGCCGTGCTGAGATTCCAGTGGACCGGGCCGGAGCGAAGGACGCCGACCGATTCGAGACCGCGCGCACGCTGAAGGTTGATGGCCATAGGAGGAGCTCGATCGTACCGGCCGGGTCCGGCGCAAGTCAACCGCCTGCAGGCCTGTGGGGTATAGTAAGAACAGCTGTAAACGTCGGCCTCGAACAGCCGTATACATGTCCAGAACGACATCGCGCCGCACCCTCGCTCGCGCCGCTGCGCGTCCAGCACAGGCTCCGCCGGCCGGACGCGATTCGGCGGTGGCGGCCGAAATCAAGGCGCTCGTCCTCGCAGGCAAGCGCGAGGCGGCGCGCGATCGGTTCGCGGAGATCGTCGCGGTGCACCAGCGGCGCGCCACGCGCATCGCGTATCAGTACCTCCGCGACGTCCACGACGTCGATGAGGCGGTGCAGGACGCGTTCGTCAAGGTGTTTGCGCACATCACGAACTATCGCGAGGACCTGCCATTCGACGTCTGGTTCACGCGAATCCTCGTGAACGGCTGTCTCGACCTGCGCAAGGCGCGGGCGCGCCGTCTGCGCTGGGTGCTCCCGGCGCCGGCCGACGGCGCGCCCCCCGAACCGGTGGCGCCGCAGCCGAGCCCGGAGGAACGGTTGCTGGCGAGCGAGTGCGGCCGCCGGATTGCGGCGGCGGTGGACCAGTTGCCCGAGCGGCAGCGGACGGTGTTCACCTTGTGCCAGATCGCCGAGCAGAGTACGAGCGAAGTGAGCCGGACGTTGGGCCTGCGGGAAGCGACCGTCCGCGTCCATCTGTTCCGCGCCGTGCGAAAGCTGCGGACCCTGCTCGAACACGAGTCATGACGATGCGGCAGAACCACCTGTCTGATGATCGGCTCATCGACATCTGCCTCGACAGGGCGTCGGACAGGCACGATACCGCCGTCGCTCCCACCGAATCCGAGGAGCGGCACCTGCGGAGCTGCGCCCCGTGCGAGGAGCGCTGGACCCGGCTGGCCCGGCTGCTGGCCGACGTACGCGAGGTTGCCGCCGCGCAGGCCGACGCACACTTCACCCCGGATCGCCTCGCCCGGCAGCGGGCGCGCGTGCTCCAGCGCATCGACCACGAGGCGCGGCACGGCCGCGTGCTCGCGTTCCCGGCGGCGCTCGGGCATGTCCCGACCTTCACGTCGCGCCCGCGCATGCGCTGGGTTGCCGCCGCCGCTGCGGCCGGTCTCTTCATCGGAGTCGCGGCCGAGCATGTCACCCACTGGATGCCCGGGCGCCGCGTGCAGCCGGCGGCGGTCGCCAACACGGTCGACGTGCGGCCCGATGCGCTGCAGCTGGCCACGGCGCCGCTCTCGGAAGAGGAGTTCCTCGGCCGCATCGAGTTGGCCGCCGAGGGCGCCGCGAGCGCCGCGCTCCGGCCGCTCGACGACCTCACGCCGCGCGTGTGGGAGGTTGCGGCGCGGTAGTGCCCCCCCAGATCTTCCGCAAGGGTCTCGATCTCAAGCACGAGGTCGCCGGCGCGCTCCGGGCGAGCTATCACAGCGACCTGATTGAAGCCGTCAAAGCGGCGAACTTCGAGTACGCGTCGGGGCGGCTCACGGTACATCTCGCCCGCGAGTTCGGCTTCTGCTACGGCGTCGATCGCGCGGTCGACTACGCCTATCAGACACGACGGCGGTTTCCGAACCGCGTCGTCCATCTGACCGGCGAGATCATCCACAACCCGCACGTCAACGCCGAACTGCGCGCGCAGGAGATCCGGTTCCTCAGCGACCCGGGCGAGTCGCTCGACCGCCTCTCGCCCGAGGACGTCGTCATCCTGCCTGCGTTCGGCGTGACCGTCGACCTGCTGCAGCGGCTGGAGCAACGCGGCTGCGTGCTCGTGGACACCACGTGCGGGTCGGTGCTGAACGTGTGGAAGAACGTCCGGCGCTACGCGGAGGACGGCTTCACGTCGATCATCCACGGGAAGTACTGGCACGAGGAAACGCGGGCGACCGCGTCGCAGGCGCTCCACACCGGCACGGGCCACTACCTGATCGTGCTCGATCGGGAGGAAGCCGCACAGGTGTGCGACTACATCCGCGACCGCGGCGACCCCGACCGATTCCTGGCGCGCTTCGCCCACGCGACCTCGCCCGGGTTCAATCCCGACCGCGACCTGCTGCGCATCGGCTGCGCGAACCAGACGACGATGCTCAGTTCCGAATCGCTCGAAGTCGGCGAGATGTTCCGCGCGGCCATGCGCGATCGGCACGGCGACGCGGAGCTCCCCTCGCGATTCCGCGCCTTCGATACGATCTGCAGCGCCACCCAGGACCGTCAGGACGCCGTCCGCGCGCTGCTCGCCGGACACTCGCTCGATCTGATGCTGGTAATCGGCGGCCTGAACAGCAGCAACACCTGCAACCTGGCGCGCATCTGCGCCGAACGGGTGCCGACCTACCACATCGCGAATCCGCAGGGCCTCGTGTCGGCCTCCGAGATTCGGCACAAGCCGGTCGGCCGGCCGGACGAAGTGATCACGACGGGCTGGCTGTCACCGAGCGGCGCGGTCCGAATCGGGCTGACGTCTGGAGCATCGACGCCCGACAACCTGGTCGGGACGGCGATTCGGCGGCTGGACGAACTGGTCAACGACACGCAAGACCCTCGACGCACGACTCACGGTTCTTCGTGAGTCGTGCGTCTCGGGCCTTGGTCACTCCGATCCCGTTTCCTGTTCGATCGTCATGCGCACGCGCTGTCCCACCTTCGATCGGAGGTAGGCGTGAATCTCGCTGCCCGGCTTCACTACGATCATCGTCTGGCTATCGAGCGCGAAGTATCCTTCCTGCGCTTCCTGGTCCGTGGCTCCCACCCGGCCGCGGATCGTGAAGGACTGCTGGGCGGCATATGTGAGCGCTGCCACGAGGAGCGCCGCGGTCGCCATCACCACCACGATTCGTCTCATGCGCGACTCTTCCTTCCGTCGTCGGGGGCCCGTTCCCCCTGTCTCCCGGCGCAAGCCGGATGCCACCCTGCGCCCGGGCGGGCGCGGACCACGTCACTGCCGTGGTATTGATATGCAGCGGACCGGGACGGTAAACAGCCCCGGCACGCCGGCCGTATTTTGAGGCAGATCGGCAATGAAAGTCTCGAAAAACTTGATCCGCACGGTTGCCGCCGCCCTTCTCCTCGCCCTTTGCGCGGCGCCGGCCCTCGCCCAGCGCGGTAAGTGGTGGCAGGACGAGCGGTTCCAGCGCGAACTGGGGTTGACCACCGAGCAGGTCACCCGCCTGGAGGAGATCTTCCAGAAGCACCAGCCGAAGTTGCGCGAGCACATGAAGGCGCTCGAACAGGCCGAGGACCAGCTGAGCCAGTTGATTGAGAAGGGCGACGACGCTTCGGTCATGGCGCACATGGGGGTCGTCGAGGCCGCCCGGGCAGAACTGAACAAGACGCGTACGCTCATGCTGCTCCGCATGCGGCGCAGCCTGACCGCCGATCAGTGGGCCAAGTTCACCGCGCTGGCCAGCGAACGGACGCGGCGCGGACGCGGACCGGACCGCGCTCCGCAGTAGCGCTGGTTTCTCTTTGCCTCGAGTCCCATGACAATCTGCAGGCGTGATTCACGACCCGAGAGTCTCCGACCGCGCGCCGGCGCGCGTGTCGCCCTGGCGGTTGCCGCCCTGCTCGGCGCCGCGCCGCCGCTCGGCGCGCAGGACGCCTCCGATGGCATACGGCTCGACGAGATTGCCCGCGTCGCCACGCAGCGGTTCCTCGCCGCCCGCGACGCCGAGGAACAGACGCGGCCGGCCACGCCTCCTCCGCCCTCCGGGACGCTGGTCGACCTGACGCTCGAAGCGGCGACCGCCCGGGCGCTCGAGCGCAATCTGGAGCTGGTCGTCGAGCGCCTGAATCCGCAGACGTTCGACCTGACGCTCGCGCGCTTGCGCGCGGCCTACCACCCGATCGCCACCTCGCAGTTCAACCAGCGCGCGGTGGTGCTCCCCCCGACCAATCAGCTGAACGGGGGCACCATCGTGCAGAATGACACGACCGACTACAACGCCGGCATCAACCAGGCGCTGCCGTGGGGCGGCGGAGCGGTCGCGTTCCAGTTCAACAACCGGAAGCAGGTCACGTCGAACATCTTCGCCAACTTCAACCCGACGTTCACGAGCAACTTCAACCTGCTGCTGACGCAGCCGCTGCTGCGCGGGCTGTTCGTCGACAACAACCGCCAGCAGTTGCGCGTCACGACGATCAACCGGGAGATCTCCGAGGTCCAGCTCCGCGGGACCGTGGCGACGACGGTCGCCGCCGTGCGGAACGCCTACTGGGAGCTGCTCTACGCCCTCGACGCGGTGGAGGTCGCCCGCGGATCGCTCGCGTTGGCGGAAAAGCTCGTGGAGGACAACCAGGCGCGCGTCGAGATCGGGACGATGGCGCCGCTCGACGTCGTCCAGGCGCAGGCCGAGGCGGCCACCAGGCGCCAGGTCGTGGCGCAGGCCGAGGCGACCTGGCGCACGGCCGAGCTGGCGCTGAAGCGCCTGATCGTGAGCGGCACCGACGACCCGCTCTGGCGCGCGTCGCTCCGCCCGGTGGACCCGCCGGTCTACGCGCCCGAGCCGCTCGATGTCGAACCGGCGGTCCGCCGCGCCCTCGAGAACCGAACCGATCTCCAGCAGGCGCGCCGCCAGATCGAGGCGAACAACCTGACGCTCCGGTTCATGCGCAACGAGATGCTGCCGGACCTGGAGCTCGCCGCCAGCTACGGGGCGCAGGGGCTCGGCGGCACTCAGTACATCCGCCTGGGCAGCGGTCTCGGCAGCTCCGTGGTCGGGACCGTCCCCGGCGGGTACGCCAACGCGTGGCGGACGCTCACCGGGGGCGACTACCCGACCTGGAACGTGCAACTGAATCTCTCGTATCCGCTTGGCTCGAGCCCCGCCGATGCCAGCTACGCGCGGGCGCGCATTCAGCTCAGCCAGTCGACGGCGCAGCTGCGCGCGCTGGAGCTGCAGGTGGCCACCGAGGTGACCAACGCCGCGCTGCAGGTGGAGAACAGCGTGACGCGGTTCGAGACGGCCGCCGTCGCCAGGCAGCTTGCGGACACGCGCCTCCAGGCGGAGCAGAGCCGGTTCGAGGTGGGCCTCTCGACGAACTTCTTCGTCGTGCAGGCGCAGCGTGACCTCGCCGCGGCCCAGAGCTCCGAGCTGCGGGCGCTGCTCGACTACCGGCGCGCGCTCGTCGATTACCAGCGCGTGCAGGAGGCGCCGTCGGGACGCGGCGGCGGCGTGGCCGCGCTCAACGCCGCAGGAGGCGATGGGGCCGGCGGAGGAGGCGGCGGCGCGGGCGGATTCGACGCCGGCGGGTTCGGCGGGGCCGGCGGGTTCGGCGGCGGGGGCGGCCGGAACTAGAACTCATGAGAGCACTCGTCATCGTCATTGCGATCGTCGCCGCCGTCGCGGGCGTTGCGGTGTACTCGGGCATGTTCACCCGCCAGCCGGCACAGACGGCCGATGGACAGGCGGCGGCAGCGCCGGACGCGGGGAGAGGTTCTGCCCCGGCCGGGGCCGCCAGGGGCGGACGCGGCGGCCGGGGCGGGGCGGCGGGGCCTCTGACGGTCGAGACGGCGACGGTGACGCGCAGCTCGGTTGCCCAGCAACTGCTCGTCGTCGGCAACTTGATTGGCGACGTCACCGTCGCGGTCGTGCCGCGCGCCGCCGGACGACTCGAGACGATCGGCGTGCGGCTCGGGGATCCGGTGCGCCGCGGCCAGCGCATCGCCACGATCGAAGACTACGAGCTGCAGGAGCAGCTCAAGCAGCAGCAAGCGGGGCTCGAAGTGTCCCGGGCGACGATCCGCCAGCGCGAGGCCGACCTGCAGCTGGCCCAGACCAACGCCGAGCGGTCGCGGAGCCTCTTTGCACGGCAGCTCCTCCCGAAACAGACGCTCGACGACACGGAAGCGCGCCTCCAGTCGGCCCAGGCGCAGCTCGACCTGGCGCGCGCGCAGAACACGCAGTCGGAAGCCCGCCTCGACGAGCTGAAGATCAACCTGGCCAACACGGTCATCACCTCGCCCGTCAACGGGTTCGTCGCGCGGCGCGCCGCCGATCCGGGCGCCTTCGTCAGCCCGAACGCGCCCGTCGTCGATGTCGTCGACATCGCTCGCGTGCGCCTGGTGGCCAATATCATCGAGAAGGATCTGCGCCAGGTGCAGCCCGGCGACGAGACGCGGGTCGAAGTGGACGCGTTTCCCGGCGAGATGTTTCGCGGGCGCATCGCGCGCCTGTCGCCGGTGCTGGATCCGGCCACACGAACGGCGCCGATGGAGATCGAAATCCCGAATCCCGGGTTCCGGTTGAAACCCGGCATGTACGCCCGCGTCACGATTACCACCGACGCGCGGAAGGACGCGCTCGTCGTGCCGAGCAACGCCGTCGTCGACTACAACGGCCGGCGCGGCGTGTTCGTGATGGCCGACGGCGAGACGGCGACCTTCAGGCCCGTCCGCGTGGGAATCGAGGAGAGCGAGGCCATCGAGATTCTCGAGGGCGCCGACGAAGGCGACCGCGTGGTCACGACCGGCGCGGCGGCGCTGCGAGACGGCGACCGCGTCCTGCTGGCGGGCGCACGGGGCGGCCGGCCGGCGCCGCCCCTCGCCGCCGACGGCGAGGGCGCCGTCGCCGCCGAGCCACAGCCTGGCGCCGCCGGCACCGGCCGCCAGGGACGACGTGGGGGCGCGCCTGGCGGGCAGGCCGGGCGCCGCGGAGGACAGCCATGAGCATTCCCCGTCTTGCGATTCACCGGCCCGTCACGATGTTCATGCTGAGCGGAGTGATCGTGCTGCTCGGCGCGATCTCGCTCACACGGCTGCCGGTCGATCTCATGCCGGACTTCGCGTTGCCGACGGTCGCCGTCACCGTGACCTACACGGGCGTTGGTCCGCTCGAGATGGAGCAGCTGGTGACGCGGCCGCTCGAGCAGGCCGCCGCCGCCGTCCCGGGCGTGCAACAGGTGAATTCCAGCTCGTCGGAAGGGCGCAGTCAGGTCCGCCTGAGCTTCAACTGGGGGACCGACATGTCCGAGGCGCTCGACGAGGTGCGCAGCCGCATCGACCGCGTCCGCGGCCGGCTGCCGGAGGACGCCGATCCCCCCCAGATCTTCAAGGCCGATCCGAACGCCTTCCCGATCATCAATCTCGCCGTCCAGGGCGACTTCGACCCGGTCACGCTGCGCGAGATCGCGGAAAACGAGCTCGCGCCGCGGCTCGAGCGCGCGCCCGGCGTGGCGGCGGTCACGGTGGGCGGCGGCCTGCGCCGGCAAATCCACATCGAGCTCTCCAAGGAGAAGGTCACCGCGCTCAACCTCTCGGTCGATCGCGTCGTGCAGGTGCTGCGCCAGGAGAACCAGAACACGCCGCTCGGCGAGGTCACGCAGGGCGACTCGATCTACCTGGTGCGGAACCAGGGCCAGTTCACCAGTCTCGACGACATCCGCGACGTGGTCGTGATGACGCGCCAGGGCGTGCCGATCTATCTCCGTGACATCGCCGAGGTGGTCGATTCCACCGAGGACCGCCGGCAGTTCCTGCGGATCGACGGCAAGCCCGGCGTGCGCATGCAGGTGAACAAGCAAACGGGCGAGAACACCGTCGCGGTCGCCGCGGGCATCCGCGCCGAGATGGACCGGATCAACCGCGAGGTGCCCGGCATCCGCATGCTCGTGACCAACGACCAGGCGGTGTTCATCGAGCGGGCGATCGACAACGTGCGCGAGCACGCGATGGTCGGCGGCATCCTCGTGGTGCTGATCATCTTCCTCTTCCTGCGCGACTTCAGGTCGACGCTCATCGTCTGTACGTCGATCCCGGTATCGGTGATCGGCACCTTCGCGCTGCTCTTCTTCGGCGGCTACACGCTGAACACGATGACCTTCGGCGGTCTCGCGCTCGGCATCGGCATGATCGTCGACGCCGCCATCGTCGTGCTCGAGAACACGCACCGGCATCTGCACATGGGCAAGGACCGGATGACGGCGGCCATCGACGCCAGCGAGGAAGTCTGGTCGGCCATCCTCGCGTCCACCCTCACGCACATCGCCGTCTTCATTCCGCTGCTGTTCTTGTCCGGGATCTCGAGCGTGCTGTTCGGGCAGCTCTCCATCGTCGTGATCTTCTCGCTGGCCATGTCGCTCTTCGTCGCGGTCACGGTGGTGCCCGTGCTCTGCTCCCGGTGGCTGCGCACGCCCGACGAGGACGCGTCCCGGACCGGCCTCTTCGGCCGCCTGTATCGCGCCAGCGAGCGGATGCTCGAGGGACTGGACGAGGGGTACCGGAAGGCCCTGCACGTGGCGCTCGCGCACCGGCCGACCATTGTCGGGCTCGCAACCGCGTCGGTCGTCGCGGCGGTGGTGGTCTATCCGCTGCTGTCGACCGAGCTGCTGCCGCAGACCGACGAGGGCCAGGTCAACGTCAACGCCGAGCTGCCCATCGGCACCCGCATCGAGCGCACCGAGACCGCGCTGGTGCGCCTCGAGGAGATGGTGCGGGAAGCGGTGCCGGAAGCCGACACCATCATCACCAACGGCGGCGCCGGCGGCGGCGGATTCGGCCCCGGCGGCGGCGGCACTCATCGCGGACAGATCAACATCCGGCTCGTCCCGCGCGACGAGCGGACCCGTTCGAGCGACCAGATCGCCCAGGAACTCAGGCGCCAGCTCTCGGGACTGCCGGGCGTGGTCATCCGCGCCAACGCCGCGGGGGGCAACTTCCAGTTGAACCGGCTGCTCGCCGGCGGCGACGGCGACGCGCGCCTCGCGCTCGAGATCCGCGGCGACGACCTCGACGATGCCCGCCGCATCGCCGCCGATGCGCGCGCCGTCATGATCGACACGCCGGGGATCGCCGACGTGCGGCTGGCCCGCGACGAAGGACGGCCCGAGATCGCCGTCCGCATCGACCGGCCGAAGGCCGCGACGCTCGGCATGACGCCGCAGTACGTCAGCACCACGATCCAGACCAACGTCGCCGGCACCCAGGCGGCGCAGTTCCGGGAACGCGGCAACGAGTACCCGGTCATCGTCCGTTTACGCGAGGCGGACCGCAGCGTGGTGGCCGATATCGGCGACGTGCTCGTGAGCACGCCGGCGGGCCAGGTGGTGCCAGCGCGCAACCTGCTCACCATCGGCCGCGAGACCGGTCCGGTGCAGATCGACCGCAAGAACATGCAGCGGGTCACCCGCGTCAACGCCGACATCGAAACGAGCCTCAGCGACGCCATCAGGGCCGTCGAAGGCCGCCTCGACCAGGTGCGGGTGCCGCCCGACTTCGTCGTCGGCTTCGGCGCCGAGGTGGAGGAGCAGGCGCGCTCGTTCCGCCAGCTCCAGCTCGTCCTGATGCTGGCGCTGCTGCTCGTCTACGCGGTGATGGCCTCGCAGTACGAATCGCTGCGCGACCCGTTCATCATCATGTTCTCGATTCCGGTGGCCGGCATCGGCGTGGTCGGCAGCCTCTACCTGACCGGGACCGCCTTCAACATGCAGGCGTTCATCGGCGTCATCATGCTCGGCGGCATCGTCGTCAGCAACGCGATCCTGCTGGTGGACTACACCAACACGCTGCGGAGCCGGGACGGCATGGCGCTGCGCGACGCGGTCGAGCTGGCCGGCCGCCGGCGGCTCCGCCCGATTCTGATGACGTCGCTCGCGACCATGCTCGGCCTGGTGCCGATGGCGACCGGGCTGGGCGAAGGCGGCGAACTGCAGGCGCCGCTCGCCCGCGTCGTCATCGGCGGCCTGCTGGCGTCGACGATGGTGACGCTGGTGCTCGTGCCGGCGGTCTATACACTCTTCGAAGAAGGCCTGAAGGGACTGCGCCAGCGAGCCGATGCCTAGCTGGTAGGCGGTAGGCGGTAGCCGGTAGGTGGCTGGTAGCCGGTGGCTGGTAGCCGGTAGGCGGGCGCCAGGTGGCAGTTGGGAGTTGGTGGCTGGGAGTTGGCAGTTGGGAGTTCGTAGTCAGCTGATAGCCTGCAGGTAGCGGTTACCGGTGGCTCCCGTCGCAATCGCGCTCGGCAGCAATCAAGGCGACCGCGCACGGCTACTGCGCGAGGCCGTTGCGGCCCTTGGCCGACACCTCGCCGGCCTGCGCGTCTCGACGTTTCACGACACGGCACCGGTCGGCGTCGGCCTCCAGCCTCGCTTTCTGAACGCGGCCGCCACCGGCACCACCACGCTCTCCGCCCGGGATCTCCTCGACACGCTGCTCGACATCGAACGGCGCTTCGGCCGCGAGCGTCCCTCCCCCGGCGCCCCGCGCACGCTCGATCTCGATTTGATCCTCTATGGCGACCTCGTCGCCGACGAACCGGACCTCATCGTGCCTCACCCGCGTTTCCGCGATCGGGCGTTCGTCCTCGCGCCGCTGGCCGAGATCGCCGCTGACTGGAGGGATCCGGTGACCGGGCGAACGGTCGGAGCGCTGCTGGCCGGGCTAGGCGGTAGCCGGTAGGCGGTAGCCGGTAGGTAGCCGGTAGGCGGTAGCCGGTAGGTAGGCGGTAGGCGGTAGCCGATAGGCGGCAGTGAGCAGCCAGGCAGTGGTTGACTGTTGGCAGTCTCGAGCACAATCTCCCATCGGTACGTGGTTCCTTCGTTACACCCGTGGAGCGGCTGCACCGAACGCGCTGTGAGCCGCCACTTCTCGCGGGTAACACACGCTTGTCGGTTTTCGCCGCGCGCACGCCGAACTGCCGACCAGCCGGAGTGTACTGCGCTCCGTAGCGATCTCCTCCTGACGACGTTAGCCGCCACGCTGAACCCGCACACATTGCCAATCCGAACAGGCGTGATTACAATGTAGTCACATGATCGCCAAGACTCGCATTGTTCGTATCGGCAACTCTCGGGGCATTCGTGTGCCCAAGGGGTTGCTCGAACAGGCGCAGTTGCCGGAAGAAGTCGAATTGCAGGCCGAGCATGGCCGGCTAGTGGTGCGAGCTGCTCATAGGCCAAGAACCGGTTGGGCCGCCGTGGCCAAGGCGATGCACGCCCAGGGTAACGATCGACTACTCGACGCTCCGACTCGGACGCGCTTCGACGGCAAGGACTGGCAGTGGCGGTAACACGAGCGGCACCCGCCCGCGGCGAAGTCCATCTCGTCGGGCTCGATCCGACGCTGGGGAGCGAGATCAAGAAGACCCGTCCCTGCCTCATCGTGTCGCCGGACGAACTCAACCAGCACTTGCGCACCGTCATCGTTGCGCCCATGACGACCGGCGGACAGGCCTATCCCTGGCGCGTGGCATGCCGCTTTCAGAACCGTTCGGGGTCCGTCGCGCTGGACCAACTCCGCACGGTCGACAGCGAACGCCTCGTCAAGCGGTTGGGACGCCTGTCCGCAGCGACGACCAGGGAGGTCCTCGACACCTTGCAGGAGATGTTTGCCGAATGAGGCACGCAGGCTAACGTCCAAATGGAGCCGACGCGCCCAGTGTCCTGTGCCATCATGTCGCCGCGGCGCGCGGCTCATTTGGCCGTTGCACGAGCAAGTTCGCAACGCTGTGACTACTCAATCACTCGACGAACCACGCCGCGCGCCGACCATCACGTTCGATTCTTCCAGTATCCCGGACGACGCTCGAGGGGCAATGGCTACACGATCTCGGTTGGCCGGAGCCAATACCTAACCTGGCACGGACATCCGGCAACCAGGGCGCGACGCGTGTGACCGTCAGTGGAGATCGCAGTTCCGGCTTCGGGGCTGGATTCGAGGAGCGTCAGAGTCGCGGCAACCCGCAGGATCACTCCATCCACCGCACCGGCAGCACACTCCCCTGCCTCGGCACGCCGCCGGTGCGTCGGCCGAGGAGGTCTTCGATACCGGCGGCCGCCTGCTCGAAGGTCCGCTGGTGCTCGCGTGACTCGCCGAGAATGACGCCGAGCATGAGGCGGTGGCGGGCATGGGTCATCGACTCGACGCGAGGGTTCCACCGCTCGACGAACGCCGCCAGGAGCCGCGCGTCGTCTTCGAGCACGGCGCGAAAGGCGCTCGGGGCGACCTGCCTGCCCAGCTTCGGCACGTTCGGGACGGCCATGGCGGCCGAGGCCGGCGGCAGCGGCGCGCCGTACTCGTCGAGCGCGCTCCGCAGCCACCCGAGCTGCGTCTCCTCGCGGTTGATGACGTACTGGTAGGCGTTGTTGAAGTCGTAGTGGCTGACCGCCCGCGCGCCCGCCTCGTGGCGCGCGACGAGCGCCAGCCGCTCGGCGGCGAATTCGCCCAGGATCTGCTGCAGTTCCGCCGGCTTCACGCGTTTTGCTTTTCCTTGCAGCCGATGCAGACGCGCGTCCACGGGATCGCGTTGAGGCGCGCCCCCGCGATCGGCTCGCCGCAGTCGCGGCAGACGCCGTAGGTGCCTTGGTCGATTCGGCGGAGCGCCTCCTCGATCGCCTGCAGGATCTTGGCGTCGGTCTGCTTCAGCTTGAGCTGGATATGCACTTCATTGTTTCCGCTCGCCTGGTCCGCCATGTCGCCCTGGCGGCCCGAGTTGCTCTCGACGGTCCACTGCAGCGGCTTCGCGGTGCTCCCGCCGAGCAGTTCGCCCCGCTTCTGCAGCAGGGCGGCGCGGTATGTCTCCAGGTTCATCGAATCAGACTCTCCCGATCCACCGATTCTAGCCTATTCGGCGCGGAGCGTGGCAAGCGGCTTGTGCCGGAGCACGTCGATGCTCGCGACGACGCCGATCGCCGCGACGAGCGCCGTCGTCGCCACGACGCCGACCAGCGTGAGACCCGGCGTCGCGTCCCACGGCAGTTCGAGCGCGTAGGTCGCGATCGCCCAGCTGAGCGCGATCGCGCCGGTCGCGCCGATGACGCCGGCGATCGCGCCCAGCACGCCGTACTCGAGCACGAGCATCGCCGCGATGCGCCGGCTGCTCGCGCCGAGCGTCTTGAGGATCGCCGCTTCGTAGACACGGCGGAATTTCGTCATCGACACGGCGCCGACCAGGATGAGCGCGCCGCTCAGCAGCACCAGGACACCGACGACGGTGACCGCGAGGGTGACGTTGTCCACGACGGTCTGGATGATCTGCAGGATCTCGCGCAGGTCGATCACCGAGACGTTCGGGAAGCGGACGGCGAGCGCCGCCTGCATCCGGGCGCGCGAGGCGGGATCGCGCGGCGCCTGCAGCGCCGAGATATGCGTGTGCGGAGCGCCGTCGAAGGTACCCGGGCGGAAGACGAACATGAAGCCGCCGGCGCGGAAGTCCTGCCAGTTGACGCGGCGGACGCTCGTGACGCGCGCGGCGATCGTCCGTCCCAGCACGTCGAAGCGCATCCGGTCGCCGACCTGAATCCGCGATCCGCTCCGGAAGGTGCCGTCGCTGTCGCGATCGGAGAAGCGCTCCTCGATCGACACCTGCGCCTCGTCGCCGGCAGGAGCCTCGTCCCACCACACGCCGTCGACGAGTTCTTCGTTCGCCTCGAGCTGGGCGCGGTAGGTCACCGTGTATTCCCGCGACAGGCCACGCCCGCGCGTCTCGCGGTAGCTGTCGATGTCCATCTCCCGCCCTTCGACCGCGACGACTCGCGCGCGCAGCGTCGGGATCATCTTCGGCCGCGGTAGGCCGCCGTTCGCCTCGTCGAGGAACGCGGCGAGGGCGTCGCGCTGGTCAGGCTGGATGTCGATGAGGAACATGTCGGGCGCGTCGGACCCCGCCTGGATGGCGAAGTCGCGCAGCAGATTCGACTGCAGCGCCCGGACGCCCAGGATGAAGAACGCGCCGAGGCCGACCGCCAGCAGGATCACCCGCGTCTGGTTTCCCGGGCGCGTGATGTGGAGCACGGCATGGCGCAGGGCGAAGGAGGAGGAATGGCGCAGCGGCTGGACCGCCCGGACGAGCGCCGCCCCCGCCACGTGCAGCACCAGCGCGACGGCGACGAACCCGGCCGACAGCAGCAGCCCTATCGCCACCGAGCCCGCCTGCCACGAGGCCACGGCCACGAGCGCCGCGGCCACGCCGCCCGTCACGCCCCACTTGAGCCAGTCGAACGCCGCCGGGCGCGGCAGGTCCTGCCGGAGCAGCAGCGACGGCTTGACGTGGCGCACCTCGAGCAACGGGACGAGCGAGAAGAGGAGCGACACGAGCAGTCCGATGGCGAACCCCTGCACCACCGCCGAGGAGGTGAGGCCGACATCGACCCTGAGGGCCGAGGCGAGATCGCCGACGAACATCGGGACCGCCGCGAGCACGCCCCCCGCGAGCGCCACCCCGAGCACGCTGCCGCCGAGGCCGAGCACCAGCACCTGCGTCAGGTAGACCGCCAGCATCTGCGCCGAGGTGCTGCCCATGCACTTCAGGATCGCGATGCTGCGCACCTTCTGCTGTACGAACACGCGCGTGACGCTCGAGACGCCGATGCCGCCGAGGATGAGCACGACGAGGCCGACGAGGCTCAGGTAGTTCTCGGCCCGCGTCAGGTTCTCCCCCATCTGGTCCTCCGTGCGGCGGTACCACCGCACGTTGACGAACTCGTCAGCGAACCCCTCCCGCAGGTCGGAGGCGAGATTCTCGGACAGCTCGTCCGGCGCGCGCAGCAGTTGCTGGTACGACATGCGGCTGCCGAACGCCAGCAGGCCCGTCGCCGGCAGATCCGCCCGGTCGATGATCACCCGCGGCCCGAGCGTGAATGCGCCGATCCGGCGGCCCGGCTCGGTCATGATCACGCCGCGAATCTCGAAGGTCTCCGAGCCGATCTGGATCGCGCCGCCGACCTCGAGGTCGAACTGCGCCAGCAGCTCCGGCCGCACGAGCGCGCCGCGGCCGGCCAGGAGCGCGTGCGTGTAGGCGCCGTCGCGCAGGGCGAGCGTGCCGTAGAGCGGGAACTCCGGGCCGACCGCCCGCAGCTCGACCATCCGCGCCGTCGGCGTCGCCGGGTCGCCGGACCGCGCCATCGTCGGGACCTCGATGGTCTCGGTCCGCCCCGTGATGCGCCCGGCGTGCCGCTCCGCGTCGAGCCGGTCCAGCACGGCGCGCGTCCACGGGCGGTTCGTGCTGACGACGAGGTCGCCGCCGAGCAGCGTCCGCGCCTCGCCCGAGAGCGCGATGCGGACGGTCTGGATGAGCGACCGAAGCGCGACAATCGACCCGACGCCGATGGCGATGCAGATGAAGAAGAACAGCAGGCGCCGCCACGACGCGCGGATCTCGCGCAGCGCCATGCGCAGGACGAAGGTCATCCGAGCGCCTCCGCTTCGACCGTGCCGGCGCCGCGGACGCCCACCGCGCGCGGCGTCGCCTCCACGGGCCGGCCGTCCCTGAGCGACAGGCGCACGTCCGCCAGCGCCGCCAGCTCGGCGTCGTGCGTCACGAGCACCAGCGTGGATCCCCGCGCGCGCCGCACCTCCAGCAGCAGCTGCATGATGTGGCGGCCTGTCGTCGAATCGAGGTTTCCGGTCGGCTCATCGGCCAGGACGATGGGCGGGTCGTTGGCGAGGGCCCGCGCGATGGCGACGCGCTGCTGCTCGCCGCCCGAGAGCTGCGACGGATAGTGGTGCCCGCGGTCCGACAGCCCCACTTCGTCGAGCAGCGTCCGGGCCCGGGCGACCGCGTCGCGCCGGCCGGCAATCTCCATCGGCACCAGGATGTTCTCGAACGCCGTGAGCGACGGCACGAGATGGAAGAACTGGAAGACGAAGCCGATCTTCTCGCCGCGCAGCTTCGCCAGCTCGTCTTCGCCGAGCCTGGTGATGTCGGTTCCGTCGATCAGGATCTCGCCGGTGCTGGGCGCATCGAGCCCCGCAATCAGGCCGAGCAGCGTCGACTTGCCGCTCCCCGACGGGCCGACCACGGCCAGGAACCGCTCTGACGGAATCACCAGATCGAGCGCGTGCAGGATCGTGAGTGGGCGACCACCGCTCTCCACGGTCTTGGACACGCCCCGGAGCTCGATCATCGATCCCGCGCACCCCGCGCGAGCACCGGCTCCAGCGCGCGCCAGATGGTCCGTTCGATCACCCGCGCACCCTCGGCGTTCGGATGGATCCCATCGCCGCCGTTGAGCGCCGCCACACCGGCGACCCCTTCGAGGAAGAACGGCACGAAGAGCGCGTCGTGCTCGTCGGCCACCTCTCGGAAGGCGCGGCGGAACTCCGACGTGTACTGCGGACCGTAGTTGGGCGGCGCCTCCATGCCCGTGAGGATCACGATGACCCCGCGCGCCACGGCGCCACCGACGATCTCGCTCAGGTTGCGCTTCATCTGCGTCACCGGGAGCCCGCGCAGGCCGTCGTTGGCCCCGAGCTCCACGACGAGCACGTCAACGTCGCCCTCGAGCGCCCAGTCGAGCCGCCGCAGCCCACCCGCCGACGTGTCACCCGAGACGCCCGCATTCACCACTTCGTAGCCATAGCCCTCAGCGTCGAGCCGTGCCTGAATGAGCGATGGCACCGACTGCTCGCGCGGCAGTCCGAGGCCCGCCGTCAGGCTGTCGCCCAGGAAGACGATCCTCGGCCGCGCCGCGACGGCGGAGGGGGCTGCCGCCCGCTCCGGGGCGGCCGACTCCACGGCCGCGAGCGACCGCGTCGCCTCGGGCTGGCCGCAGGCGATCGCCGCAACTGGCAGCGCAACGAGCAGAGAGCGTAGGATCCAGGGCATGTCCGTCCGTCTCATTGTAGCCCTGTGACCTTCGCGATCGATCCCGGTCCGCTCGACCGCGCCTTCGAACACGCCTGCCTTCGCCTGGACGAGCGCCGGTTCGCCGACGCGCTCTGGGCGCGGCGTCTGGACGTCTGGACGACCGACACGGTGGCGCAGCAGTCGATCGAACGGCGGCTGGGATGGCTGCGCGCCGTCGAGACGGCGCAGCCGCACCTCGTACGGCTCCGGACGTTCGCCGACCGCGCCGCGGACGCCGGCTTCACCGACGCCATCCTGCTCGGCATGGGCGGGTCGAGCCTGGCGGCCGAGGTGCTGCACGCCGTGATCGGCGCGGCGCCGGGACGCCCGCGGTTCCACGTGCTCGATTCGGTCGATCCCGACGCGGTCGGCCGCGCGATGGCGCGCGCCGCCACGTCGCTCTTCATCGTGGCGAGCAAGTCGGGATCCACCATCGAGGTCGCCGCGCTCGCCGCCGAGGCGGAGCGGTGCGTTCGCGCCGCGGGCGTCGCCTGTCCGGAATCTCATTTCGTCGCCATCACCGACGAGGGCACACCGCTGCACCACCGCGCCGTGGAAGGCCGGTTTCGCGACCTCTTCCTCAACGCGGCGGACGTCGGCGGGAGGTTTTCCGCCCTCACCTTCTTCGGCCTCGTCCCGGCCGCGCTGATGGGCCTCGATATCGACGCGCTGCTCGCCTCCGCGCGGTCGATGGCCGAGGCGTGCCGCATCGCGGATCCGCGGCGCAATCCCGGGCTGGCGCTCGGCGCCGCGCTCGCCGCGGCGGCGATGGACGGGCGCGACAAGCTGACGCTACGGCTGCCGGCGGCGCTCGCCCCGCTCGGCCTCTGGGTCGAACAGCTCATCGCCGAGAGCACCGGGAAGGACGGGAAGGGAATCGTTCCGGTCATCGGTGAGTCGCCCGCGATCTCCCTCGGCAGTGATCGAATCCTCGTGACGACAGGGACAACGCACGCGGCGTCCCTGCGGCCCGCCGGATCGTCGGGCGGGATCCCGTCGGTGACAATCGACATGCCCGAGACCAGCGACCTCGGCGCCGAGTTCTTCCGGTGGGAGGTCGCCACCGCGACGGCGGGATTCCTGCTCGGTGTCAACCCGTTCGACGAGCCGAACGTGCAGCAGGCCAAGGACGCGACGCGCGCGCTGCTCGACGACTATGTCGGCAGCCGACACGTGCCCCTGCCCGAACCGGACGCCGCCTCCGGCGGCATGCGGGCGTCGCTGACGATGGCGGCGAGAGAAGCGCTGCGGGGCGAGCCGCCGCTCGCGCTCCTGCACGTGCTGCGGCCCGGCGACTACGTCGCACTGCTCGCCTACTTGCCGCCCGATGATGAGCGTTTCACGCCGATTCTCGACGGCATTCGGGAGAAGGTCGCCGCGGCGACTCGCGCCGCTACGACGCTCGGATTCGGGCCGCGGTACCTCCACTCCACCGGACAACTGCACAAGGGAGGGCCCAACACCGGCGTGTTCGTGATCCTGACGGCCGACATCGCCGGGGACCTCCCCGTGCCGGGACAGCCGTACTCGTTTGGCGTGTTGCAAGCCGCCCAGGCGGTGGGCGACTTCCAGGCGCTCGACCGGCTGGGTCGGCGCGCGCTGCTCGTCCGTCTGCGTGAACGAGATCCCGCATTGCTGCAACAGCTTGGCGCCAGTCTGACTGGAGGGCTGGGGTAGGACCCCAAACGCTTCGACTGTATACCACGTATACTGCCACCGAGAAGGCATGGCAGTGACGACGGGAACGGTGCAGTCAACCCTGGGCCGTGCGAGCGCCGCGCTCGAACGGGGACGCGGCATCGAGGCGGCGCAACTGCTTGGGCCGCTGCTCAAGACGGGCACTCTCAATCGCGAGGACGAAGTCAGCGTCCGCGTCGCTCTGGCTGAGGCGTGCCTTCTGCAGGACGACCTGACACAGGCCGCGACGGCGCTCGGCCGCGCGCCAGACACCTTCCGCGAGCCGCTCGGCGACGCGCGCCTCTCGACGCTCTGGCGTCTCCACGGTCGCATCACGTTCGCCCGGGGCGAACAGTCGCGCGCCATCGCGCTCCACTCGCGCGCGCTCAAGCACGCCGAGCTGGCCCACGAGTCGCGCGCGATCGGGCTCGCCCACTACGAGCTGGCGCTCTGCTACAAGCAGGTCGGCGACTCGGGGATCGTCCGCGAGCACCTCACCGAAGCCGCCTCGGCGCTCCATGCCGCCGGCGACCGCCGCCATCTCGCCCTCGTGCACTCCCTCTCCGCCGTGCTGCTGGCGCAATCGGGCCGGTGCGACGAAGCCACGGCCGCGCTCCGCCAGGGCGAGCGGCTCGCCACGACTATTCAGGCCGACGACGTGCTGGCGGGCATCGTGCACAACCAGGCCAACGTCGCGCTGCTGCGCCACCACTACGAACAGGCGCTGGTGCTGGCCGAGCGCAGCGTGGCGCTCCACCAGGGCCTTGGCTCCGGCCATGGCCTCGCTGTCGCCCTGGCGACGCTCGGCCAGATTCACGTGCAGCTCGGCGATCTCGAGCGGGCCGAAGAAGTCCTGACGAGGACCCTCGAGGTCCGCAGCCAGGTGCAGTTCCACGAGACGACCGGCGCCGTGTTCGACACGCTCGCGCAGATTCACCTCATGCGCGGCTCGTACGAGCGGGCGGGCGAATACCTCCGCCAGGCGAGCGAAGCGTACGGCGCGTATGGCACGCAGACCATGCGATGGTACGAGTGGTCGCTCCGGGTGCTCGGCGTCAAGCTCGCCATTCGGCGCGGCGCCTACGAGGTCGCGATCGCCATGGCCGAAGAACTGGTGGCGACCTCCGGCGTCCCGCCGGCCGAGTCGCTCCAGGCGGAGCTGGCCGCGTGCGAGGCGCTCGTGGCAGCCAACCGGATTGGCGAGGCCGAACAACGCCTGGAGCGCTGCGAGGTGCGGCTCGATCCGCGGGCGGCCCCGGGATCCTGGGGCGAGTTCCTGCGGATCCGCGGCGCCGTGCACGAACGATCCAGGCGCCCCGCGGCGGCCCACCACGACTTCGCCCAGAGCGCGAGCGTCTTCGATCTGCTCGGCGAGCGTTACCACGCGGCGCTGAGCAACCTCGCGCTCGGCCGGCTGGCGGCGCGCGCGGGCAATCGCACCGCGGCCGAACGCTATCTCGACCACGCGGGCGCCACCTTCCGCGCCCTCGGCGCCGAACGCGACCTCACGGAAGTCGAGGGCGCCCGGGCCGAGCTGAACGGAACGCCGCTCGTGCAGCCATCCGTGTCGGTTGCCGATGCCGACGAGGCAGTGGTGCGGCGGCTCATCGAGGCCGCCATCCTGCCTGATCTCCTGGCGCGCGAAGCCGCCACCGCGCTGGTCGAAACGCTCGAGGCCGACGCCGCGATCATCTTCGTCGCCCCCCCGGGAGGCGAGGTGCGCGTGGTCGCCTCCTGCGGCTGCGACAGCGACGTAGCACGGGCGCTGGCCCGCGCCGCGGCGCAGGGCAGCCGCGAGTACGGCGAGGGACTGCTCCTGAGCGAGGCGCTCGGCCGCGACTCCGACGGCCCGCGCCGGTGCGTCATCGTGGCCGCACGGCGGCTGACCGACACGGCGGCGCGGCGCCTCCGCATGTTCGCGGCCATCGCCCGCCAGGGATTCGAGCTCTGCGGCGCGCGCGAGCGGCCCCCGCAGGCGATCGAGCCGGCCAACGAGCGGCCGATCGAGCCGCTGCTCCCGGGCTTCATCTGCGCCAGCGCCTCGATGAACCGCGTGGTCGAGCAAATCCAGCGGCTCCAGGGAAGCGACCTGACCGTGCTCATCACGGGTGAGAGCGGCACCGGCAAGGATCTGGTCGCGCGGGCAATCCACGTCGGTTCGCTCCGGCGCGCGGCGATGTACCTCCCGTACAACTGCACGACGACCACGCGCGAACTCGCCGACAGCCAGCTCTTCGGCCACCGCCGCGGGAGCTTCACCGGCGCCGTCACCGACCAGCCCGGCCTGATTCGGTCGGCCGCCGGCGGCTCCCTCTTCCTCGACGAGATTGGCGACCTGCCGCTCGACATCCAGCCGAAGCTGCTCCGCTTCCTCGAGCAGGGCGAGATCATGCCGGTCGGCGACACGCGCCCGCAGGCGGTCGACGTCCGGGTGCTGGCAGCGACCAACGCCGACCTCGAGCAGCGGGTCGCGGAAGGGAAGTTCCGGGAAGACCTGTACTACCGTCTGAGCGTGATCCGCATTCACGTCCCGCCGCTGCGCGAGCGGCGCGAGGAGATCCCGCATCTCAGCACGTTCTTCCTGCGCGAGGCCTGCGACCGCCTGGGCAAACCCGACGTACAGTTGGCGCCGGCCACGCTCGATCTCTTCGCGCGGTACTGGTGGCCGGGCAACGTGCGCCAACTGCGGAACGAGGTCCAGCGAGCCGTGGCCATGAGTACTCCTGGCGGCGCCGTCGAACCGAACCACCTGTCGGCCGACCTCACCGCCCCGCCCACCCGCGCCGACGCGACAACGCCGGTCGTGGCGCCGGCGCCTGGCGGGAGGCCGCCGAACCTTGCCGCCGCCATCGAACAAGTGGAAAGAGAGCTGATCGTCGCCACGCTCGATCGAACCCGCGGCAACATCTCTGAGACCGCGCGGATCCTCGGACTCACCCGTCGTGGCCTGTACCTCAAGATACGCCGCCTGCGCCTCGAAGTCGTCGGAACGGATATCTAGTAACCATGTATACAGGCCCATGGATACGCCATATCCATGCTGGGGCGGCTTCACTCCTCGGCTGATCGCCAGTAGTCATTTAGAATCAGCCCCTTACCTTGTGCGCAATTCTTCCACGTGACAGCAGCGACAGCGGCCTCGCCATTGATACCTATCGAGCGAGGGACGACCAAACGGTCGACGAGCAAGGGGGCAAAGGTGATTCACAGCGTTGCGAACACACGGATTCCGCAGCTCAGTGGCCGGCCGCGCATCGGAGACCGTCGCAAGCTTCGCGTGCCGGGACGCCTCACGTGGCGTGACGCCAAAGGGGCGCTCCGGTTCGTATCGGTGGTGACCCGCGATGTCAGCGAGGTCGATGCCTTCGTCGAGTGCCAGGCGCCGACGTCGATCCCGCTCTACCGGCTGGTGCACTTCCAGGTGGAGAGAACCGACAGGGAGTGCGTCGACCTCCCGGCAGGGCTGCAGCAGGGCCGGGTGCTGTCGGCGGTCTACCGGGTCGGGCCGTACCGCTCCTCCACTGGCACGCCCCAGGGGTACGCGCTCCGCCTGCTCATCGACCCGGCGCGCCTCGCCGTCGCGAGGGACCGCTCGGCTGTCGCCGTCAGCAGCCTGGCGTAGGCTCTGCGCTCCAGGCCTTGGGCCTTGGGAGTTGACGCTGGGCTCTGGGAGTTGGGCTCTGGGCCGTAAGCCCAGAGTCGAAGGCCCAACGCCCAGCCTTCCTCACGTCCGCTGGATGGCAGGGACCCAGGGATCCGTCGTCCAGCCGGGCCCGTGCCGCGCCACCTCGACGTCAATCAGATACGGCTTGCCGTCGGCCTGCTTCCGGCGCGCGCGGCCGAGCGCCTCTTTCAGCTGCGCCGGCGTCGTGGCGCGCTCGGCCTCGACCCCGAACCCCCGGGCAATCGCCGACATGTCCATGTCGGGTTTCCCCAGATAGTCGTGCACGAACTTGGTCGCATCGACGGCGCGGCCACCGCCGCCCAGGTTCGCGATCGCGCGGTTGTGCGGCCCGCCGTACGCATGGTTGTTGTAGACGACGGTCAGGACCGGCAGCTGGAGACGGGCCATGTTCCAGAGCGCCGTCGGCCCGAAGATGAACGAGCCGTCGCCGACCAGCAGGACGACCTGCTTGCCCGGCCGCGCCAACTGCACGCCGGCGGCCGTTCCAACTCCCGTTCCCAGATGGGCCGCGTAGTAGAAGAAGAGGTCGCGCCCGCCGCGCGGGTCGAACTCGAAGCTGTGCGAAATCTCGAGCGACCCGCCTTCATGGACGATGATCGCGTCCTTGTCGGCCCACTGCGCCAGCTCCCAGGTGACCCTGTCCGCCTCGAGCGGACTCGAGTCCCACAACGGGTTCCGTGACACCATCCCGCGCAGTTGCCGGGCGCGGGCGCTGAACGCCCGCACCTCCTCGTGGCGCTCCGCTACGCGCGCCTTGAGCCCCGGCGTCATCAGGTCGCGCACCGCCGCCAGCAGGTCCTCGGTCCCGTAGGCGACGTCGGCCACGAGCGGCGCGGCGGTCGTCATCACGTTGCCGATGCTCGCCGCGTCGTTCCGCATGTCGATGAACGCCGTCCGGCGCGAGACGATTGGCGCCGCCGAGTTGTGCTGGAGCTTGTTGCCGATGTTGATGACCACGTCGGGCTGCGTAGGGAAGGCGAGCGAGTCGACGCGCCCGCCCGGAATGCTTCCCACCCACAGCGGATGCTGCTGCGGGAAGCTCGCATACACCTGCCGCGCCTGGGTCACCGGCAGCGCCAGCAGCTCGGCGAGCTCGACGATCTTGCCGAACGCCCTGGCCTTGTAGACCTCGTCGCCGACGATGAGCAACGGCCGCCGCGCCTCGACGAGGAGCTTCGCGGCGCGCTGCACCTCCACCGGGTTCGGCCGGACGCGCATCCGCGGATCCACCTGGTCGTGCCGGATGATCTCGGCCGTGAACCGCTCCTCCGTGAAGTCGGAGTGCCAGTTCATGTAGGCCGGCCCGTGCGGCGGCGTCCAGGCAACGCGGAACGCACGGCGAATCGTCTCGGGAATCTGCGCGGGCGCCTTCGCCGACCACGTGAGCTTCGTCATCGGCTCGGTGAGCTGCTCCTGCCCAGGCAGCTCCTCGAAGCCGTCTCGCCCGGCGGCCAGCGACTCCTCCGTGCGATAGGAGTAGAAGACGAGCGGCGTCTGCTCCTTCCAGCAGTTGAACATCTGGCCGAGCGCGTTGGTCAACCCGACCACCGCCGCCTGCATGACGACGGCCGGCTGCCCGGAGGCCTTGATGTAGCCCGCGGCCATGGCGGCGCCCGGCCCCTCGTGGGGGGTGAGGATGTACTGCAACTGCGGGCGTTCGACCAGCGCCTCGTAGAAGAAGGCGTCCTCGCTCGCGGAGTTGCCGAATATGTACTTCACGCCCGATGCGATGAGCTGCTCGGCGAAGTGCTCCCCGCCCGTCCCGGTGAAGAGGCGAACGGCCTCCGGGGACGCCGGCGGCCCGCCGGGCGCCTGGGCCATCGCCGTGAGCGATTCGGCGATGGAATTCGCCGCAGTCGCGGTGACACCGGTGGCTACCAGACGGCGCACGAAGTCGCGCCGCGAGATCCCGTTGGACAGTAGCTGCGCTACCAGCTCTCTCATGATTCCCTCATCACGTCACACGTCTCACCCCCCGGGCCACGGAGACACAGAGTCACAGACACACCAAATTCCTTGCTCTGTGTCTCTGTGACTCCGTGGCCTCGCGGGGTTGACTTCATTTCGGTCCCCGTATCTGCCCGAGGTAATCGGCCATGAGGTTGATCTCGTCGTCGGTCCAGAGCGCGCCGCGCCCGACCATGCGATAGACGACCGCCAGCCACTCGCGGCGGTCCTGGCGCAGGGCGCTCCACATGCTCATCTGATGGCACTGGAAGCAGCGTCTCGTCAGCACGTCCTTGCCCCGCCCCTCGGGCAACGCCGGCCCGCCGGACTGAGGCGCCGATCCGACACCGGCAGCGCCAGGCCCGAAATGCTGCCCCAGATACGCGGCGATCGCCGCCGCGTCCGGGTCGGTGACGGTCGCACCGCGTACGACCATGGTCTGCACGATGGCCCGCCACTCCTCCGCCGTGCCGCGCCGGCTGAGGCTCACATCGAGCTGGTGGCAGCCGACACACCTGGTCGTCACGAGCGCCTTGCCCGCACCCTCGGGGAGCGCCGGGGCCGAGCCCGTCGTCTGGGCTCGAAGCGGCGGCGAAGCGAAGGCAGCCAGCATGCACCCGAACACCACGGCGCGGAAGGGGATCGACATGCGTGAAAGACTACAACAAAGTACACTCTCCGGCCATGCCGATGCGACACGCGCTTCTCGTCGTCCTGCTGGTCGCCGGCGCCGTCTCCGCCGTCAAGGCGCAGACGGCCCCGAGCGGCTCTCTTCCCCGAAACGTCGATTCCAAGTCACGCAGCCGGCTGCCGCTCCTCGAGCCGGGCGTGGAAGGTGTCGAGGCGATTCGGCTGCACGCCTCCGGCGTCGATGTCCGCTGGTCGTCGCCACTCGGACGCGATCTCACCGAACTGGCGATTCTCACCGCCGCCCGCGCGCACGATCAACCGTACGAGTGGTCGCTGCACGAGATGGAAGCGCTCGCCGTCGGGCTCGATCCGGCGGTGATCGACCTCGTCCGGTATCGCCGGCCGGTCACCGGAGTGCCCGAGAAGGCGGCCGTCATCGTCGAGGTCGGGCGCGAGATCTTCGGCACCCATTCGCTCGGCGCCGTGACGTACGCCCGGGCGCTCGAGGTCCTCGGCAGGGGCAACCTCGTAGACATCGTGATCCTCATGGGCAGCTACGCGGCGACGGCGACGCGGCTGACCGCGTTCAACCAGCAGATGCCGCCCGGATGGAAGCAGCTCCTGCCGCTGCCGTTCGCGCCGCCCGACGACATCCGACCGGATACACGCAGCCGGCTCCCATACGTGAAGGCCCAGACGGGCGCGACGCCTGGTCCGCTCTACAGCCGCGGGCTCGCGCCTGAAGGCACCGGTCCCGGCCTGATCACGCGCAACGGCTCGGGCATGAAGCTGCTCGAGGCGGGCGTCGGCCGCCCGACGATGGCGCTCTCGGTGCTCGTGACGTCGCACGAGCATCACCAGCCCTATCACTGGGCGCGCAGCGAGGCGGCGGCGCGGGCTGGCGGCGTCGAAGCGGCCGTGATCGACCTCGTGCGCGAGAACGGACCGCTCACCGGTCTCGACGAGAGGGACGCCGCGATCGTGCGGTTCGGGCGCGAGTTGTTCAGGAACCACACGGTCGCGCCGGCGACCTACCAGCGCGCGCTGAAGATCTTCGGTCAGCGGAATCTCGTCGACCTGGTGGATCTGATGGCGCGGACCGTCAACGACCTCACGCTGCTGGCCGCCTTCGACGAGCGGTAGGACTTCTTGGGCGTTGGGCGTTGGGCCTTGGGCGTTGGACTTCAGCCCAAAGCCCTCAACCCGCCTTCTTCCTCCAGTACCGCGCCAGGCCGAGCCACAGCAGGTCGGGCGGGGCGGCGGCGACGTAGGCGGCGACCTGCGCCTCGGGCATGCGCCGGCGCAGCTCGCGCGTCAAGTCGTCGGAGAAGCGCCGCATCTTCTCTTCATCCGATCCCGGCTCGGCCAGCCGCCCGCGCACCAGGCCCGCGGTCGTCTCGAGGTTCTCCATCAGCGTGCCGAGATGTGGCGCGACGCTCGGTGCCGGGCCGAAATGCGTCAGGAACAGCGTCTCAGGCGACCACGCCTCGATGCGCTCGATGCTCCGCTGCCACGCCTCGATGTCGATATCGGGCGGCGGCGTCGGCGGCAGCACGTAGCCGCCGTCGACGCAGACGCCGGCCGTGTCGCCGACGAACGCGACGCCGCTCGCGCGATCGAAATAGGAGACGTGGTGCGAGGCGTGCCCAGGCGTGTAGGCCACCTCGAACGATCGGCCGCCCGCCTCCACGCGCTCGCCGCCGGCGAGCACCACGAGATTCTCCGGCGGCACCGGCGCGAACTCGCCCCACAGCCGGTCCATCTCTTCGCCGTACAAGCGCGCGGCGCTGGCGAGCAGCTTCGCGGGATCGATCATGTGCGGCGCGCCACGCTCGTGCACCAGGACCGTGACGTCCGGGATCCGCCGCACGATCGTGCCGGTGGCGCCGGCGTGGTCGAGGTGGATGTGCGTGAGGAGCAGGTGCGTGAGGTCGCCGAGGCGCAGTCCCTGCGTCTGCAGACCGAGCTCGAGCGTCTCGAGGCAACTGGTGGGCCCGGGATCGACGAGAGCCAGCGCGCCGCCGCCCTGTACGACGGCGGTGGCGATGGCGTGCGGCCGATCGAGGAAGTGCAGATCGACCCAGGACAGACCGGATGCGAGCACGCTGGCCACGGATCCCCCGGATTATACTGGGTGGATACTCCCGTGCTGGTCATGGACTCCGCGGCCGTGCTGACCGCCGTCGCCCGCCTCATCGCCGAGGAGCGGCCGCTCGCCGACCTCGTGCCGCGCCTGGCCACGCTGCTCGGCGACGCGGTCCCCTTCGAGCGGCTGCACGTGCTGCGACTCGATCGCGCCGAATCGGTCGTCCTGTATGTCGCCCGGCCATCGGGCGAACTCGACGTGACCGGACATCGGATAGCCGACACGGCATCGGCCGTCGCGACGGCCGGCGGCGGCCCTTCCCCCTTCGACAGCGATGCGCGGTCGCGGCTCGTGTGCACGGTCGGCCGCGGCCCGAGCGTCTACGGCGCGCTGTGGGCCACCTCGAGCGCGCCCGATGCGTTCACCGACGCGCACGAGGCCTTGATGGACAGCGTGGCCGACCTGCTCTCGTTCGCGCTGCAGCAGGACGCGCTGCGGACCACCGAGGCGACCCGGCGGGAGCGCATCGACGCGTTGGACGGGGTGCTGCACACGATGGCGGAGGCGCTCGACATCCGGCACATCTTCGGCGACGTGTCCGACGTCGTGCGGGGCGGCCTGCCGCACGACATCCTGCTGCTGACCTCCTGGGCCGAGGACGGCCGCTCCATCCGCATCTACGCCATGACCGGCCCGAAGATCGACGACCCGGACTTCGGCGCGCCGATGATGATTGCCGACAACGAACGGTATCTGCTGCACCGGGATCCGTACGTGGTGCGCGACGCCGACGTGGAGATCGCGCCCGAGAGCGTGCGCGGGCGCATCTTCCGCCGGCTGAAGGTTCGCTCGGTGCTGCGCGTGCCGCTGGCGCTCGATACGGGCCTCTTCGGCTCGCTGTTCTTCCTCGCCCGCCAGCCGGAACAGTTCGGAGATGCCGACCTCGATTTCGGCCGGCGCGTCGCCGACCTGCTCGCGCTCGCGCTGTCGCATCAGAAGCTGGCTGAGGCGGCGCGCCGCGACGCGGCGGCGCGCGAGACCGCCGCGCAGCTCGAAGCCACGGTGGCGAGACTGAACCGCGAGATCGAGGCGCGCACGGGCAACCGGCGCGTCGTCGGCCAGTCGCCGCAGTGGAAGGAGGTGCTCGCCCAGGCGGCGCGCGTCGCGCAGACGGAGACCACCGTGCTCCTGACCGGCGAATCGGGCACCGGCAAGGAGGTGGTGGCGCGCTTCATTCATCAGGGGTCCCGGCGCAAGCAGGGGCCGTTTGTGGCGATCAACTGCGCCGCGCTCCCCGAACAGTTGCTCGAATCGGAGCTCTTCGGCCACGAGCGCGGCGCCTTCACCGGCGCCGTCGCCGCCAAGCCCGGGCGCATCGAGCAGGCCAACGGCGGCGTCCTCTTCCTCGACGAGATCGGCGAGATGTCGCCGAGCGTCCAGGCCAAGCTGCTGCGCGTGCTCGAGGAGCGCGAGTTCATGCGCCTCGGCAGCACGCGCAGCTCCCGCGCCGACATCCGGGTGGTGGCCGCGACCAACCGGGACCTGCAGGCCGCCATGCGCCGCGGCGAGTTCCGTGAGGACCTGTACTACCGGCTCAGCGTCTTCGAGATCGCGCTGCCGCCGCTGCGGGAACGGATCGAGGACATTCTCGAGCTCGCCGACACGTTCCTGGAGGAGATTGGCGGCACGGTCGGCAAGCCGCCCGCCGGCATCGCGCGCGACGCCCGGGATCAACTGCTCGCCTACGGGTGGCCCGGCAACGTCCGCGAGCTGCGCAACGCGATCGAGCGCGCCGTCATCCTGGCCGACGGCGGCTACATCAGGAGCGAGCACCTGCCGGTGGCGCTGCCGCGGCCGGCCGAGGCCACGGCGGCAACCGGCGCGGCCGACGCGCTGCCTCCGGGCGGCGTCAATCTCGAAGCGATCGAGCGGACGCTCGTGCTGAAGGCGCTCGAGCAGGCGCGCTACAACAAGACGCGTGCCGCCAAGCTCCTGGGGCTCACCCGCGCCCAGCTGTACTCGCGGATCGAGAAATACGGTCTGGCTGAGACGAAATCGCCATGACCCCCCGGCTTCGCAGGCGTGCCGCTCGGCCGGCCGCCGCGCGGCAGCCGGCGGCGTGAACGATGCCGCTCGTCTCACCGAGATTTCGCCGCGCGCTGCTGGCTGCCGCCGCCGTCGTCATCTTCCCGATCCTGGCAGGCGCGACCTATCAGGGGGTGGCGACCGCACTCGAGCGCCGGCAGTTCCCCCATCCCGGCCAGCTCGTCGACGTCGGAGGCCACCAGCTCCACATCCACTGCACCGGAGAAGGAACGCCGGCGGTGGTGCTGGAAGCGCCCGCCACGGGCATGTCGTCGGTGTGGAGCCTCGTCCAACCCGCCCTCGGCAAGACCACGCGGACCTGCAGCTACGACCGAGCCGGGCTCGGCTGGAGCGAGGCCGGAGACCGGCCGTTCGATCCCTCGGCGGTCTCCGACCAACTGCACGCGCTGCTCGGCGGCGCGCGCGCGGAGGGGCCGTACGTGCTCGTCGGCCAGGGCCTTGGGGCGGCGTTCGCCACCCTGTATGCGGCCCGCTATGAGAGCGAGGTGCGGGCGCTGGTACTCATCGACGCGCCTACACTCGAGACGCCCGACACGCCGCCGCAGACCACGCGGCAGCTCGTGCAGGCGGCGCCGTGGCTCGCCCGCACCGGCATTCTCCGGGCCACCAGGCTGCTGTCGCAGCACGCCGCCGGACTGCCCGAGCCGTCCGCCGGCGCCCTGCGGGCGTTCCTCAACCGGCCCGATCACCTGACGCGTGCGGCCGTGGAGCTCTCGCGATGGGAGGACACGGTCGCGCTCGCCGCCGGAACGCCCGTGGCCGACCACGTGCGGATCGTCCGCGTCGGCGACGGCGGGCGCGAACGCCTCGGATTCCTCACCGATTCAGCCGCCGCAGAGGCAGCGATTGCGGCCATCCGCGACACCATCGCCGCCGTGCGGGACGACCGCTGACCGCGGACCCAGGAATGCTCAGACGTAGTGTGGCGTGTGCCGGCGTCATGGCGCTCTTGGTCGTGGCGGCGCCGGCCGGCGCCGAGCGGCTCCCGGCAACCGTCGTTCCGAACCACTACACCCTCTGGTTCGCTCCGGACCTCGAACGGGCCGCGTTCCGCGGGCGCACGACGATCCGGATCCAGGTGAAGGCGCCCGTACGGGCCATCACGCTGCACGCGGCGGAGATCGAATTCGGCGAGGTCACCATTGCCGCAGGCGGCCGCACCCGGACGGCGCGCGTGACGCTCGACCCGACCGCCGAGACGGCAACGCTCGAAGTGCCTCAGCCGATTCCCCCGGGCGCCGCGACGATCCGGATGGCATACACCGGCATCCTCAACGACAAGCTGCGAGGCTTTTACCTCAGCCGGGCCAACGGCCGCCGCTATGCCGTGACGCAGATGGAGCCGACCGACGCGCGGCGCGCCTTCCCGTCGTTCGACGAGCCGACGTCCAAGGCGACCTTCGACGTCTCCCTCATGGTCGATGCGGGCGATTCCGCGATTTCAAACGGGCGGCAGCTCTCCGACGTGCCCGGACCCGAGCCCGGAACACACACGCTGACCTTCGCGACGACCCCCAGGATGCCGACGTATCTGGTCGCGCTCGTTGTCGGCGACTTCGTCTGCCGGACAGGCGGCGCCGCCGGCACCACGATTCGCGTCTGCGCGACGCCGGACAAGCTGGGGCTCACCGCGTTTGCGCTGGAGGCGGCCGAACAGCAGCTCGCCTTCTTCAACGGCTATTTCGGCATTCCGTACGCCTTCGGGAAGCTCGACCTGATTGCGGTGCCCGACTTCGCGGCCGGCGCCATGGAGAATGCCGGCGCCATCACCTTCCGGGAGCAGCTCCTGCTCATCGACCCCGAGCGCGCCTCGCTCGCCGCGCGCAAGCGCGTGGCGGGCATCATCGCGCACGAGATCGCCCACCAGTGGTTCGGCAACCTCGTGACGATGACATGGTGGGACGACATCTGGCTCAACGAAGGGTTCGCGACCTGGGTCACCGGCAAGCCGCTGGCCCGCTGGCGGCCCGAGTGGAAGGTGGAGCTCGACGAAGCCGCCGACACTCAGTCGGCCCTCGGGATCGACGCGCTGCGCACCACCCGCGCCATCCGCCTCCGCGTGGAGACGCCGGAGGAAATCAACCAGATGTTCGACGGGATTGCCTACGAGAAGACGGCCGGCGTGCTCCGGATGGTGGAGGCGTTCGTCGGTCCCGATCTGTTTCGAAAGGGCGTGGCGTCGTACCTGAAGCGATACGCGTTCGCCAACGCGGCCGGCGAGGACTTCTGGACCGAGATGGCCCGCGTCACCGGGCGCCCCGTCGACCGGATCCTGCGGGGGTACGTCGAACAGGCCGGCGCACCGGTCGTCTCGGTCGCCATGCGGTGCGCCGGACGGCGGACCGAGCTGACGCTCGAGCAGCAGCGTTTCGTCGGTACCTCCCTCCCGGCGCCGCCGGCGCCGCCGCAGCGCTGGACCGTGCCGGTCTGCATGAAGACCGCCGACGGTCGCTCGCGCTGCGACGTGCTCGACGAGGCACGCGAGACATTCCGCGTACCCTCGTGCGGCGCCGTCTTCGCCAATGCCGACGCCCGGGGGTACTACTTCACCGAGTACACCGCTGACACTGTCCGGGCGCTCGCCGGCGGCGCCGCCCGCCTGGCGCCCATGGAGCGCATCAGCCTGCTGGGCGACCAGTGGTGGATGGTGCGCGCCGGCCGCCACGACATCGGCGTCTACCTGGACCTAGCCGCGGCGCTTGCAGGCGACGACACGGCGGCCGTGGTCGATGCCCTGGCCCCTCGACTGGCGCAGACCGCCGGGGATGTCGCCTCGGCGACCGATCGGCCGCGGTTCGAGGCGTGGATTCGCGCGCGGTTCGGACCGGTGCTCGCCGCGACCGGGTTGCCCGGCAACATGGGTGACGCCGACGAGCGGCATAGCCGCCGGGCGCAGCTGCTGACGCTCGTCGGCGTCACCGGCAACGATGCGGCGGTGCAGCGCCTGGCGCGGGAGCTCGCCGCGCGGTACATCGCGGACCCCACCTCGCTCGCCGCCACGCTTGCGCCGGCGGTCCTGCGCGTGGCGGCCACCGGCGGAGATGCGGCTCTCTACGACCAGTACGAGGCGCAGCTCGGACGGCTCGCCTCGCAGCCGGAGCAGTACTACCGCTTCTTCGGCGCGCTCTCCTGGTTCGAGCGCCCGGCGCTCGTCGAGCGGACGCTCGCCTTCGCGCTCTCGGACCGCGTGCGCACGCAGGATACGGGCCAGCTCATCGCCGGCCTGCTGGCGCGGCCCGCCTCGCGACAGGCTGCCTGGCGATTCGTGCAAGCGAACTGGCCGACGCTGACACGGACGCTGGGCACCTTCCAGGGCATTCCGGCCATCGTCGGCGCGACCGGGAGCTTCTGTTCCGCCGCCGACGCGGAGGAGGTGCGGCAGTTCTTCGCGCGCAATCCCGTGCCGGCCGCCGAGCGATCCGTCGGCCAGGCGCTCGAGCGCATCGAGAACTGCGTCGCCCTGCGGGCGCGGCAATCGCCCGCGCTCACGGCGTGGCTCGACTCGCAGTAGACTCAGGCGCGTGCCGGTCCGGATTGTCCTCGTCGCGCTGCTGGCGGCTGCGACGGCCGCGGCGCAGTCGGCCTTCGTCATTCGCGAGCAGGGCGCACGGCCGTTTGGCGGCCGGATCACGGGGAATGCCGCCGGCGGATCCCTGCACTGCGACCATGGGTATGTCGAGTGGCAGATACCGGAGGGCCCGCGCCGGACGCCGCTCGTCATGGTGCACGCCAGCAGCACCAAGACGTGGGACACGACCTTCGACGGCCGCGAGGGCTTCCGGCACATCTTCCTGCGGCGCGGGTTCCCGGTCTATCTGACGGATCTGCCGCGGACCGGCCGCGCCGGACAGGGGTGCGCGCCGGTGAGCTACGAGCCGCAGCCGAACCACGATCAGGCGTGGTTCACCAACTGGCGGCTGGGGCTGTGGCTTCCCGGCGACCCGACGCCGGATTTCTATCCCGGTGTGCAGTTCCCGCAGACCGAGCGCGCGCTGAACGAGTTCTTCCGCATCCAGTACCCCGAGTTCAACGCCCCGGAAAACGAGCAGGTGGAAACCGACGCGCTGGCGGCGCTCCTCGACGAGCTGGGCCCGTCGGTCCTGCTGACGCACTCCTCGACCGGCATTCGCGGCTGGATCACCGCGACCAAGACGACACGCGTCGCGGCGATCGTCTCGTACGAGCCGGGCGACGCCGTGCTTCCCGACAGCGAAATGCCGTCGCCGATTGAACGAATCGACGGCATGAAGCTGCCGCCGGGGCGCGCGATTCCAATGGCCGACTTCCTGAAGCTGACGAAGGTGCCGATTCAGATCGTCTGGGGCGACTACATCCCGCCAACGATGGAGCAGGTCAATGTGGGACCGCGGCTCTCGCTCGACAACCGCCGGGTGAACGTGCAGCGGGCGAAGCTGATGGTGGAGGCGATCAACCGCCACGGCGGCGACGCGCGGAACGTGATGCTCCCGGAGATCGGCATTCGGGGCAACACGCACTTCCCGATGCTCGACCTGAACAACGTGCAGATCGCCGATCTGCTCTCCGCGTTCCTGGCCGAGAAGCAGCTCGACCGGCGGTAGGCGCTCAGAACGACGGCCGGCCGGAGCATGATGGAACCCCATAGATTCCTGCGCAACTGCTGTGTGCTGACAATCGCGCTACTCGCGCCCTCGCTCGCCGCCGCGCAGGCGCCGCCCGAGCGCGCGACGATGGCGGCCGTGCGGATGAGAGACGGCGAGGCGATCGCCGTCGACGGCAACCTCGACGAGCCGGTGTGGACGCGCGCCGCGCCCGCCACCGACTTCATCCAGCAGCTGCCGCAGACCGGCGCGCCGGCCACCGAGCGCACCGAAGTCCGCATCGCCTACGACCGCACGACCTTCTACATGGGCGTCACCTGCTACGACAGCGACCCGGACGGGCTGCTGCGGTACCAGATCCGCCGCGACCAGTTCTTGCCGGCCGACGACAGGTTCATGTGGGTGATCGACCCGTTCCTGACGGCGCAGAGCGGGTACCACTTCGAAACCAACCCGTCCGGACTCATGGGCGAGGGACTGCTCGGTCCCGCCGGGTACAACCGCAACTGGGACGGCGTCTGGACGCTGCGCGTCCGGCGCAGCTCCATCGGCTGGACAATCGAGATCGCGATTCCCTTCAGCACGTTGAATTTCGACCCGAACGCCACCGCCTGGGGCGTCAACTTCCAGCGCACCGTCCGCCGGAAGGGCGAGGAGACCCTGTGGACCGGGTGGGCGCTCAATCAGGGGCTCTTCCGGTTCTCGAACACCGGTCTCCTCACCGGTCTCAATCAGGACGTCACGCAAGGGCTCGGGCTCGACCTCCGCCCCTACGCCCTGGGGCTGGCGGACGCCTCTCCCCTCACGGGCCAGCCGAAGACGAAGGGAAGCGTCAAGGCGGGCATCGATCTCTTCTACAGCCTCACGCCTGGGCTTCGCGCCAGCGCCACCGTCAACACCGATTTCGCGCAGACGGAGGTCGACGAGCGCGCCGTCAACCTGACGCAGTTCGCCCTCTTCTTCCCCGAGAAGCGGACGTTCTTCCTTGAAGGCGCCAACTATTTCGACTTCGGCACGGGCGCGTCGGTCGGCGTCGGCGACAGCTTCCGGAGGCAGGCGGACAACTCCCTCATCCCGTTCTTCAGCCGCCGAATCGGGCTCGACGAGCGCGCGAACCCGCAGACGATCAACTACGGCGCGCGGATGGTCGGGCAGATCGGCCAACGCCTCGACGCGGGCGTGCTGCAGGTGCAGACGGCCGACGACCCGGGCGCGGGCGTCGTTGGCGAGAACTTCACGACGCTGCGCCTCAAGCAGCGGCTGTTCCGCCAGTCGTACGTGGGACTGCTCTATACGGGGCGCGATCGGCGGGACGCCGCGTCGCCGCTGCTGCAGACCACCGGCGTCGACTTCCAGCTTGCCACCTCGACCTTCCGGGGATCGAAAAACCTGTCCGCCGGCGGATTCGTCCTGAACGCCACCAACCCGCGTGGCACCGGCCGCAACGCCGCCTACGGCCTGCGGATCGACTATCCGAACGACCGCTGGAACACCGGTCTGGCGTACCGCGTCGTCCAGGACCATTTCAGCCCCGCGCTCGGCTTCATGACGCGGACGAGCGGGTACACGCGGTACCAGCCCTACCTGAACTTCTCGCCGCGGCCGCGCAACAGCCGGCTCGTCCGCCGGCTCGGGTTCACCGCCGACGCCGATCTGCAGCTCGACTCCGAGGACGGGTGGCTGACACGGCTGTGGAACCTGACGCTGTTGAACGTCGACTTTCATTCGGAGGACAGCTTCAGCGTCCTCGTGCTGCCCGAGTACGAGCGGCTGCACGCCGACTTCCGGGTGAACGTCCGCGACCAGGTCGCGCTGCCGCGGGGGCGCGAATTCAGCTTCGTTCGCTATCGGGTGACCGGCCAGACGGCGAACCGGCGGGTCGTCGCCGTCGTGCCGACGCTCGAATGGGGCGGCTTCTATTCGGGGACGCGCCGGCAGTTGTCGCTCGAGCTCACCGTGCGCGCCCGTCCGGGGCTCATCATCTACACCTCGACCGAGCTCAACAGGGTCGACCTGCCCGAGACGCGGTTCAGGACCGAGCTCATCCGGCTGACGCCGGACGTCGCGATCGGCCAGTGGGTGTCGCTCGTGAACACCGTGCAGTACGACTCGGTCAGCCGGGTGGTCGGCTGGCAGTCGCGGTTCCGGTGGATCCTCACGCCCGGTGACGACGTGTATGTCGTGTACACGCACAACTGGCTGGACGATCCCGTGCGGGACCGGCTGGTGACGATCACCCGGCAGGCGGCGACGAAGCTGCTCTACACGCGGCGCTTCTAGACGATAATCGTCGAAAAGACCCGTCGACAATCCGTCATGGATCTATCAAGCCTGCCGATCACGTCGGTCGGCGCCGCGATCCTCGGCGCGGCGGCCATTCTCATCTGGCGCGTTCATGAATCGATGCGGCCGGTGACCGCCCGCAGCATCGTTCTGCCGCCGCTCGCGATGAGCACCGGATTCTCCATGTTCGCCGTTCGCGCGTTCCGGATGCCGTGGCCGTGGGCGGTTGGCGCCTTTCTCGTCGGGGCCGTCGTCTTCGGCTATCCGATTGTCGCGACGTCGCGGCTCACCCGCGAGGGCGGCGCCATCATGATGCGGCGGTCGCGGTTGTTCATCGCGATTCTCCTCGGGCTCGCCGCCGTGCGGATTGCGCTCCGGAGCTACGTCGGGCACATCATCTCGGTCGAGCAGACGGCGGGGCTCTTCTTCATCATCGCGTTCGGCATGATCGTGCGCTGGCGGAGCGCGATGTTCGTCGAGTATCGCCGGCTGAGCCGGGCGGAGGGACGCTGAGCGGCTCGCGCGCATCGCCGGTGGCGCGAGCGGCGCGCAGCCCGGTGAGTGCCGGGGGCGGGGATCGATGGCGCGCTTACCTGCCCGGGCTCGGTGCCAGGCCGAGAAACACGAGGACGGTTCGGTTGAGACGGACCACGTCTTCGTCTGCTAATTCAGTCGCCGTTGACGGGGACGGGCTTGCCACCTTTGACCACGATGTCCTTGCGCTTGTACACGGCGGTTCCTTCGAGTTTCGTTGCCGGTTCCCTCACGCCGAACGTGTGCGTGCGTCCGCCGCTACCGGCCCCGGCCGTGCTCCCTTCGTATTTCCAATCGTCTTTGTTCAGGAACACGACATCCACTCGCCAGATGATCACCGGCTTGCCATGCTCGATCTGTTCAGGCGGATCGACGAGATAGCGCCACACGATATACCAACCGGCATGATCAAAATGCGACTGAATTGCGAACGGCCGCTTGCTGGCCTTGCTTTCGAGACAGTCATTCGGCTTCAGTCTGCCGACGCGCCGGCGCCGGCAGAGATCGGGGAACCGCTGAGCGGCGATGTCTGGATGTTTGTTCTTCTCGAACTGGCTGTATTGGTGGAGGGTTTTCGTGCCGAACATACCGACGAGAGCGCTGAAGACGTTCGCTTGCTCGAAGTAGAGTTCAACCAAATCGGCGAGTTCCTTTTCGATGTATTCGATTGCGCGGCGGATCGCACTGATGTCCAAGCCGGGCGGCAACGAAACGGCCGCGTCGAAATCAGCGGCTCGAACCATCCCCGTTCATGTCCGTGCGCAACGCGGCAAGCAACGGCACGGCTTTTTCGGCCATCCGGTAATACTCGACGTTGATTTCGATCCCGATGCTGCGAAGCCCGCACGCAGACGCTGCTCCGATGGTGGAGCCACTGCCCATGAATGGATCGAGAATCACGCCGTCGTTGAATGGCAACGCGGCGCGGACGATCTGCCGCAGGAACTTCTGCGGTTTCAACGATGGATGCGGCGCAAGCTCGCGTTCGAGACCGCGAGCAGGAGACGCTTCGATCAAGTCCTTGAACGGTTCGTCTCTCGAGATTCGACGCAGGCCGCCCGTCTTCCACTTGCGAAGGTTGTCTTGCACGCGCCCTTCGCAGGGTTTGCGGAACAAGCCCCACGGCTCGTAGCACGACTTCGGCATGACCGTGATGTCGTGGAACTCTTCGTGCGCGTTCTTCGGCCGATCACCGCCACGGAGCGTGAATACGCGCCGGATAATCTCGCCGCGCTTCTCGAATCCGGCTGTGATCATCGGTTCGTAGACGAGATACGACACGAGCGGGTTTGTCGCGATGAAGACGTGAGCGCCGGGCACGAGCGCCGGAAAGACGGCTTCGGCGAAACGTTGAAAGAACGCGCGCAGATTGGCGCGATCCTCTTCCGTCAGCACGGTGAACCGTGGCAGCGGGCTTCGCTGACAGCCGTCGAACGATGGCGGGATACGCCACACCCCGCCACGTCCCTTCTTCAGCTTCGCGAGTTCGGCCGGCGTGTACTCGACGAGACCGTAGGGCGGATCGGTCACGATGGCATGAAGGCTGCGCTGAGTCGCCGTCCGCAGCCACTCGAAGGCATCCGCGCGCACAAGTTCAAACGGCCCGAGCTTCGCCGGTTTCCGTTCGTCGAATAGGGGTGTCGTGGGCTTGCTGACGGGTTCGATCAACATCGTCAACTGTTTCGGTCGGAAAGGCACGTCGAACCGACGTGCAAGCGGGACGACTATACCACGGATGGTATCCCGGCTGAACAGCGATGCCGCATCTCGTAGGTTTACGCCAAAAGGCGGGCAGAAATTGCAGCGGCGTCCGCCCCCACGTGTGGCAATTTCAGCCTTGCTTGCCAGCTCTCAGACGCCGTAGCGAGTATCTGCCGTGACCGTCGTGATGAAACGGAGCATCGCCGCCGCTGCTATTGAGTCGAAGGTAGGAGCGGATTGACATCCCGCACGACGCCCGGTCGCCTTCTCACTGTCGGCATGTGTGGCGATTCCCAAAGGAAATGGTGCCGGGGGCGGGGATCGAACCCACACGCCCTTGCGGGCCCGGGATTTTAAGTCCCGTGCGTCTGCCAGTTCCGCCACCCCGGCGTGTGGTTCAGTGCGTGGAACATCCTGATTCTACCGGAGTGGCGGGGTCGTTCGATCTCGAAAGATTCGAGCGCTCGTACGATGATGTCTTGGCCGACCACCTCAAGTGAGAAGCCGTCGGAGGCGTCCGCCAAGCTACGGGGAACGTTGAGGCCGGTCGCATCAAGCCTCGGCTGGCCGAGTGATCTAACGCGAGGTCTGCCGACTGACGTAGTCGGCGGGCGTCAGAATTGAGATTCCGCGGTACGGGTGCAACGCAAGCAGGTCTTTGTCGCCAGTCACGATCACATCGGCGCGTCCGTTCACAGCGACGCCAAGAAACTTGTCGTCCTTCGGATCGCGCGACGCCTGAACGGTCTCGACGATCTCCACGATCTCGAGGAGCGGCGCCAGGCGGAGGAGCAAGGCGTCGCGCTCTTCCCGCGACACGTAGGTGTCGAATCTCGGCGAGAGCAGCCTTTCCATCACCTCCCGCAGAGTGGCCCTGGAAGCCAGAAGTTGTCCATCGTTGATGGCCTTCTCCAGAGCTGCGGCCGGGGTCGATGTGGTGGAAAGCGCGCCGCTGATCAGAACGTTGGTGTCGAGAACAACACGCTCACGCTTCATCGCCGCTCAGAATCTCGGCGAGGCGTCCGTCGGTAAGTCCTTTGGCAGCGGCTTCGGCTGCAATCTCACTTCTCAGGTCGAGGAAAGCTCGCACGTTGCCGGTTCTCAGGCGTTCGTACTCCGCCATCGAAACGACGACGGCAACGTCGCGGTCCTCGCGTCGAATCACGACCGGTTCTCGCTGCGCGTCATCCAGGACGACACCGAGACGCTCTTGGGCTTCAGTTGCGGCAACGCTCTTCATGATCGCTCACGTGCCGAGTTGGTTTGCCAATGCCTGTCTGACGTGCCGGAGACGGCGTCGGGCAGCTTGTAGCTCTTCTCCGCCCTGATTATACCCGTTGCGATCGTGACCTCAGCCAGCCCAACGCCCAACGCCCAACACCCAATGCCCAACGCCCAATGCCCAAGGCCTACCCCGCACTATTCATAAATCAGTCGTTCACGCTTCTCGGTGCTCGGTGCTCGGTTCGTGTTCACGGTCGGTTCGCGGGTTCGCGGTTCACTGGGCGGAGGTCTCTGGCTCGTCCTAGCCGGAACCCCTCGAACCGGCTCGACGGGGACCGAGGAACGGCAGACCCGAACCGGAACCCGAACGGAGAAGAGCGCACCCAGCAGTGTGAACGACGCGTTCGTGAATGATCGAGGCTAAGGCCCAAGGCCTGAGGCCGCAGCCCAGACCTCCGGTACTATAAAGGCGCGCATCCGGCGACGATCGTCTCGGAGGAGGCGGCTATGACGCGGCGATTCCTGGCACGTGCGGCGGTTCTGGGCGTGGTGACGGTCGGGGCGGCTCCTTCAGCCGCGCAAACCCGCGCGTCGACATCGCTCCAGATCTACGTCATCGACGTCGAGGGGGGCAACGCCACGCTCGTCGTCTCGCCCACCGGCGAATCGCTCCTCATCGACACCGGCAACCCGAGCAACGGCCGCGACGCCGAGCGCATCGTCGCCGCCGCCAGGGACGCCGGCCTCACGCAGATCGACCACCTGATCGTCACGCACTACCACGCCGACCACATCGGCGGCCTGCCGGACCTGCTGCCGCGCCTGCCGGTCCGCCATTTCATCGACCCCGGACCGAACATCGACCCGGCGGGATCGGGCGCGAAGTTCGAGGCGGCCTACAAGGAGATGTACGCGAAGGGGGCGCACACCGTCGCCAGGCCGGGCGCCCGCATCCCACTCGCCGGGGTCGACGTCCAGGTGGTCACCTCCAACGGCGAGGTGCTGGCCAGGCCGCTCCCCGGCGCCGGCCGGCCCAACCCGTACTGCGCCCGCTTCACGCCGGGCACCAACAACCTCGAGGACCCGATGTCGGTTGGCGTGCTCGTCACCTTCGGCCGGTTCCGTACGGTGCACCTCGGCGACCTGACGAAGAACAAGGAATTCGAGCTGATGTGTCCCGCCAACCGCCTCGGCACAGTCGACGTGATCCTCGGCGTCCATCACGGCCAGGCGACGTCGAACTCCGAGGTCGTCGTCCACGCGCTCGGCCCGCGGGCCATCATCATGAACAACGGCACCCGCAAGGGAGGCGAGCCCGAGGTCATGCGGACGATCTTCTCCTCGCCCGGCCTCGAGGATCTCTGGCAGATCCACTTCTCGCTCTTCAGCGGCCAGGAGTACACCGTCCCCGGCCTGTTCATCGCGAACGTGGCCGACGAGCAGCCCCAGGCGATGCCGGTTGCGCCGATGGCCGTACCGGCGCCGGGGCCGGGCGCGCCGCCGCCTCCCGCGCACAACGGGCCGGCCTACTGGTTCAAGCTCACGGCGGACCGGGACGGCACCTACACGATTGCGAACGGGCGAAACGGATTCAGCAAGACCTACCGGCCGCAGGACCTCAGGAACACCGGCACCAGATGAGACGCCTCCTCGCGGCGGCGGCCCTGCTGCCGGCCGCCCTCCTGTGTGCTCCGCCGAACGCCGCGCTCGCCGCGCAGGGGCAGCAGGCTGCGCCCGAAGGGGGTGGCCGCCGGACCATGGCGGCCACACGCCTCGCCGACGGGGAGTCGGTGGCGCTCGACGGCCGGCTCGACGAGCCGGTCTGGTCGCGCGCCGTCCCTGCCGGCGACTTCATCCAGGTCGATCCCGACAACGGCCGGCCGGCGACCGAACGAACCGACGTGCGCATCGCCTTCGACGCCGATGCGCTGTACATCGGCGTGACGTGCTACGACTCCGAGCCGGACCGCCGCATCGCGTACCAGCGCCGCCGCGACGAGAGCCTCCAGTCGGACGACAAGATCCAGATCATGATCGACACGTTCCTGGATGCGCGGACCGGCTATTTCTTCGAGCTGAATCCGCAGGGCGCGATGACCGACGCGCTCCAGAGCCCCACCGACACCAACCGCGCGTGGGACGGCATCTGGGACGTTCGCGCCCGGCGGACCGAGGTCGGCTGGACGCTCGAGATCGAGCTCCCCTTCCGCACGCTCAACTTCAACCCGGCGAGCGACACCTGGGGCATCAACTTCCAGCGCACAGTCCAGTGGAAGAACGAGGTGAGCATCTGGTCGGGATGGCGCCGGACCGAGGGCATCTGGCGCCTGACCAACGCCGGCCTGGTGACCGGCATCCGCAACGTGAGCCAGGGGCGCGGCCTCGACATCAAGCCGTACGGGGCGTTCCTCTCGCAGGCCTCGCCGGGCCGCGGCGCCCCGGGCACGGCGAGCGACGCCAGCGCCGGGATCGACCTGTTCTACAACCCGACGCCGCTCGTGCGCACGGTCTTCACCGTGAACACCGACTTCGCGCAGACCGAAGTCGATCAGCGCCAGGTGAACCTGACGCGCTATTCGCTCTTCTTTCCCGAGCAGCGCGACTTCTTCCTCGACGGCACCAACTTCCTCGATTTCAGCAGCGACGAAGGGCGTCGGGCGGTCTGGCTCGGGCTCCCCGACACCGACGATCAGGTCATCCCCTTCTTCAGCCGCCGCGTCGGTCTGAGCGCCGATGCCACGCCGCAGAAGATCGATTACGGCACCAAGGTGACCGGCCAGGTGGGCGCCCAGGACGTCGGCGTGCTCCACGTGCGCACCGGCGAGGACAGCGGCTTCAGCCGCGAGGACTTCACGGTGGCGCGCGTGAGGCGGCGCCTGTTCGCGCAGTCGTACGTCGGCGGGTTGTACACGCGGCGCGATTCGCTGGCGGCCGGGAGCGACGCCCGCCACACCACCGGACTCGACATGTCGCTGGCCACCTCACGCTTCCGGGGGTCGCAGAACCTGGAGCTCCGGGCGTGGATGCTGCACGCCACCCGGCCCGACACCGGGCGCGGCAACTCGGCCTTCGGCGCCCTGCTCGACTACCCCAACGACCGCTGGTTCGCCAGGTTCCAGACCACCGAGGTCCAGGAGCATTTCGACCCGGCCGTCGGCTTCCTCCGGCGCCAGAACTACCGCCGGTACGCGCCGACGCTCCAGTTCGCGCCGCGCCCGCGCAACCATCCCTTCATCCGGCAGCTCCGGTTCGGCGCCAACGTCGACGTCATGACGGACCGGCAGAACGACCTGCTCACGCGCCAGGTCGACGTCACACTGTTCAACATCACGCTGCACTCGCAAGACCATCTGGCGATCAATGCGACCCGCCGCCGCGAGCGCCTCGACGGGCCGTTCAGGATGAGCCGCGGCATCACGCTGCCGAGGGGCGCCGACTACGACTACGCGCGGTTCCGAATCTTCGCCCGGACGGCCGAACGGCGCATGCTCTCGGTCAACGGGCGCTACGAGACGGGCGATTTCTACTCCGGCACGCGCACCCAGCGGCAGGTCAACCTGACCGTCCGGGGGCGTCCCGGGCTCATCGTCTATGTCGGCGGCGAGTGGAACGCCGTGAAGCTCCCGGAGGGACACTTCACTACGCGTCTCTACCGGCTGGTGGGCGAGACGCAGGCCTCTCCCTTCATCGCGCTCGTCAACGACGTCCAGTACGACACGCAGAGCGGCGTGCTCGGTTGGCAGGCGCGCTTCCGGTGGACCCTGTCGCCCGGCAACGACCTCTACGTCGTCTACACGCACAACTGGCTCGACGAGCCGCTCCTCGACCGGTTCACTACACTCGATCGCCGGCTCGCCTCGAAGATCCTCTACACCTACCGGTTCTAAGCTGGCACCCCAGCCGTGTCCCGGGGTAACATTGAGAGCCCCCTGAACCGCGAGTGGCCCTGGGTGTGTCAACGCGCGGGGCTGCGGTGTCGTATCAGAAGCAGTCGGGTGAGGTCTCGCCCGGCTCCTGCACCGTCAGGGAACACATTTCACGATGCGCACGTGCCGCCCGGGAGTCAGACGACTCCCGTCTGTCGCCGGTCTGCTGCTTATCGCCGCCCTGCCGGCGGCAGCTCAACAGGGCCAGGCCAGTAGTCAGGGGAACGGCCAGGGAGACAACGGAGGCCGTCGCACGATGACGGCGCTGCGGCTGGCCGAAGGGGAATCCGTCACGCTCGACGGGCGGTTCGACGAGCCGTTCTGGACGCGCGCCGTGCCCGCCTCCAACTTCATCCAGCAGGAACCGCAGAACGGCCGGCCGGCGACCGAGCCGACCGAGGTCCGGATCGTGTTCGACGATGAATCGATCTACCTTGGCGTGACCGCGTACGACTCCGACCCGGACGGCTGGATCGGCTGGCAGCGGCGGCGCGACGAAGGACTCGGCTCCGACGACCGGTTCCAGTGGGTGATCGACACCTTCCTGGACGGCCGCAGCGGCTATTTCTTCGAGATGAATCCGTCCGGTCTGATGGCCGACTCGCTCATCGGGATCAACGGCGAGAACCGGCAGTGGGACGGCATCTGGAACGCCCGGCACCGGCGCAGCGAGATCGGCTGGGCGCTCGAGATCCAGATTCCGTTCCGCACGCTCAACTTCAATCCGAACAGCGACACCTGGGGCATCAACTTCCAGCGGACCGTCCGCCGGAAGAACGAGGACAGCCTCTGGATGGGATGGGCGCGCAACCAGGGGCTGCGCCGGATGAGCAACACGGGCCTGGTGACCGGCATCGGCGACGTGACGCAGGGGCGCGGGATCGATATCAAGCCGTACGGCGTCTTCACGTCGGAGGCCTCGCCGGGGCGCGGCCAGAGCGCCATGCAGGGAGACGCCAACGGCGGCCTGGATCTCTTCTACAACCCGACGCCGCTCGTGCGGACGGTCTTCACCGTCAACACCGACTTCGCGCAGACGGAGGTCGACCAGCGCCAGGTGAACCTGACGCGGTATTCGCTCTTCTTTCCCGAGCGGCGCGACTTCTTCCTCGACGGCGCCACGTTCCTCGACTTCGGCAGCAACAGCGACCGCCGCGGCAACGGCGGCTTCTGGTTCGGCGAAGGCAACAACAACAACAGCAACGACGACCTCGTCATCCCGTTCTTCAGCCGGCGCGTCGGACTGAGCGCGGACGCCACGCCCCAGAAGATCGATTTCGGCACGAAGGTGACCGGGCAGGTCGGCGCGCAGGACGTCGGGCTGCTGCACGTACGGACGGGCCAGGACAACGGGTACAGCAGCGAGGACTTCACCGTGGCGCGCGTCAAGCGCCGCCTCCTGTCGCAGTCCTACGTCGGCGGCATGTACACGCGCCGCGACCCGCGGACGCCCGGCGGCCAGGCCCGGCAGACGGCCGGCATCGACATGTCGCTCGGCACGTCGAACTTCCGGGGCAAGGACAACCTGGAGGTCGCCGCCTGGTTCCTGCACACCACCCGTCCCGACATCGCCCGGGGCAACTCGGCGTTCGGCCTGTCGGTCGACTATCCGAACGACCGGTGGGTCGCAGCGCTGCAGGCGACCGAGGTGCAGGAGCACTTCGATCCCGCCATCGGGTTCGTCCGCCGGCTGAACTACCGGCGCTACGCGCCCATGGTGGCGTTCCAGCCCCGGCCGGCGAGCAATCCCGTCGTCCGGCAGTTCCGGTTCGGGACGACGCTCGACCTGATGACCGATCTGAAGAACGAGCTGCTCATGCGCGAGCTCGACATGTCGGTCTTCGGCGTCAGCACGCACACGCAGGACAACGTCTTCCTCAGCGTGATCAACCGACAGGAGCGGCTGGACGCGCCGTTCGCCATCAGCCGCGGCATCACGCTGCCGGTCGGGTCCGAGTACGAGTTCACGCGGTACCGCGTGGTCGCCCAGACGGCGAACCGGCGGACGCTCGCCGTCAACGGCCGCGTCGAAGTGGGCGATTTCTACTCCGGCTCGCGCGCCGAGCGGCAGATGAACCTTTCACTGCGGCTGCGGCCGGGCTACTTCCTGTTCCTGAACGGCCAGTGGAACAACATCAGGCTGCCCGAAGGGCGTTTCACGACGCGGCTGTACCGCGTCATCGCCGAAACGCAGATCTCTCCGTTCATCGCGCTCGTCAACAACATCCAGTACGACAGCCAGAGCGCCGTGCTCGGCTGGCAGTCGCGGTTCCGGTGGATTCTGACACCCGGAAACGACCTGTACGTCGTGTACACGCACAACTGGGTCGAACAACCGCTGCTCGACCGCTTTGCGACGGTTGACAGACGCCTGGCGTCGAAGATTCTCTATACCTACCGCTTCTGATGCGGCGCGGGCGCCGCGGTCAATCGGTCGAGGCTCGCGCCACCGGCTCGCCACCGAGTTCCCGCAGCTGCGCGTCCAGATCGCCGGGCGAAGTCGTGGGCGCCTGGCACGCGAAGTCGCGGCAGAGGTAGGCCGTCGCCTTCCCGCCGCGGGGGGCGAGCGCTGCCGTCCACGGGAGCAGCCGCGCAAGCGCCTGGCGGTGGGCGGCGACCAGCGGCACGACGACCGCGGTCGGCAGGTAATGGCGCCGGACGACTGCGGCGAGCGCCCGCGTATCGGCGGCCTCGCGCTCGCCCGCGATGACGATCTGGGGCAGGCCCGTGTAGTAGGTCGAGAGCGCCGCCAGCATCATCGGTACGGTCCGCCCGCGCGTTGACGCGCGCACGCCGAAGGCGCTGAAGGTGCGCGCGATCTTCTCGTGGTACGAACTCCCAACGCCCAATCCGCCAACTCCCACTCGTTGGGAGTTGGGCGTTGGCGCATTGGGCGTTGCTTCGACCAGGCGCGATAGTACGAGCAGGTTCATCACCGCCACCGAGCTCGCCGCCGGCTCGGCGCCGTCGTACTCCTCCTTGAGCCGCAGGAGCACCGACGCGTCCGTCCCCGTCGTGCTGTACCAGCCGCCGTCCACCGGATCCCAGAAGAGATCGTCGAGGCGGCGCTGCAGGGTGAGCGACCATTCGAGCCAGGCTGGGTCGCCGTCGGCCTGGAACAGCTCCAGCAGGCCGAAGACGAGACAGGCATAGTCCTCGGCATACCCCTCGACCGCCGCGTCTCCCTGGCGGAAGCGCCGGAGCAGTGTTTCGTCGGCTCCCCTCCAGAGCCGCGCCCGGACGAAGGCCGCGGCACGCGTGGCGTCGGCCAGGTACGGGGCGCCCTCCTCCAGCACACGCGCCGCGCGCGCAAACGCCGCAATCATGAGCCCGTTCCAGGCGGTGAGGATCTTGTCGTCGAGGTGCGGCCGGGGCCGCGTGGAGCGGACGGAGAGCAGCAGTGCGCGCGCCCGCTCGAGCGCGGCCGCCACCGCCTCCGCCGACTGTCCGGTCATCCGGACGATCTCTTCGATTGGCCGCGCCGCGTACAGGAGGTTCCGGTGCGTGAACTCCCCCTGCGGATCGAACGGCGCGTTGCCGTCGGGAAGTACGCCGTAGCGCAGGCGGAAGACATCGGCGTCGGAGCCGAGCGCGCGGCCGATCTCCTCGTCGCCCCAGAGGTAGAAGGCGCCTTCGCTCTTGTGCGGCTGCCCGGAGGGACGTGAGTGGCTGGCGGCCGGCGGGTCCGGAGGAACGCTGTCGGCGTCCTCGGCCGAATAGAAGCCGCCGTCGGGATCGGAGAGATCGCGGCGCACGTAGCCCAGCGTATCGGCGGCAACCTCGGCGAAGAACCGCTCCCCGGTGAGCTGCGCCGCCTCGAGATAGGCCAGGGCGAGCTGCGCCTGGTCGTAGAGCATCTTCTCGAAGTGCGGCACCCGCCAGTCGGCGTCCACCGAATAGCGATGAAAACCGCCTCCCAGGTGGTCGCGCATGCCGCCAAGCGCCATCGCCCGCAGCGTGGCCAGCGCCATGTCCCTCGGCTCCGTCACGTGGGTACGGCAGTGCTCGCGCAGCAGGAACAGCAGCTCGCTCGGTCGCGGAAACTTCGGTGCGGCGCCAAACCCGCCGCGCCTCGCATCGAAGGCCGCCGCAAACTCATGAAGGGCGGCGTCGAGCGCCTCGGCGCCGGGCACGGTGTCGGCGCCGGTCGTCCCGCCAAGCGACCGGAGCCGCTCGAGGATCGCTTGTCCCGACTGGACGACCTTCTCCCGCTCGGTACGCCACACCCGGGCGATCTCCTCGAGCACCTCGACGAAGCCCGGTCTTCCCCACCGTGACGTGGGGGGGAAATAAGTGCCGCCGTAGAACGGCTCGAGCGAGGGGGTGAGCCAGACGCTCATCGGCCATCCGCCGGAGCCGGTCGTGACTTGCACGAACGCCATGTACACCCGGTCGACGTCCGGACGCTCTTCTCTGTCCACCTTGATCGACACGAAGTGCTCGTTCAGCACCGCAGCGATCTCGGGGTCCTCGAAGCTCTCGTGCTCCATCACATGACACCAGTGACAGGTCGAGTAGCCGATGGACAGGAAGATCGGCTTGTCCTCGCGGCGCGAGCGCTCGAAAGCAGCCTGCCCCCACGGGTACCAGTCGACCGGGTTGTCCTTGTGCTGGAGCAGATACGGACTCTGCTCGGCGGCGAGGCGATTCGGCATGGGACGAGGCTCCGGGCGTTGGGCCTTGGGCCTTGGGCCTTGGCCCAAGCCTATCAGTTGCGCCGCATGGCGCGGGGCGGTGACATCTTCAGCAGTCGCGCCTTGATCGCCTTGAACCGCGGCGTGTCGTGCGTCCCACCCGTACCGCGTCCGACCTCTGCCTGCAGGCGCGCGATCCGGTCCTGCGGGGGTGGATGGCTCGAGAAGAACACCTCCACGCCGCCCGGGTTGCGGCGCGCCTCGCGCTGGAGGATCTCGAACAGCTCCACCATGCCGCGGCCGTCCCAGCCGGCGCGCCGCATCACCTGCAGCCCCACCGCGTCGGCCTCGCGCTCGTCGTCCCGGCTGAACTCGAGGAAGATCCCGTTGGTCAGGAACGAGGCCGCCACCTGCGCGGCGGTCGCGCCGCCGCCGTTGCCGAGCACCGCCCCCAGGAGCCCGAGGCCGAAATTGGCAATGGTCGCCTTCGTGAGCTGATCGGCCGCGTGGCGCTGGGCGATGTGCGCGACCTCGTGCGCGAGCACACCCGCCACCTGCGACTCGTTGGTGGCGGCGTGCAGCACGCCGCGATGCAGCCAGACGGGCCCGCCGGGGAGCGCGAAGGCGTTGATCTCGCGGTAGTCCGCGACGGAGAAGCGGTACGGGTACTTCGGACCGGGCGCCTGGCGCACCAGCCGCTGCCCGATGCTGCGGACGTACTCGGAGACCTGGCCGTCGGCGAGCTCCGGCACCTCCTGTCGCACCTTGGCGTCGACCTGCCGGCCGATCTCGATTTCCTGCTCCACGGAGACGAGCGAGAACTGCGCCCCCGTCGTGGCGGTCAGCAGCACGAAGGCAACTGCGGTTCTCATACGCGAGGCGTGGAGGCGACGGGCACCTCGTCCGGGCGCCGCCGGCGCAAACGGGCGTACGCCGCGGTGAATTCCACGCCGTACATGAGGATGACCGAAGACACGTAGATCCAGAGCAGGAAGACGACGACGGCCGCAATCGATCCATGGATCAGGTTGAACTGGCCGCTGCGGCCGATATACCAGGTGAAGCCCTCGAGCGCGGCGCTCCAGAGGACGCCCGTCAGCACCGCTCCGACCCACACGTCACGGAACCGCGTCTTCGCATTCGGAATGAAGTAGTACACCAGGCCGACGGCGACGATGAGCAGGATCGTCGCCGCATATCTGAAGGCGAACGACTCGAAGGCGCGCAGCCACTCGAATCGCGCCAGCATCACGCCGAACCACGACGCGTTCGCCACCTCCACCGCGCTGACGACGAGGAGCGCCGCGACGAGCACTCCGCCGGCGGCCCCCAGCATGAGGAACGACACGAGGCGATGCTTCAGGAAGCTGCGCTGGCGCTCCACGCCCCACGCTTCGTTGACGGCGCTCGTAATGGCGCCGAAGACGCCGAGCGAGGCCCAGATGAGCGCCAGCCCGCCGGCCACGCCGAGCGGCAGCCGCGTCCGGCGGAACGCGTCGAGCTGCGTGTTGACGAAGTCGAACTGCGTCGGAAAGTACCGGAAGACGAACGTCAGCACGGCCAGCCGGTCCTCGTCATCGGCGGTGATCGACCCGAGCATCGAGATGCCGAGCAGCAGGAACGGGAAGAGCGACAGCAGCGCGTAATAGGCGATCGCCGCCGCGTGGGTCAGGTCGTTGCCGTTCACCAGCCGGACCAGGCCGCGCCACGCGGCGAGCCCCGACAGACGAAGCTCCGCGCGGATGCGGAGCAGGATCCGGGCCGAAGTCACAGCAGTGATTATGACCGGTCGGCTCTCGACCAGCTCCTCCAGCATCCATCGAGACGATACAGATGAGCCGTCGTTCGGTCTCGCCCTATAATGCCGGCGATGACGGACCCACAGCCGGCCGCCTGTGCCTCCTCTCCCGATGCCGCGTCGCAGTCCCGTGGTTCGGCGGACGGCGGTCCGGCCTGCCTCGACACGACGGATTGCTGCGGCTGGTGAGCGGCCTGCATGGATCGCCTGGTCAGCCACGTTCGCACTGACACGCCGGAATACCGCGAGAACCACGCGCGCATGAGCGGGCTGGTCAAGCAGCTCCGGGATCGCGTGACCGTGTGCCGTCAGGGCGGCGGGCCGCGCTATCTGGAGCGGCTGCGCGAGCAGCGGAAGCTCCCGGTCCGCGAACGGATCGATCGGCTGCTCGACCCGGGATCACCCTTCCTGGAGCTGTCGCCGCTCTCGGCCTGGGACCTGTACGACAACGAGGCCCCGGGAGCGGGAATCGTCACCGGCATCGGCCGGGTATCCGGCCGCGAGGTGGTGGTCGTCGCCAACGACCCGACGGTGAAGGGCGGGACCTACTATCCGATCACCGTGAAGAAACACGTCCGGGCGCAGCAGATTGCCCTCGAGAACCGGCTGCCCTGCATCTACCTGGTCGACTCGGGCGGGGCGTTCCTGCCGCTCCAGGCCGAGGTCTTTCCGGACCGGGACCATTTCGGCCGCATCTTCTTCAATCAGGCGCGGATGTCCGCCGAAGGCCTCGCCCAGATCGCGGTCGTGATGGGCTCGTGCACCGCCGGCGGCGCGTACGTGCCCGCGATGTCGGACGAAACGGTCATCGTGCGCGGCACCGGAACCATCTTCCTGGGCGGCCCGCCGCTCGTGAAGGCGGCGACGGGCGAGGAGGTGACCGCCGAGGAACTGGGGGGCGCCGACGTACACACGCGGCTGTCCGGCGTCGCCGACTACCTCGCCGACGACGACGCGCACGCGATCCAGCTGACGCGGACCATCGTCTCGACGCTCAACACCCGAAAGACGCTGCCGCCGGACGTGGCGCCGCCGGAAGAGCCGGCCTACGACCCGTCCGAGATCTACGGCATCGTCGAAGCGGATCTGCGGAAGACGTACGACGTCCGCGAGATCATCGGGCGGCTGGTGGACGGCTCGCGGTTCGACGAATTCAAGCAGCGCTACGGCCCGACGCTCGTCACCGGGTTCGCCAGGCTGCACGGCTTCCTCGTCGGCATCGTGGCCAATAACGGCGTGCTGTTCTCGGAGTCGGCGCTCAAAGCGACCCACTTCATCGAGCTCTGCAACCTGCGCGCGGTTCCGTTGATCTTCCTGCAGAACATCACCGGCTTCATCGTCGGGCGGCAGTACGAGCGCGGCGGCATTGCGAAGGACGGCGCGAAGATGGTGCATGCCGTCGCCAACTCCGTGGTGCCGAAGTTCACCGTCGTCGTGGGCGGCTCGTTCGGCGCCGGCAACTACGGCATGTGCGGGCGCGCCTACGAGCCGCGTCTGCTCTGGATGTGGCCGAACGCCCGCATCTCCGTGATGGGGGGCGAACAGGCTGCGTCGGTCCTCGCCACGGTCAAGCGCGACCAGCTCGCCCGCGACGGGAAGACGCTGGCGCCGGAGGACGAAGAGGCGATCCGCCGTCCGATTCTGGAGCAGTACGAGGCCGAGGGGACGCCCTACTACTCCACGGCGCGCCTGTGGGACGACGGGATTCTCGATCCGGCCGAGACGCGGGCGGCGCTCGCACTCGGAATCTCGGCCGCGTTCAACGCGCCCATCCCGCCGCCGAAGTTCGGTGTGTTCCGCATGTGACCGCTGACACCGGCACAGGGACACGGAGGCACACGCCGCGTCCTTGTGCCTCTGTGGTGATGGAGTGATGTTCCGCAGCATCCTGATCGCCAACCGCGGCGAGATTGCCGTTCGCGTCATCCGGGCGTGCCGCGAACTCGGCATCGAATCGATCGCCGTCTACTCGGACGCCGACGACCGGGCCCTCCACGTCGCGCTCGCCGATCGCGCCGTGCGAATCGGCCCGGCGCCGGCGGCACAGAGCTATCTGTCGGGTGAGGCGATCCTCCAGGCCGCGCGCGAGACCGGCGCGGAGGCGATCCATCCCGGGTACGGCTTTCTGGCCGAGAGTCACGCCTTCGCCGCCTCCTGCGCCGGAGCCGGCCTGGCGTTCATCGGCCCTCCCTCCGGCGTCATCGCGCGGATGGGATCGAAAACCGCCGCGCGGGCGCTGGCCGAGCAGGCCGGCGTCCCGGTCGTCCCGGGCGCCACCCCGTCCGACCAGCGCGACGAGACGATTGCCGCGGCGGCCTGCCGGCTCGGGTTTCCGGTGGTGGTCAAGCCGTCGGAAGGGGGCGGCGGCATCGGCATGAAGACGGTGCCAGAGGAGGCGTCGCTGCTGCCAGCCATCGCCCAGGCGCGGCGCGAGGCGGCGGCGGCCTTCGGCGACGGCACGTTGTACGTCGAGCGCCTGATCGACCGGCCCCGGCACGTCGAGATCCAGGTTGTCGGCGACCATCACGGCCGGATCGTCCATCTGTTCGAGCGCGAGTGCTCGCTGCAGCGCCGCCACCAGAAGATCGTCGAGGAGGCGCCCTCGCCCGCTGTCACGCCGGCGCTGCGCGCGAGGATGGGCGGCGCCGCCGTCGCGCTCGCCCGTGCCGCCGGCTACCGAAACTGCGGAACGGTGGAGTTCCTGCTCGACGGGTCCGGAGACGAGGCGCGGTTCTACTTCCTCGAGATGAACACGCGCCTCCAGGTCGAGCATCCGGTGACCGAGCAGACGACCGGCGTCGATCTCGTCCGCACGCAGATTGTCGTCGCGGCGGGCGGGCCGCTGCCGTGGACGCAGGACGAGCTGAGGCAGCGCGGTCACGCCATCGAAGTGCGCGTGTACGCCGAAGACCCGGAGCGGCACGACCTTCCCCAGGCCGGACCGCTCCTCCTCTACCGCGAGCCCTCGATGCCCGGCGTGCGTGTCGATGGCGGCGTCGCCGAGGGCGGGGATGTGTCCGTCCACTACGATCCGCTGGTGGCGAAGCTGATTGCGTGGGGCGACACGCGCGATCTCGCTCGGCGTCGCGCGCTGGCTGCGCTCCGCAGCTACCCGATTCTGGGTGTCAGGACCAACGGCCCGTTCCTCATCGCCCTGCTGGAACACCCGCGGTTCATCGCGGGCCAGCTCGACACGGGGCTCGTGGAGGCCGAACGGCCGGTCCTGCTCGCCGGCCTGGCTGGCGCACCGCCGCCGGAGGCAGTCGCCGTCGCACGACACGCGTCGGTGGACGCTGCCGCGCACGACCCGAACGGGCCTGCCGTGATAGACCCGTGGACCTTGCTGCGAGGGTGGCGTGGCTGACGTGATCCCGATCGGCCGAGGGCAATACCGCGTGATCGACGGGACGCGGCAGCGGACGGCGTACGCCGCCGGACCGCCGGAGGCGCGCTGGGTGTTCCTCGACGGACGGGTGTACGTCATCGACGTTCGCTCCGGCACTGATGTGGCGCGGACGGGACCCGCCGGGACCCGCGAGGGCGGGCGCACCCCGGACGAGGACCTGGCGCTCTCCGCGCCGATGCCGGCAACGGTGGCAGCCATCAATGTCGCGCCGGGTCAGTTGGTCGAACCGGGCGACCTCCTCATCGTGCTCGAAGCGATGAAGATGGAGCTGCCCGTCAGGGCGCCGAGGGCCGGCCGGGTCAAGGCGGTCGCCTGCCGGCCCGGAGAGCTGGTGCAGCCCGGGATCCCGCTGGTGGAGCTGGAGTGAGGACGGCCGTTCACCAGGAAGTGAGAACCTAGAAGTGTGAACGGCAGCAGGCATCGATCGATGCCTCTCGTCCCCGAGGTCGAACCGAGCGTCCAGGATCTCGACAACGTGGTCAGCGACCTGACCCGGTCGTGGACTGCGACGGTCACGGTACGGCGGCAATCGGAGGAGGACGTCGGCTACCGGGAGATCTTCGTCCTCCTCGACGACGAACCGATCGGCGTGCTCCGGCACGGAGACGTCCTGGCGCGCGACGTGCAGCCGGGTCCCCACCGCCTGCGGGTCCACAACACGCTCTTCAAGAAGACGATCGAGTTCACTCTTGCCGGCGGCGAGCACGCTCGGTTCACCGCGACCAACCGCGCGGGGTGGGGCACCTACTCCGTGTGGGCGTTCTGGATTGGCTTCCTCGGGGCGGGGCCCTTCTATCTCACGCTCGAACGCGAGTAGGCACCGTAGACCGGTTCGCGCGGCGGTTGTGTAATACTCACGGCCGGCTGCAGGTGTCGGGCTTTGGGCGATCCCTCGAGTCCTGCAGCCTGAAGCCCAGAGCCCACGGCCTGGAGCCCAAAGCCCGGAGGAGTGGACAGATGGCTACGTTTGCGAGGCATGTCGATGTGGACTGGACCGGAACGCTCCTGGAAGGGACCGGCACGGCCAGGGCCGGCACGGGCGCGTTCTCGGTGCCGGTGACGTTCCCGAGCCGCATCGCCCCGCAGGGCGACGGCAAGACGACGCCCGAGGAGTTCATGGCGGCGTCGCATGCCGTTTGCTATGCGATGGTGCTGGTGAACACGATCGGCAAGCAGGGCGGCACGGCGCGCCGCGTCCGCGTGACCGCCACCCTCACCGGCGACAAGAGCGAGGCCGGCCTCGCGGTGGTCTCGTCGCACCTGAAGGCGGTGGTCGAGGGCCTTGAAGGGATCGATCGCGGCACGATCCAGGAGCTCGCCGCCGGCGCCGAGAAAGGCTGCCCGATCTCGAACGCCATCCGCGGCTCTGTGGCGATCACCGTCGAGGCGCAGGCCATCTAGCCCCTACTCGTTCGTCCCCTCCGCCTGCATCGTCAGATAGCGCTCGTAGCCCATCTCCTGCATCATATGGAGCTGGGTTTCGAGCCAGTCGACGTGGGCCTCCTCGTCCTTGAGGAGCTTGGAGAAGAGGTCGCGCGACTGGTCGTCGCCCTGGTCGCGGGAGATACCGATGGCCTTGTTGTACATCGCTACCGCGCCGACCTCGAGCTTCAGGTCGGATTCGATCTGCGCCCGCACGCTTTGTCCGATGTGCAGGGCGAGCGGTTCCATCGTGGGTGTGCCGTCGAGGAACAGTACGCGCTCGATCAACGCTTCGGCATGCTTCATCTCGTCGATCGACTGCTTGCGGATGTAGGAGCCGAGCCGATGGTAGCCCCAGTTGTGGCACATTTCCGCGTGCACGAAGTACTGGTTGATCGCCGTCAACTCCTCGCGGAGCGCCTGATTCAGCTCAGCGATGACCTTGTCGTTGCCGCGCATGCCGATGCCTCCTTCGCCGCGGCTCTCCTTCGCGACAGGCGTGAGGAAACCGCATGGCAACGTATCGTACGTGGCCGCGGCACGGCGAATCAAGCTGCACGCACGCAGGTCCGCCCCTTGCACCCGAGACTCAATCTCAGTCTCGACGGAGCGCGCCATGACCTCTGACATCCCGCTCCGGCCCTTCGGCGCCACCGGCCTGGTGGTGTCGGCCCTCGGTCTCGGCGGGTACCACCTCGGCAGGATGGCGAGCGAGCGCGAGGCGATCCGGATCGTCCATGCGGCCATCGACGCGGGCGTCACCTTCATGGACAACGCGTGGGAGTACCACGAGGGGCGCTCGGAAACGATCATGGGCAAGGCGCTTGCGGACCGCCGCGAGCGCGTCTTCCTGATGACGAAGGTGTGCACGCACGGGCGCGGCCGGCGCGAGGCGATGCGCCAGCTCGACCAGTCGCTGCGGCGGCTCCGCACCGACACGCTCGACCTCTGGCAGATTCACGAGTGCGTCTACGACAACGATCCCGAGCGCCATTTCGCCCGGGGCGGGGTCGTCGAGGCGCTCGTCGAGGCGAAGCGGCAGGGGAAGGTGCGCCTGGTCGGCTTCACCGGCCACAAGCATCCCTCCATCCACCTCGCGATGCTCGCGCACGATGTCCGGTTCGACGCGTGCCAGCTGCCGCTCAACTGCTTCGACGCATCGTTTCGTTCCTTCGAGGCGCAGGTGCTCCCGATGCTCGTCGGGCGCGGCGTCGCGCCGATCGGCATGAAGAGTTTCGGCGGCGACGCGCGCCAACTGAAGACGAAGGCCGTCACGCCCCGGGAGGCGCTCCGCTACGCGATGAGCCTGCCGGTGGCGACCACGGTCAGCGGAATCGACTCGATGCGCGTCCTGAGGCAGAATCTGGCCGTGGCGGCCGGTTTCACGCCGATGACGCGGCGCGAGATGGAGGCGCTGCGCCGCCGCGTCCGCGACGAGGCGACCGACGGCCGCTTCGAGCTGTACAAGACGACCGCCCGGCACGAAGGGCCGGTCGGCCGCGCCCAGCACGCCTTTCCCGGAGACGATGAGCTGGCGATCTGACGCCCGGTGCAGGAAATGGGACAGTCGGGCGGTCCGGGTCCCCTCTTCTTCCCTCCACGTACCGCCGCATTCGAAGGGCGTCACGGTTGGCATGAGAAGCGCAGGCTTCCCGTACAATCAAACAGGCCTCAGGCCACAGGAGCTGTGATGAGAACCCTCGCTGTTGCTCTTCTTTTGACCCCGGCGATTGCCTGGGCGCAGGACGCCGCGGAGGTCCGCCGGATGTTCGAGGCGGGGCGGTTCCAGCAGGTCGTCGACAGCGCCGGCGATGCCGCGGCCCCGGCCGTGGTCTACACGGCCGCCCAGAGCCACCAGAAGCTCGGCGCCGCGGGCGAGGCACGCGCCGCCTACGCGCAGCTGGCGACGCGCGGCGAGGACGACCCGTGGCATTTCATCGGCCTCTCCGGGCAGCAGTTGCTCGACGACCAGACGGCCGCGGCGCTGGAGTCGGCGCAGCAGGCGGTGGCGCTCGGGCCACGGCTGGCCGACGCCCACTACCAGATGGGGCTCGTGCACGCCAGGCGCGAAGAGTGGCGGGCGGCTGCCGAGGCGTTCGATCGCGCGGCGGAGCTCAGCCCGGCCACGGCCTACGCGCACTACTACGGCGGGTTGATGCACTACCGCGCCGGACGGCCCGACCGCATGGCGATCCACTTCGAGCAGTTCCTCAAACTGGCGCCGGAGGCGCCGGAACGGCCCGAGGTGCTGCAGATCATGCGAACGGTGCGCGGGAGGTAGCTCCGCGACGCCACTGAAGTCGCAGGAACACAGGGAAGGAATACCGTTCCCGTCTCCCTCAAAACGTCTGTCCGATCCCGAACGTCCAGCGCCCGCCCTTGTGCGTGGCGCCCCACATCGCCCGGGCGTAGTCGGCGCGCAGCAGCGCGAAGGGCGTCACCAGCCGCAGGCCGGCGCCTGCTGACCCAACCAGATCGGCCAGACTGGCGTCGCCCGGCCGTAGGAACACGTTGCCCGCGTCGACGAACGCCACGCCACGCAGCCAGCGGTGGATCGGCACGCGGGCCTCCTGGTTCAGCACGACCATCATCCGGCCGCCGGCCGGGTCGCCGAAGAAATCCCGCGGGCCGAGCCCCCCCTCCGCCATGCCGCGAACGGTTCGGGACCCGCCGGCGAAGAAGCGCTCGGACAGGATGAGCTCCTGGCCGCCGAGCGGCACGACCACCCCGGCGCGCGCGGCCGACGCCAGCACGACGCCGCGCCACGGCTGGAAGAAATAGCCCTGCCACAGTTGCCGGAGGAACCGGATATCGGAGCCAATCGCTTCGGGCGCCAGCTCGAAGCTGGAGGAGGCGAGCAGGCCGCGCGTCGTGTCGGACGGATCGTCCCGCGTGTCCCACGCCGCGGCGGCGTTCAGCCGGGCGATGTTGATCGTGATGTCGAACGCCAGCGCGTCGGGGTCGAAGGTGCGGGTATCGAACGTATGATTCCGCTCGAACGTGTAGGCGTACGAGAGGCTCAGGTTCCGCGCCACCCGCGTCCGCTGCTCCCACGTCACGCTGGTCCGGTTCGTGACGAGCGTCACCGCCTCGAACTGCTCCCGCGACCGCTCCGCAATCAGAGACGACTCGAGCGGCAGCCCCATGAACGTGGGGGCGTTCAGGAAAGCCCGCCCCCGCTGCTCGCGCCGCTGCCACTCGGCTGCGCCGCCGACCACGATCGCCCGGCCGAAGAGCGTGCGGCGGGTCACATCGGCCGACACGCCCGGTACGAGCTTGCGCCCCTCGAGGCTGTCTTCGGGCCGCTCTTCCGCCGCGACGAAGCCGTAGCGGAGCCGTGCGGCCGGCCACTCCTCCACGCTGACGCGGAGGCGCATCGGGATTGTGCCCGCGTCAGAGGCAGGCGACTCGAGCGGCTCCGACGTCACGTCGATCCGGCGGAACAGCCCGGTATCGAACACCCGCGTGCGCGCCCGCAGGACGTCTTCCGCCCGGAGCGGCGCACCGGGAGCGAGTCCGACCGCCCGCACAATCACGTCGGCATCGATCGCGCGGTTGCCGGCAACCATGACGTCGCCCAGCACCTGCCGGCGCCCTTCCTCGATGCGAAACACCACATCGACGGCCGCTTGTTCGGTCCGGACGGCCGGCTGTGCGGCCACGGAGACCGACGCAAACCCTTCGCGGCGGTACAGCGAGACCAGGCGGTCGCGGGCCGCCTCCACCGCGCCGGGGTCGAACGGCGCGCCCGCCTCCAGGGCGGCCGCCTCACGCAGGCCCGCTTCCGGCAGCGTGAGCGCCTCGTCGAACCGGACAAGGGCGATCGTATGCGCCGGACCGGCCTCGACGACCACCGGCAGAATGGCGGTCGTCGCCTCGAACAGTGGCGCGCCCGCGCTGACGCGCGCGCCGACGCGCCCGCGCCCGCGAAGGTACGTCTCGACCTCGCGCTCCACGGCGACGGGATCGGCGACGGCACCCTCAAGCAGCCCGCGTTCCCGGAGATGCGCGAGGATCTCCCCGGCCAGATCGTCCGGCACACCTTCGATCCGCACGAGGGTGGCCGTGCTGCGCGACCCGGGATCGACCGTGACAACGAGCGTCTTCGCGCCCCCCGCTTCGGCGATCCTGGCATCGATCGCCGGCTGCAGATGCCCGTCGGCCGCGAGACGGCGCCGCACGATCCCGGCCGCCTCGTCCACCACGAAGTCGTCGAACACCGCCTCGGCCCAGGCGGTCTCGAGCTGCGACCGAAGCGCTGCATCGACGGTCAGGCCGGTCACGTCGATGCGCGTCTGCGGGCCCGGCGCGATTTCGTAGGTCAGCGCCACGCCGCCTCCCTCGTCGCTGCGGCGGGCGACGACGCGGGCCGTCAGGTATCCCTGCATCCGGTAGAGCCGTTCGAGCCGGTCGCGATCGGTCTGCCACCGGCCGAAGTCGAAGCGGTCGCCGGGCCCGAGCTGCAAGGCGTCGCGGACGCGCGCCTCGGGCAGCACGAGGTTGCCGGTCAGATTGACGGCCACGACGCGGAGCTCCCGTCTCTGCCGCGCCGATCCCGCCGCGGCGGGCCGCCGTCCGCCCGTCCCGATCGACACATCGTGCCGGAACCCGTACGACCGCAGGTCGTCGTCGTCGGACACGAGCCTGAGATCCAGTCCCCGTGCCGGAAGATAGTCGACAATCCAGGTCTGCGCGTCGCCGTCGCGGAGGCTTTGCGAGAACGTCACGTCGAGGTCGGTGCCGAGGCTCTTGCCGAACGTCAGCCTCGTGGTCGGATCCAGATCGGTGGCGACGACCGTCGGGTCGCGCCGCACCGTGGTCGATTCGACACCGCCCAGCCGGAGCGTGTCGAGGCCGACGGCGCGGCTCGCAAATCCGAGCACCTCCGCCGAGAAGTTCCCGAGCACCTGGGTGCCGACGAACGCGGCATCACCGGGGGCCAGGTCCTCGAGCCGGCGTCCGGTCAGCAGCAGCGACGCGAGCTCCGCCTGCCCGAGATCGGGGTTTGACGGCGACCGGAGGTTTACGGCGGGACTTTCCGCCGGTCCGGTGATCGTGACCTCGATCTCCTCGCCCCCGGCGCGGGTCACCGCTTCGACGTTCAGATTCGGCTCGATCGCCACCGGATTGGCGAAGTCGATCGCTCCAACATTGACGGTGTAGACGTTGCGGCCGACGAAGAGCTGTCCACCCTCGCGCAGCTCCGCGCGCCCCGACACTCCCGGCGCCGCGGCGGTGCCGATCACGCGCAGGTCGCCGCCGAGCTGCGCCCGGGCGTAGTTGTTGTCGACGGTGACGTCCTCCTCGGTCACGACGCGCACGTCGAGGGCGAGACGCTCGGCGAGCGGCGAGTATCCTGTCACAGCGGCAATCCGCTCGCCGCGCAGGCCCGCCAGCAGCCCGGTGACGACCGCCATCGGCTCCCGGTACGAGCTGCGAACGACGGTCACAACCCCAGAGAGGCGCTCCGCCGACGGGGCGACGTCGAGGGTCAGGTCGGCGTCGAGCTCGCTGCGCAGTCCCTGTGGGAACTCGAGGGCGACACCGCGAACGCTGGCCGACAACTGCCCGCTCACCCCCTCGGCCGCATCGACGTCGAGCGCGCCGCCGCCGGTGAGCGCCCCGCCGTTCACCGCCCCCGTGAGCGACATGATGCGGGCGCTCGTCCGCGTCAGCACCGTACGCACGGCGAGATCCGACACGAACACGCGTGGATCGACGAGCCGGATCTCGCCGTCGCTCACGACGAGATCGCCGTCGATGCGCGGGGTGTCGAGGGCGCCCGTGATCGACAGCCGCGGCTCCAACCGGCCGGCGGTGGTGATGCCCGCGTCGCGGACAAACGGCGTCAGCACGCGCAGATCCACGACACCGTCCGCCAGGATCGCGGCCTGGCGGTCCTCGAGCCGCACCTGTCCGCGCACGCTCAGCGTGGCCCCCTGCCCGGCCCAGTCCCACGCCTCCACCCGCGCGAAGCCGTCGCGCGCCACGATGCGGGTGGGCACGCGCTGCGTGACGGGGAGATCGGCAATCCGCACATCGAACCGATCGATCCGGAGCTCGCCCGTCAGCGCGGTGAGATCGAGCGACGGCGCGGCCGCCTCGAGCGTCGCGTCGATCGACCCCTCGATCTGGGCCAGGGTGTCCGGCTCGAGAAACGGAGCGAGCACGGCCGGCGTGAGGTTCGCGGCGCGCGCGCGGATCACCGCCTCGCCGGACGGTTCGGCCCCATTCGTAAACAGCGACACCGGCGCCCGACCGGTGACCGACAGATCCGCGTTCTGATAGGAGGCCATCCCCTCGCGCAGCTCGACCCAGCCGTCTTCCGCATGGGCCCGCACGCGCACGCGTGAGATCGCCGGCAGGTTCTCGAGCGCGACGCTGCCCGGACCGACCTCGAGATCGGCCGCAACGACCGGCGCCTGCACCGTGCCGGTGATCCGTGCGAGCAGCGCCACCGGACCGCTGCCGCCGGTGACCGGCACGTCTATGAGTTTCGTCGCCGCCGCGGCGCGCGCGACTTCCTCGACCTCGCCGGTGGCGGTCACGACGATTCCCGAGGAGTCGGGTGGAGCATCGAACACGGCCAGATCGCCCGACGCGGAGAGCCGCGTGTCGCCGGCCGCGGCCTCGAAGCGCTCGATGTAGAGGCGCTCGCCCTCGTAGCGCGCACGCGCGGGCTCGACGAGCCGCAGGGGCAGCTCGCCCGCCCGCGCCTCCAGCGACGCGATCTCCAGCGTGGCCGACCCGCTCCGCCACGTCTCCAGCGGCAGCTCCGCGTGGGCGACGAAGGTGGTGGTGCCCGACAGAGACGTCCCACCCGGCGTCGCGCTCCCGATGTCTCGAAGGATCCGCGCGAGATCCAGCCCCTCCGCGCGGGCATCGACGACCGCCGCGTAGGGCGGGTCGAGCTGCACGCGCGCGGTGGCGCGGGCGGCGAACTCGGGCGCCGCCGCTTCGAGCGCCGCTGTCCGTCCCTCGAGCGCCACCGACGCCGTGACGGTGCCGACCGCGACATCGCGCCACGTCGTCTGCCGCAGCGTCACGTCGCCGAGGCCCCGCGGCGCGTCGATGCTCCCTTCACCGGCAAACCGCAGCTCCACCTGAGCACCGACCGGCCGCTCGGGCACGGGCGCCAGTTGCCACTGCTGCCCCTCGACCGACACGACGTACCGGCGCGTGCGGAAGCTGTAGGCGCCGTCCGCCGCCAACGTCCCCGGCCCGGACGCCTGGCGCGCCGTCAATGCCTCGAGGTCGAGTCCGGCCTCGGTGACGCGGCCCGCCGCCCGTACGCCGGTCACCGCTTGCCCGGCCACGATAGCCTCCGGCACATCGACGGCAAAGCTGAGCGCCAGCTGCCGCGGCTGGCCCCTAACGGCGGCGTGAAGCGCGCTCACCTCCATCTGCGCCGCCGCCAGCCCCTGGATCGACGCGACACCCTCGAGCGACGGACGAGCGATCGAGCCACCGACACGAAGGTCGGCGTCGAGCTGCCCGGCCGTGACGACATCCGCTTCGAGGTCGGCAAGACCGGTGGCATCCAACACGCGCACGAGCGCCGGAATGTCGGTGGCCGCCAGGCGGACGGTGCCGTCAATCGGGGTGTCGGCAGGCGCAGCATTCGATGTGCCTCGACCGCGCAGCGCGAAGGTCAGAGGCGCGACGCCGCCGACGCGCTGCCGGCCGGCGAGCTGCCAGCTGTCATCGCGCAGCTGCAGCTCGAGATCACCATCGAGCGCTAGGCGGCCGCGGGCGTTCGGCCGGCCCACCGCGAACGCCCGCAACGTGCCGGTCCACCGCGCCGGGTCGGTTCCCCCGCCCCGTGCCGTAAGCGTTCCCGAGAGGGTCGCGGACGGCACGAGTCCCGCGTCCGGCGCGATCGCCAGCGCCGCCGACGCCGCGTTCACGCCACTCCACGAGACCTCCACACGGCCCTCGCCTTCCTGCTCGAACGGCACCCGCGCAGACGCCGACACCCGCCCTCCTTCGAACCCGAGCTGCGCCTCTTCGATGTCGGCAGCCGCCGGGGTGGCGCGCAGGCGCACCGCAAGATCGGCGGCCGCCAGACTGCGCCATGCGATCCGCGGGCTCGACACGCGAAGCCGCATCTCGAGTTCGGCGAACGGACCGCCGATCTCGGCCTCGAAGGCGAACTCGCCCCGCGGCAGGAATCCATTCGTCACCACCCAGCGCGCGAGGCGTGCCGCCTCGCCCGTTCCGCGCACGGTGAGGTTGACGGCCGGTTCGCCGGCGAGGATCGTCACCGACCCATCGAGCTGCGCGGAGAGCTCCGGCGACTGCAGCCGGAGACTCGCGAGGCGCAGCGCGCGGCCGTCGAAGGCGGCCTCCCCCTCCAGGCTGGAGATGCTCGTCAATTGCGTTTCGGTGTTCAGCTCGGCAGGCCGCGTCAGGCGGATGGATCCGCCGCCGGGCGTCAAATGGACCGCGAGGGCCGGCGCCCAGAGAAACCTCGCGGCTTCCTCATCCCGAAGATCGATGGCGATCCGGGGGGCGTCGAGAGTGGCGACCGAGAGCGGCGCCGGCTCGCCGCCGGGCGTGTTCGACGCCGCCGGGATGTTCGTGGTCCCATCGGGCCGCTTCCGTACGAGCACGCGCGCGTTGGTGAGGCCGATGTGTTCGAAGGCGATCGGCCCGACCAGCGCGCGACGCGCGAGCGTCACCGACACGTACTCGGCAGAGAAGAACGGCTCGTCGGGGCTCTCGGGAGCGGAGAGACGAAAATCGGCGAGCCCCACCCGCAGCGCGGCCAGGTTGTAGTCGAGGCGAGATGCCTCGAGGCGCAGCCCGTACTGCCGCTCGACGGCCGGCAGCACGTACCGCAGCGCCGCGCGACGGACCGGCGGGATGTGCACGAACAGCACGAACGCCGCGCCGGCCAGGGCCAAGGCTGCGGCGACCACCGCCAGTCGCCGCCGAAAGCTCATGCACCCATCGTACCCGGTGTGTTACCCTGTTGTGCGGCAGGCCCGCATGGTGGCACCTGCCCTAATTCCCGCGTGTCCTATCAGCGACTCGCGGCCTCGCGGCCGCTCGACGTCACGCTTGAGCTCGTCCCGAGAGCGCGATTCGACGTTCTCGAATTGCGCTCCCACTGCGCCGCGGCGCACGAGGCATTCGCCGCGTATCCGCGCTGTCTCTACTGGTCGTCGCATACCACGGCGGGCTTTCTCGATCGCAGCCTCGCGATCCGCCTGAGCCCCGAGCGCGTCCCCGACTACGTAGAGACGTTTCGCGCGCTGTTTCCGGAAGGCGCCGGCTACGAGCACGACCATCTGGAACGCCGCCACGATCTCGACCCGATGCAGCGCGCCTCCGAGCCGCGCAACGCCGACTCGCATCTGGCCTTCATCGCCGGCGGCCTGCGCGCCTGCGTCACCCATCCGAATCGCCCCGGCGAATCGGTCTTCTTCGTGGATCTCGACGGCGTGGTCGAGGGCCGGCCGCGCCGGCGGCTGACGCGCGTCATCGGCTTCCACAACGAGCGCATCGTCGCCGCCACCGAGATCGAAGTGCCGATGTCGGTGCATCCGATCGACTCGATCAACCTGAAGGACCCGCGTCTCGGCATCTACCAGCAGCTCTCCGAGTTCGTGCAGCGGGCCGGCATCGGCACCGGGCGCCTGCGCGTCGTC
>MELF01000035.1 GCA_001767525.1 Acidobacteria bacterium RIFCSPLOWO2_12_FULL_68_19 | reverse complement strand
CGCACGCCTCAGCTCTCACACGGCGTGGTAAGTCAACCAAGTGTTACCCATGTCCCCGGACTAATCTGTTACTCATGTCCCCGGCCGCTCAGGTCCTTGCGAACGTGTTGTTCGCTCTGAGTCAGCGTGCCATCCAGTGAATCGCCCAAGGAACAGCGCCGTCGCTCGCTTGCTTATAGGAGAACGTCGCACGATTCGCGGTGAGAACGTCCCACACAGGTCTCGGAATCTCGAACGGAACTTGGTGCGCGCCGAACACTTGACCGGCAATCCCGATGGGGCACACCACACCCTTTGCTATCAACGGAGCAGCGTATCCGCCATCCGGAGTCGTCTGAAAGACCCGCTGGTTGTAATGCAGGAGGTATCCGATGATTTCGCGTTCTTTTGGCGTCATGTGCGGGATGTAATCGCGAATTGCCCGGAGCTGAGCCCTCCGTCGCCTGAAATGGCTGAACCGAGCTGAAGGCTCAACAGCCCCGACTACGCTCTTGCCGATCGCAGCAACAGAGAGGCAGCCAAACACGATCGCTCCAATCATTGGAACGGCAATCCAATAGAACGAACCATCTGTTGGAATGATTTGTTGCTTGACCATGACGACGACCGTGATGCAAGCGACCGCCAAAGCCGTCGTCTGCCAGCCGCTCGCCTTTAGAATCTCAAGCCAGCGCGGATCTGTTGCGTTCATGGTTTCATGGAATGAATTCGTCCGCCCAACTTGTTAGTCGACTGCGAGCCGGCACGTATCCGGCGCCTCATGGTATTCGTCGCCCGTACTCGCAACCCGCAGAATCGAGGGCGATTGTAGCAGCGATCCGACCCGCCGCTCAGCGTGGTTACGTGCGAAGGCCATCGTCAAGATCCTCCGCCAAATCGCTGATCTGCGCGGTTACACGCAGGCGCCCGCGCGTAACCATCCTGCACAGGCGACAGTTGAGGCCAGAAGTGCTTCGTCATCGCGCCTTTCTGGCCACGTGGCTCCATCAGGACTCGCGCGGATACCCGCGAGGCCCGGACGTATCCGCTCACAGCCGGTCCAGAGGACTCTTCACCCCCAGCGCCCCGCGGTTCATCACGTGCAGATACGTCATCGTCGTCCGGACGTCCCGATGCCCGAGCAGCTCCTGCACCGTGCGGATGTCATACCCGTCTTCGAGCAGCGCCGTCGCAAAGCTGTGACGCCTATGCCGGATGCGGCATAGGCGCCACTATGCCGAGTCCCAGACTATGCCGAGTAGCTCCGTTCCACTCTTGATTTCCGGCCTGTAAACCCACACTGACTCGGCATAGTTGGCTCCTTCGATCACCCTGCGATCGAAAGAAAGGAGCCACTATGAAGTGCATCGTCGATGACGACGTGGTCCTCTCACGGCCGTTGGAGGGGCCATTGTCGGCGCACATTGCTGCGTTTGCGCAGTGGGCCCGCGATCAGGGATACGCGCGGGCATCGCGGTACCGGCAAGTGCTACTCGCCGCCTGTTTCAGTCGATGGCTCGGACAGCAGACCATCACCGTCCGGCACGTCGCCGCCGCGCATGCGGCTCGGTATCTGCGATCGCGCGCTCGCCGCGTCCAGATCCACCGAGGGGATCGCGCGGCGTTGCGGCAGTTCCTGGACTTTCTGCGCCGTCGCGGCGTGGTCCGCGCGAAGAAGATTTCGCCACCCCACCCGACGCCGATTGAGCAAGCGGTGCAGGCGTTCGCGCAGTACTTGCGCGGCGAGCGGGCGCTGGTCCGCGCGACGGTTGTCAATTACGTCCCCTTCATCCGCCGGTTTCTCATGGATCGGTTCGGTGGCGACCCGGTCAGGCTCTCGCGGCTGCAGGCGCGGGACGTCATGAGATTTGTCCAGCGCCAAGCCCCGCGCCTTCATCTGAAGACCGCGAAGCTCCTGACCACGGCGCTTCGATCCTTCCTGCGCTACGCGCGCTATCGCGGAGCGGTGACGCAGGATTTGGCCGCGGCGGTGGCGACCGTCGCCAACTGGTCGATGTCGTCGATCCCGCGAGCAATTCCGGCGGAGTCGGTTCGCCGGCTCCTGGCATCGATCGACCGGCGGACCGCGAGGGGACGACGCGACTACGCGATCCTGCTCTTGCTCGCCCGTCTGGGATTGCGCGGGAGCGAAGTGGCCTTGCTGGAGCTTGATGATCTTGACTGGAACGCCGGACAGATCACCATTCGCGGCAAACGCGGTCGAATCATCGCACTGCCGTTACCAGCAGACGCCGGTGCGGCCATCGCCGCGTACCTCCGGCATGGACGCCCGCGCAGTACGAGTCGCCGCGTGTTCTTGCGGGCGCACGCCCCGAGTGGTGGCTTTGCCGGCCCCAGCGCCATCGCCTGTATCGTGCGACACGGCCTCGAGCAGGCCGGTCTGCCTGCTCCCACGAAGGGCGCGCATCAATTCCGTCACGCGTTGGCGACCCAGATGTTGCACGACGGGGCCTCGCTGACCGAAATCGGCGAGATCTTGGGGCATCGCAGTCCCGAGACCACGATGATCTACGCCAAGGTGGATCTCGATGCCTTGCGGACGCTCGCGTTGCCGTGGCCAGGAGGTGCGCGATGACTACCCTGCGATCAGCCGTCCAGCAGTACCTGGCCATGCGACGCAGCTTGGGCTTTCACCTGAGCGAGGCCGGCAGGCTGTTGCCCAAATTCGTCACGTTCATGGAGCAGCGCCGGGCCTCGGTCGTGACGACTCCGTTGGCGCTCGTGTGGGCGCAACAATCTCAGACCGTGCAACCCGCGGAGAGGGCCCGCCGCCTGAGTATCGTGCGGATCTTCGCGCGCTATCACCAGGCCACCGATCCCCGTACCGAGATTCCGCCGGACGGCATGCTGCCGTATCGTCCGAAGCGGGCGCACCCCTATCTCTACTCGGATGACGAGATCCAACGGCTGCTCCGCGCAGCCCGCACCTTGCCGGCCAGGGGCGGGTTTCGTCCGTGGGCCTACCATGGGCTGTTCGGATTGCTCAGCGTCTCGGGCCTGCGCCTCGGCGAAGCCCGCAATCTCCGTGTCGACGATGTCGACCTCGACGCCGGCGTGCTGACCGTCCGCCACGCCAAGTTCGGCAAGTCTCGCCTCGTACCGCTCCACGCGTCGACCGGCAAGGTCCTCGCCGCCTATCTGGCGCGCCGCCGGCGCCATTGGGCGGGACGGTCCGTCTCGCCCTACGTGTTCGTGTCTAATTGGGGCAACCGACTCGATGTCGGCAGCGTCCACCGGACGTTCTACGCCCTCTCCCGACAGATCGGACTGCGTCAGGCCTCGGACCATCGTGGCCCGCGGATTCATGACCTGCGGCATCGGTTCGCGGCCAAGACACTGTGGCGGTGGTACCGTACCGGCGAGGATCCCGAGCGGCGCTTGCCGATTTTGTCGGCGTACCTCGGCCATGTGCACGTCCGCGATACCTATTGGTATCTCAGCGCGTGGCCCGAGCTGATGCGCGAGGTGATGCGCCGCGTGGAGCGGCGCTGGGAGGGTCGGTCATGACGCGCCAGACCTCGCTCGCCCCGCTCCTGGAACGGTTCTTCACGCAACGCCTGTTGCAACAACGACAGGCGAGCCCCCACACCATCGCGTCCTATCGCGACACGTTCCGCCTGTTGCTGAAATTTGCGCACCTGCGGTTGCACACGCCACCCGCGCGACTCAGCTTGGAGGCGGTGGACGCCCCGCTGATCGGGGCGTTTTTGGATCAGCTCGAGACGCGAGGCCTGAGTGTGCGGAGCCGGAATCTGCGGCTGACCGCCATTCACTCGTTCTTTCGATACGCGGCCTTCGAGACACCCACCCATGCCGCGCAGATCCAGCGCATACTCGCCATGCTCAGCAAGCGGTTCACGCGTCGCCAGATCGCGTTTCTCATCCGGCCCGAGGTCCATGCGCTGCTCGCCGCGCCCGATCAACGCACCTGGTTCGGTCGCCGCGATCACGCGTTGCTCCTGGTGGCCGTTCAAACCGGACTCCGTCTCTCCGAGCTGACGGCGCTGACCCGAAACGATGTCGTCGTCGGCACGGGGGCGCACGTCCGCGTCATCGGCAAGGGCCGCAAAGAACGTTGCACGCCGCTGGCCAGACCGACCATCGCCGTCTTGAAGGCGTGGTTGCGCGAGCCGCCGCGTGGTGTCGGCCAAGTGCTGTTTCCCACCCACCGCGGAACGCGGCTGAGCGCCGACGCGGTGGAATACCTCGTGGCCAAGCATCGAACCGCCGCTGCCAAGATCTGCCCGTCGCTCCAACACAAGGGGATTACCACCCACGGCCTCCGACACACCTCGGCCATGGATCTTCTCCAAGCGGGTGTGGACCGGTCCGTGATCGCCCTCTGGCTCGGGCACGAATCGGTGGACACCACGCAAATCTATCTGGAGGCCACACTGGCCATGAAAGAGCGGGCGCTCGCGATGACGGCACCGCTGAACGGCCGGCGCAGTCGTTATCGGCCAGGCGATGAATTGCTACGCTTTCTCAACAGTCTGTAGGGACGAGAAACTATGCCGAGTGATCGCGCAGCCGCACCTCTGGTTTCAGGCGCGGTTTTCGGCCCGAGCGCGACTCGCGCTCCGTCACTCGGCATAGTCTGGGACTCGGCATAGTGACGCATCGTGTGCGGGCTCACCCGTTTCGTGAGGCCGGCCTGCCGCGCTGCGCGGGTCACCGCCTTCTGGATCACCGATTCGTGCAGGCGATACCGCGACGGCGCACCCCATCGTGGATCCCGACAGATGCGCGTCGCCGGGAACACGAACTGCCACCGCCACTCGGTGGCCGCATTCGGATACTTCCGACCCACCGCGAATGGCAGGACGACCCGCCCCAACCCTCGCGCCCGATCGCCTTCATGTATCCGACGCACCCGCGCCAGATGCGCGGTCAGCGCCTCCCGCCCCGCCGCCGGCAGCATCGTCACCCGATCCTTGCGACCCTTCCCTTGCCGCACGACGATTTGCTGGCGATCGAAGTCGAGGTCCTTGACCCGAAGATCGAGACATTCCTCCAGCCGGAGCCCGGCACCGTAGAGCAGCATCACGACCAGCCGCTCCGTGCCGGTGAGCTGCGTGAGGAGCGCGCCAACCTCGTCTCGGCTGAGCACCACCGGCAACCGTTCCGGCGTACGCGCCCGCACAACCGGTGGAATGTCGCCAATTGACATCGCCAGCACGTGTTTATAGAGAAACAGCAGCGCACTGAGTGCTTGGTTCTGTGTGGAGGCGCTGACGTGTTGGCCGACGGCGAGAAACGTCAGAAACCGCGAGATTTCGGCGACGCCCATCTGGGACGGATGCGTCTTGCCGTGGAAGAAGATGTAGCGGCGGATCCAATGGACGTACGCCTCCTCGGTGCGACGGCTGTAGTGGCGCGTACGCACGGCGTCGCGCACCCGATCCAGGAGCTTCGGCTGTCTCCCGGCACCCCGATCGCCCGTCGGATTGTTCGGCACGTCGAATGTCGCATTCGAACGACGTGCCATGTGCCTGTCGGCGTACTGAGGCCGAAACCGACGGGTGTTGTTTCACGGATCGCAACATTTGCCACCACGTGCAGGCGGACGTGTTGCAGAATCTGCACGGCGCGAAGAGGGCGTCCTCGCTGTCGAGAAGATCGATTCCGAAGGCCACGTGGGCCGCTTTCGGCGCCGGGCGGACACGCATCAGCAGGTGAGCGCCATTGAGCGCGCCGAAGTCATCGGCCGTGGCTGGACCGAGAAGACCCCGAGGAAACGTCCTGGGCGGATGAGCTGCTCGAAGCTGTCAAGTCGATGGCGCCACCAGCCTTCGAAAGGCTCTGTCAACGCTTGTTACGTCGTCGAGGATGTTCGCGTCAATCGCAAGTGGTTCGAGAGCTTGTAGCCGCGTGAGCGGCCGCTGGTGAACGCTGGCCGTTGCCGGAATGAGCCGGACGCCTTTTCACAATTGAGGCAGCAGAGATCCTGGCAACGCGGAGCTTCTTGCGGTGTCGCTCCGCATGTCAGAGGTCGTACTGCACCTGTTGGTTCGTCCAACTCTTTGCGGTGGTGCCACACGCCAGCGACAGCCGTACGGCCATTTCCGATCTGATTGTTCTCGACGATGAGCAACTGGCCGGCCTCCTTCGTGCACCCGCCGGCCGGCCTCTCCGTCCCGCACTCGATGAAATGGCCCGTCATGGCCACGAGTCACACGCGCACGCAGGATCACTCGTTCGGCTTCTTCCAGCCCCGCTCGAAATGCTTCTCCCAGTTCTGCGCCCACGGCCGCCCGAAGTAATCGACATACCCGTCGTCGAGCGGCGTCAGTTGCGTCGGCCGCCCGTCGGGGCCGTTCAGAATCGTGCTCTGGACGCGACACTCGACGAAGGTATGCCGCATCTCCGGATCGTCCGGCCCGGCCTGCCGCTCCCAGGGCGTGACGATGTGCAGCGGCTGGGTGAACGCTTCCGGATCGTAGAAGGTCGCTTCGACCGTGATCACCTTCCCATCGGCGCTCGGCCTGTACACCTCGACGATTTCGAGCGAACTGCTGAACTCGAACATCGAGTGTGACAGGGTCCATCCCTGCACGTTGGCCGTCCAGGTGACGAGCGTGCTGCCGTTCCAGAAACCGATCGTCTCACCGAACCACTGCGGCACCTGCTGGACGTGCTTCTGGCCGATGAGCACCCGGCGCAGCAGGTTGTCGGCGCTCCCGCCGAGCATCTGAATCTGGTACGGCGTCATGATGAGCTCGATAGGGCCGCCGAAGGTGAACTGCGACCACCAGCGCATCATCCCTTCGGGGTAGCAGAAGGCGGCCATCCACTGCGGCGCGTTGCTCACCGCCTCGTGGTAGTTCATCTGGACCATGCGCTTCTGGTACTCCGGCGTGAGCAGCGACACCATCGTGGAGGCCTGCAGGTTGCGCCCCCAGGTCCACTGCTCGCCGGGGGAGAGCCGCAGGTACCAGCCGTCCCACTGCGGCAGCGTCTGCCGGGTGTGCCTGGTCGGCCCGCCCGTCTTGCGTGCCTCGGCGAGAAGCGCCTCGTAATGCTGCTGCGCCGTCTTGTAGGGATGCGGGCTCACGATTCGCGCGACGTCGCGGTCGAGATTGCAGTCGCCCCACTGCCCCACGCGCTCGTCGCGCCACATGTCGGTCAGCTGCCGCGGCGTGTTGCAGCGGAAGTAGCGCCGGTCGGTCCAGTCCTTCCGGTCCAGGTAGAAGTTCTTCGTGGTGAACAGGTCCACCGGCAGCGGCTGGACGCCCGCGGGCGGACGGGGCGCCGGCCCGGCCTGCCTGGCGCGGAGCACGGCCGTGCCGACACCTGCGACCACCAGCGCCAGGATCGCGGCCGCCAGGAACGTGCGCACGAAAGCCATCAGCGACTCCTCCTCGTTCACTTCTAGGGCGAAATCGTCCCGACCGCGTGCTGGCCGTGATTGCGGCTCGGCGACGGCGGATTGGCAACGACGTTCCGCTGGTCCGTCCACAGACTCCAGGTCCGGCCGTCGGCGCCGACCGCCACGGCGTTGTAGTCCCCGATGAACAGCCCGTTGCCGCTCGTGAGCCCCGAAAACCACCGTGACTGGTCCGCGTGCGACAGCCCGGTATCGACGCGCTGCCGGACCGATGCGGTGATGTTGCCAAGCGCATCGAAGGTCAGGCGCGTCAACGTGAACCCGTACTTGCACACCGTCTGGCCCGACGAGTAGCTGCGGTCCATGTAGCCGACGTCCACGCGGCCGTCGGGCGCGACCGCCACCCACGGGTAGAACTGATCGTTCGGCGAGCCGTCGATCACGTGGACCGTCCACGTCACCCCGCCGTCCGACGAGCGGGCCAGGCGGACGTCGGTATTGGTGGCCGACACCGTTCCATTCCGGTTGTCGGCCCACACCAGATAGACGGTGTTGCCGGTCGGATCGCTCGGATCGGCCGCAATGTTGCCGGCCGCGTTCACGCGGAATTGGCAGCCGGTCAGAGTGGAACGTCCGCTGATGTTGACGGGATAGTTGATGTCGAATACCGCATCGACGCGGACCGGCGCGCCCCAGCTCGAGCCGCCGTTGCCGGAAGACACCACCATGTACTGATTCTCGGCTGGCGTATTGAAGTTCTCGAACGCCACGTAGACCTTTCCGGTCGGAGCGATCGCCGGCACCGAGTCCTGATTCTCGTCACACTCGGTCGCGGGCCCGCCGCCGAACTGAACGGCGCAGGCAGGATTGAAGCCGCTGATCTCTCGCGGCGACGACCAACGCTGGCCATCGTCTGAGAACGACACGCGGATCGGCGAGCGCGCAAACGGCGTGGATCCCACGAAGCGCTCCTCGAAGCTCGTCCAGGTCACGTACACCCGATCACGGTACGGACTCGCCGCGTACGGGTCGGCCGCGATGTACTCCTTGTCCTGGAAGACCGTCAGCGGGTCGGCCCCGCGGTTCACCGCGGTCTGGCCCCTGGCTACGGTCACCGGATTCGAGTAGGACACCCCGCCGTCGTCGGACGTCGTCACGATGACGCTCGGAGCCGTGAAGCTGCCACCCGGGCCTTCATGATCGGCGATGTTGGCGAAGTAGACGCGGCCCGTCGAGTCGAAGGCCACTGCCGGATCGCCAGTGAACTGATACGGCGTAATGGGCGGAACGACCTCGCGCCACGTCTGACCTCCGTCGAAGGTGACCGACGTGGTGCCGATGACGTGCGCGAGGAGCGTGGCACCGCGCGGAAGGAGCTGGTAGGAGTGATAGCCCCCGACCGCGTGGTTCGGATTGACCGGATTGACGGCGATGGTCGTCTCGTTGTGCGGCACCTCGCCGTCGCAATCGATCAGCACGTTTCCCGCATACACCGCCGGCTGCGTCGCCTGACCAGTCGTGCAGGTGAAACGCTGGACGATGCCGACGCCGGTCTCGAACTCCGCGCTGAGGTCGAAGTACGAGTAGAAGCCCGATTTCTGGGGCCCGGGCTTTTCGGCCGCGGGCGTACGCTGACCGACCGCCACGGCGGACGACAACGCAAGAAGCGTCACGACGACGAAGAGTCTCCGCACGGCCCCTCCTCCTTGGCGGTTACCTCGTCCCCGCACCGCTGTGGTAGACGACATGCCGCCAGAGCGTCCCCTCCACCCGCGTTCTGTTGCTGCTTTAAGCCCCTCGGCCAGAGCGCGAGTCGCCGAGGTTATACACCCCGAGCGCGGGTTTTTCTAGTAGATTTCCGCGGAATGCGCCTGAACGCGACGGCCGGCTTCGGTGTCTCATCGACGACGAGACGGAACACGTCGGGCCGTGCGTAGTGCCCGACGACGTCGAAGTCGAGACGGGCGCGGGCGATCTCGGCGAGGTCGATGTCGGCGGTGAGGATGGCCTCGCCGGTGAAGTCGGGACCCGCCAGCACGCGGCCGAGCGGGTCGACGATGCAGCTGCCGCCTCGCGAGAGGACCGTGTCCGGGTCGTCGCCGAAGGCGGTCTGGTAGTCGGCGGGATAGTCGCGGCGCCGGGCGAACTGATTCGCGGACAGCACGAAGCACCGTCCCTCCAGCGCGATGTGCTGCATCGTCGGCAGCCAGGTGTCGCGCCCGTCGGCGGTCGGCGCGCAGTAGATCTCGACGCCCTTGCCGTACATGGCCGCCCGCAGGAGCGGCATGTAGTTCTCCCAGCAGATCACCGCGCCGATCCTGCCGATGTCGGTGTCGAACACGGGCATCGTCGAACCGTCGCCGAAGCCCCAGACGAGCCGCTCGCTGCCGGTCGGCATCAGCTTCCGGTGCTTGCCGAGGCACTCACCGTCGGACGCGAAGAACAGCACCGTGCAGTACAGCGTGCCCCCCTCGCGCTCGATCACGCCGATGACGAGATGAAGCTCGTTCGCCCGAGCCGCGCGCGCCAGGGCGTCGACGTGCGGTCCCGGCACGTCGATGGCGCTCTCCCAGTAGCGGCGGAACTGCTCCCGGCCGGCTGGCGTCCGGACGCCCACGGTGGCGCCGAAATCGAGGCCGCGCGGGTACGCCGACACGAACGCTTCCGGGAAGAGCGCCAGCCGGGCGCCGCGCCGCCTGAGGTCGGCGGCGAGATCGCTCACCTTCTCGAGCGTGCGCGCCACCTCGAAGGCGACCGGCGCCGCCTGCACGACCGCGACACGGAAGGGCGCACTCAGGGCCACGGGATAAGATTACCCGGATCGGCGGGTCCGAAGGACCAGCCCTGCATATGTCGTTTGCGGTGGGAGATCGCGTCGTCGTGGTGCCGCTCGGACGCAAGCCAGGCGTGGTCGTGGAGGCCGGCCGGGGCGGACACTATCGCGTGCAGGTGGAAAACGCCACGGTCTCGTGCCGCGAGCAGGATCTGGCCCCGCCCGTCCCGCCGAAGCGGCCACGCGAAGCCGGTCCGCCGGAGCGGCGCGGGAAGACGCGTGCGCGGAGGGAGCTCTCGTCTCCGCCGGCGCGCAGCGAGGAGACGACCGGAGCCGTGACCGAGCGGATCGACCTCCACGGGCTCACCGTCGAGGAGGCGCGCGCACGCGTGGTGGAGGCGATCGACCTCGCCCTTCGAGCCGAAGCCGACCGCCTCGAGGTGGTCCACGGCAAGGGAACGGGCCGCATCCGCGCAGCGCTGCACCGGCTGCTCGAGACGATGCCGGTCGTGGCGGCCTTCAAGATCGACCCCCGGAACGAGGGGGTCACGTGGGTCTATTTCTGACCCCGGGGCACGCGTGGGACGTGGCCGCGCCGGTACACCATGAACGTCCTGGTGAACTCGATGACGGTCACCCCGTGCTGGTTGCAGCCGGTGGTCTTCACGCGGACGATGCCGATTGACGGCTTCGTCTTCGACTCGCGTGTGTCGAGCACCTCGCTGCGCGCGTAGACGGTGTCGCCCTCGAACAGCGGGTTCGGCAGCCGCACCTGGTCCCACCCGAGATTCGCGACGCCGTTGAGGGTGAGGTCGATGACCGACTGGCCCGTCACGAGCGCGAGGGTGAAGCACGAGTTGACGAGCCGCTTCCCGAACTGCGTCCGGCTCGCATACTCCCCGTCGAAATGGATCGCGTTCGTGTTCATCGTCAGACAGGAGAACCAGATGTTGTCGGCCTCCAGGATCGTCCGTCCGAGCGGATGCTCGTAGACGTCACCGGTCTGGAAGTCCTCGAACACGCGCCCCGTCCAGCCTTCCTTGATCGCCATCAGATCACCGCCTCCTTCCGCCACGTCGCCACCGTGCCGTCGTCGAAGCCGAGCTCCTGCAGGATGGCGCCGGTGTGCTGGCCGAGCGCCGGCACGTCGCCCATCACGGCCTCGACGCCTTCAATCGTCACCGGCGGCTTCACCGCCCGCAGCGGACCGGCTTCCGATCCAATGTCCGCCCAGCGGCCGCGCGTTGTCAGTTGCGGGTGCTCCAGCACCTCGCGCACGGAGTTCATTCGGGCGTACGCAATCTGCGCCCGCTCGAGACGCGCGGCCACCTCGTCGAGCGGCAGCGTCCCGAACACCTCCTCGATGACCTCGCGCAGCGCGTCGCGGTGCCTGACCCGCTGCTCGTTGGTCCGGAACCGCTCCTCGTCGTGCATCCCAGGCCGGCCCAGCACGTCGCTGCAGAAGCGGATCCATTCCCGGGTGTTCTGGATGGCCAGATAGACATGGCCCGCGGAGGTGCGGAAGGGCCCGTACGGCGCAATGGAGATGTGGTTCGGGCCGCTGCGGCGCAGTTCGTTCCCGGTATACGCCGCGTGGTACAGGGGAAAGCCCATCCACTCGACGAGCGCATCGAACAGCGACAGGTCGATCGTCGTCCCGGTGCCGGTCGCCTGCCGTCGGAAGAGCGCGGTCAGCACGGCGGAATACGCATACATGCCGGCGGCGATATCGGCGATGGAAATGCCCACCCGGCACGGCACGTCCCCGGTGCCCGTAATCGATACGACACCCGTTTCGCTCTGGACGAGCAGGTCGTAGGCCTTCTTGGCCGCATACGGCCCCGCCGCGCCGTACCCGGACACGTTGCAGACAACCAGGCGCGGATCGCGCGCGCGCAGCGCCGATGCCGAGAGCCCCAGCCGGTCGGCGGCGCCCGGCGCCAGGTTCTGCACGAACACGTCGGCGCGCGCGAGCAGCCGCGCGAGGATCCCGCCGGCGGCGGCGTGCTTCAGATCGAGCGTCAGCGACTCCTTCGATCGATTCAGCCACACGAAATGCGCCGACAGCCCTCGAACGCTCGTGTCGTACCCACGGGCGAAGTCGCCGCCGTCGGGCCGCTCGATCTTGATGACGCGGGCGCCGAGATCCGCCAACTGGCGCGTCGCAAACGGCGCCGCCACCGCCTGCTCCAGGGCCACGACGGTGATGCCGGCCAGGGGCGGGGCGGCGCGGGTCATTCCGCGCGCTTGGCCGGGTCCGAAAGAACCCGGCCCACCGCAGCCGCCAGCGCGAGCGTGCGGCGCGCGCGTTCGACCACCGGCAGTTCCACCATCTGGTCGTCCATCCTCGCCACGCCTTCGCCGGCGGCGCGCGCCCGCTCGAACGCCTCGACGACGCGCCGCGCGCGCTCGACCTCGACTGCCGACGGGGTGAACACGTCGTTGATGACCGGCACCTGCCTGGGATGAATCGCCATCTTGCCCCGGAAGCCGACGGCGCGGGCCCGATCCGCGTCGCGCCGCAGCGCGCCCAGGTCGTCGAGGTTCGTGAAGACGGCGTCGATCGGCTCGGCGCCCACCGCCGCAGCGGCAAGCACCACCTGGCCGCGGGCGACGAGGAGCTCCTCGCCCTCGACGGTCCGCGGCACCGAGAGCTGGGCCGTCAGATCCTCGGCGCCGAAGAGCAGCGCCGCCACGGGGGCGGCGGCGGAGGCAATGTCGGCCACCCGCAGGATCGCTCGCGGCGATTCGACAAGCGGCAGCAGCGGGGGCGTCGGGCGGGGTGGCCTGCGGCCCGCGAACGCCCGCGCGACCGTCTCGAGCGCTCCCGATGTCTCGACCTTCGGCAGCAGGATGCCGTCGTACCCCTCGATGTCGCGGAAATAGGCGAGGTCGGCCGCGCCGAGTTCCGTCTGCACCGCGTTGAAGCGGACGAGCCGCAGCGCCGCGGTCGACGCGGGCTTGGCGAAGAACTCGGCGATGAGGGCGCGTGCCCGCTCCTTGTGCGCCGCCTCGACGGCGTCTTCGAGGTCGAAGGCGACTGCGTCGGCGCCGGCCTGCATCGCCTTCTCGAACCGGTCCTGCCGCGTGCCGGGCACGAACAGGAGGGAGCGAATCGGACCGAGCATCTTCGTTACTTTACTGTGAGCTCGGCCCTTTCCGCCTCCGCAGGTCTGGCGGCCGGGCCCGCCCGCGCTTTGCTCGCCGCCCCACGCACGGAGGGCGCCCGCGCCCGCTGGAGCCCCTTCGACCAGGTGTGCTGACGATCAGCGCCCGGCGCCGGCGGGCGCGTCGGTCGCGCCGGGGGCCGGCTGGGCGGACGCCGACCCGATGGTCACGCGCGTGCCGGCGCCAGTGCTGACGCCGCCCGGGGCGGTGTGCCAGCCGCGCGAGAGATAGTCGGAGAGCGTCAACCCGAAGAGCACGAGCAGGAAGAAGAATGCCGACCCGCACACCAGCTTCGTCAGGCGGCTGCTGTACTTCAGGTGCATGAAGAACAGGATGACGAGGGTCGCCTTCGTGATGGCGATGCCGAGCGCGATCGGAAAGTTGAGCGTGCCCAGATTGACGAACGCCACGGCGACCGTAATCGCCGTCAGCACCATCAGCGCGGTGAAGATCGTGTAGTAGAGGCGCTTCGGAGAGATGTGTCCTGCCATGGTCGGTCTCTCACGCGAAATGATGCGCCCGGTCCACCAGGTAGAGCAGCGGAAACAGGAAGATCCAGACGATGTCGACGAAGTGCCAATAGAGGCCTGAAATCTCGACCGGGGTGTACCACTCGGTCGAGAACCGGCCGCGCGACGCCATCCACGTGATGACCGACAGCAGGCCGACGCCGATGATCATGTGCAGCGCGTGGAGGCCGGTCAACCCGAAGTAGAGGGAGAAGAAGATCTCCACCTGCCTGCCGTGCGGCCCTTCGTAGACGAAGTTCGCGCCGGGCACGTGATGGAGCTCGAACTTCTCCGCGTACTCGATGACCTTCACGCCGAGGAAGGTCACCCCCAGTACCATCGTCGCGAGGAGCCACCTCACCGTGGCGCGCTGCGCGCCGGTCTGCGCGGCGCGTACCGCCAGCGCCATGGTGAGGCTGCTGGCGATGAGGACGACGGTATTGAAGCCGCCCAGTCGGATGTCGAGGTCGAGGCTCCCTTCCGCCCACGCCTCCGGATACCAGACCCGGTACAGCAGATAGGCCATCAGCAGGCCGCCGAAGAACATCACCTCGGTGACGAGGAACACCCACATCCCGAGCGTGGAGGCCTCGTGCTGCTGATCCAGCGTCTGGAAGTGGTGCTGGAGCGCCGGGTGGTGCCCGTGCCCGTGCGGATCGGCGCCGGCGACGATTCCGTTAGGCAACTTTGACCTCCCGCTTCGAATACTCGTAGGCGCCTTCGTTCACGATCGGCGTCTCCGGGAAATTGTGCGGTAAGGGCGGCGACTCGGTCTTCCATTCCAGGCCCGTCGCCAGCCAGGGGTTCGCGCCGGCCCGCTCGCCCCGGAAGAGCGAGTACACGAGGTAGATCGCCACCAGGCTGTAGCCGATCGCGAGCACCGACGCGCCCGACGACGACAGCACGTTCAGCACCTGGAACTCCTCCGGATAGACGTGATAGCGCCGGGGCATGCCGAGGTAGCCGAGGATGAACTGCGGGAAGAACGTCAGGTTGAACCCGACGAACACGAGCAGCGCCGCCACCGTGGCCAGGCCGTCCGAGTACATCCGGCCGGTCATCTTCGGCCACCAGAAGTGCAGTCCCGCGAAGAAGCCCATGATCGCGCCGCCCACCATGATGTAGTGGAAGTGCGCGACGACGAAGTAGGTGTCGTGGAGGTGGACGTCGAGGCCGAGCGAGGCGAGAAAGAGGCCGGTCAGGCCCCCGACCAGGAACAGCCCGAGGAAGCCGAACACCCACATGAGCGGCGCCCGCCACCAGATGGCGCCCTTGTACAGCGTCGCCGTCCAGTTGAACGTCTTCACCGCGGACGGAATGGCGACGGCGAACGACAGGAACGAGAAGACCATCGCCGAGTACGGCGAGATGCCGGCGACGAACAGGTGGTGCGCCCAGACGAGGAACCCGAACACGGCGATCGCGAGGCTCGAGAACGCGACGAAGGAATAGCCGAAGACGTTCTTCCGGGAGAAGCAGGCAATCACCTCGCTGATGACCCCCATCGGCGGCAGAATCATGATGTAGACCGCCGGGTGCGAATAGAACCAGAACAGGTGCTGGAAGAGCACCGGGTCGCCGCCGAGCCGCGGATCGAAGATCCCGAAGCCGAACGCGCGCTCGAGCGCCACCATCCCGACCGTGATGGCCACGACGGGCGTGCCGAGAATCATCACGAGGCTCGTGGCATAGAGCGCCCACACGAAGAGCGGCAGCCGGAACCACGTCATGCCGGGGGCGCGCATCCGGTGGATCGTGACCATGAAGTTCAGCCCCGTCAGAATCGACGAGAATCCGGTGATGAAGATGCCGATTCCCGCCAGCAGCACGTTCGACTCGGACACGTTGGAGCTGTACGGCGTGTAGAAGGTCCAGCCCGTGTCGACCCCGCCCAGCGCCAGCGCCGCGATGGTGAACAGGAAGCCGGTCACGAACACGTACCAGCTCAACAGGTTGAGCGTCGGGAAGGCGACATCCTTGGCGCCGATCATCAGCGGCATGACGAAATTGCCGAGAATGGCCGGCACGACCGGGATGAGCACGAAGAACACCATGAACACGGCGTGCATGGTGAACAACCGGTTGTAGGTGTCCGCAGAGACGAAATCGCCCTCCGGCGTGGTCAGCTCGATGCGGACGCCCGCGGCGAACACGCTGCCGAGGAAGAACGCGAGCGCCACGACGACGAGGTACATCACCCCGATCCGCTTGTGGTCCCTGGTGAGGAGCCACGAGGCCACGGTCGTCTTCACGTTCAGATAGTTCACGCGCGGGATCACGATGGTCGTCATAGCGGTCCTACCTCGGCGCCCCCGGAGCCGCCGCCACCGCCGCAGCGGCGGGAGCGGCCGCCGTCTGTCGGGTCGACGGCAGCGACTTGATGTACTCGATGAGGCTCATCAGCCCTTCCTCGTTGACCTGTCCCTGGAAGGTGGGCATCACCGGCTGATACCCGGCGACGAGCCGCATCTGGGGGGTCAGAACCGACTCCCGGATGTAGGTGTCGTCGACGGTCACGGTGGTCCCGTTGGCGAGCGACTCCTCGCTGCGGTACTTGCCCGCGAGCGAGGGGCCCCGGCCCGACCCGTCCGGCAGGTGGCAACTCGCGCAGCCGAACTGCTGGAACAACTGCTCGCCCCGCGCCTGCATCGACAGCCCGCCTCCGCCGCTCAGCCATGCCTGGTAGTCGTTCGGCTCCATCACCACCACGCGGCCGATCATGCCCGAATGCTTCGTGCCGCAGTACTCGGCGCAGAACAGGTGATACTCCCCGGCGCGCGTCGGCGTGAACCAGATCGAGCTGTAGCGCCCCGGAATCGCGTCGGCCTTGACGCGGAACGCCGGAATGTAGATCGCGTGCAGCACGTCCTCGGAGGTGAAGATGACCTTGACCGGACGGCCGAGCGGCACGTGCAGCTCGTTGATCTCGCCCTGCCCTTCGATGTGCTGGAAACGCCACATCCAGCGCTTGCCCGTCGAGTAGACCTCCAGTGTCTGATCGGGCGCCCGCACGATGTGGAAGAACACCAGCGTGGCCCACCCGAAGATCGCCATCGCAATGAAGAACGGGACGATTGTCCACCCCAGCTCCAGCGGGATCGACCCGGTGATCGGCGCGCCCACTCGTTCGCCCGTCCGATCGCGGTATTTGATCGCGAAGATCAGCACGAGCACGACGACGAGCAGCGCGAAGAACGCCGTGACCGCCGTGACGAAGAAGTACAGGTTGTCCACCTCGGGGGCGAGGGTGGAGGCCTGCTCGGGGAACAGCGGGATTCCAGGCAGCATACCTACTGGACCGTCCGGACCGATCGAGTCCGACTCACGACAAGCCTTCCGGCGCGAACACGCTTCGACAACGACATCTCCTTCACGCGCGGCCGACCGGCGGGTGCGACTCGCGCAGGCGCATCACCACGATGTACGCCCCGATGAAGAGCACGGTCAGCACACCGCCCAGGCGGACGAGGTTCATCACGAGCAGGCCATACCGGCCGCTCTCCGGGTCGTAGTGGAAACAGTAGAGGAACAGCTCGTCGATGAGGCTGCCGACGCGTCCCTCACCCGAGTCGACGAGCGCCAGCCGCAGCTCCTTCGGCGAGAACTCCACGCCGTAGAAGTAGCGCGAGAGCCGCCCGTCCGAGGTTGCCACCAGGATGCCGCTGACGTGGGCGAACTGTCCCGTCAGTTCGTCCCAGCGGTAGGTGAATCCGGCGGCGGAGGTGACGCGCCGGATGGCCGCCTCCTCGCCCGTGAGCAAGTGCCAGGCCGCCGCGTCCCCTTCCGGCCACCTGCCGAGATGATCGCGCTTCTTCGCGGCGGCGATCTCCGGCGTGTCGCGGGGATCGAAGCTGACGAGCACGACCTCGAAGTCCTTCCCGGCGGCGAAGGGAAGCGCCTTGGCGGCGCTCGACAGGCCGTTCATCACCTGCGAGCAGAGCATCGGGCACTGGTAATAGACGAACGCCAGCACGACCGGCCTGCGGCCGAAGAAGTCGCCGAGCGTCACCGCCCGGCCGCTCTCGTCGCGGAACGCCGCGTCGAGCGGCAGCCGTTGGTCGAGGCGCTGCTTGAACGTCACCTCGCGGAGCTGCGGCAGCACGTCGGTCGACACCGGTCCCGGCGTCTGCTGCCCGGCGTAGCCGCTCGGAAATCCAGGCTGCGCGAAGGCGGGCGCGACGCTCGCCACGAGGAGCCCGGCGCACAAGACATGTCGGCCCATCCCTACTGCCTCCTCCGTTCCATCGTCCGGCCCGAGCTCGCGTCGCCGGGCATCTGCCCGGGCGCGGTCGCCGGCGCCGTCGTCTCGGGCGGGCGCGACGCCAGCAGCCCGCGCTCGACGGTCAGCCGCATCGCCTCCTCGACCGGAATGTGGACGATGCCCGCCTCGCGGTTCATCCACCCGTAGCGTTCGAGCAGGCTCTGTTCGTCGAGGCGGAACTGGTACAGCTCGTTGCGCGGGAACTGCTGCAGTCGCGGCGCCGGCGGCAGCGGCTCCTCCTGCGCGACGGCCAGCGGATAGGCGTGCTCCGTCTCGGTCGCCTGACGGACGAGCGCGTCGTACATCACGCCCAGGCCGAGGTGGATGACGACCGCCGACACGGCGAGCCACAGGAGGAACTTGACGATGATCCGGACGTTGGCGTCGGTGTGCTCGTAGGTCGAGCCCGGCGGCGTTTCGCGGTACTCCTCGTCCGGGGACGGGTGCCCGGCGGTGTGCTCGTGCGCCATCAGTGTCCCCCCGGACTCTCGAGGGCATTGCGGAGGTACGGATCGGCGAACGCCAGGAGCGGGCGCTGCGCCAGTTGCGTGAAGAACATCCAGACCCACAGCCCGCCGATGGCGAGCGGCGCCGCCAGGTCGAGCCAGTGCACGAAGACATGCGAGGCGTGCTCGCCGGTCAGGACGTGCAGGTTGGCGCCGGACGCCGCGTCGAACTCCGGCGCCACCAGCATGAACAGATCGATGTCGCGGACCAGGAGCAGCGCCGCCGACACCCACACCAGCCGCAGCGGCATCCGCTTCAGATCGCGAGACAGGAGCAGCAGGAACGGCACGGCGAACTGGAACACGACGAGGAAGAGCGCCAGGTACTGCCATCCGCCGCTCGTCCGGGCGATGAAGTACGGGATCTCCTCGACCAGATTGGCGGCGTACACCAGCATGTACTGCGAGAAGTTGAAGTACGCCCAGAGCATGACGAAGGCGAGCGACAGCTTGCCGAGGTCGTGGAAATGGCTCGGCTTGAGCACCGTATCCATCGGCGCCCACCGGGCGAGCAGCGTGCTCACGACGATCGTGAACGAGAGCGCCGAGATTCCGTGCCCGCCGACGAAGATGAAGCCGAACAGCGTCGAGTACCAGTGCGGGTTGATCGACATGATCCAGTCGACCGCCGCGAAGGTCGCCGCGAACGTGTAGAACACGAGGCCGCCGCCGGCGAGGTACTGGATCGGCAGGTTCACGCGCATGTCGCCAGCGTCTTGGCGCCGCGACCAGCGCGTCAGCGTCCACGCGATCAGGATCCAGCCCGCGAAATAGACGAAGGCGCGCGCCAGGAAGAAGCCGGTGTTCAGGTAGATCGCCCTGTGGCGGAGCACTTCGTCCTGGGCGACCTGGTCGGGGTGCGTCCACGGGTAGAGCGTCCCCATCCCGAGCACGACGGGCAGGAACAGGAGCGCCATCAGCGGCAGCGTCCGGCTCGAGGCCTCGAATACCCGGCGGAACACGCCCCAGGCGCCGCCCGACAGGTGCTGGATCATCAGCAGCCCCATCGACCCGAGCGCGATCCCGAGGAACAGCAGGTACGCGACGAGCCACGACCGGAAGAAGTGGTCGCGGTCGACGATGAACCCGGCGACGCAGGCGGCCAGGCCAACGAGACCGACCAGGAGCGCTCGCGAGCGAGGCCCCTCGATCTCGGCGGGCGGCGCGTAGGGCGTGGGCATGTCGGCCATCACCGTGCCTCCGGGGCGGCGGGCGCGGCCTCCGGCGCCCGATCCAGCTCGGGACGGCGATCGGGCGGCACGTCGCCGACCGTGGCGCGCTGGCTGAACTGCAGTGCGCGGATGTAGGCCGCAATGGCCCAGCGGTCCTCCGGCGGCACCTGCGCCGAATAATCGGACATGGCTCCAAATCCGTTCGTTTCCACGTTCACGTAGTACCCCACGGGCGCGCTGCGCAGCCGTTCCTGGTGGAACGACGGAGGCGCCCGGAATCCGCGCTGCACCACCATGCCGTTGCCCTGCCCCGTGCGGCCGTGGCAGGGGGAGCAGAAGACGTTGAACCGCTCGCGGCCGCGCGCCATCAGCTCGGCGGTCACCGGCATCGGGAACATGTCGGTGAGCTGCCCGTCGATCGTGCCCTGATAGAGATGCTCGTCTTCCCGCAGCGTCCCGCGCGCGACGGCGTTGGCGACGAGCCCGCGGGCGCTGCGCCCGTCGGCGAAGAAGGCGCTCGCTTCGAGCGGGTCGTACCGCGGCGCGTCGTGCATGTCCTGGCGGCATGCGCCACAGGCAACGCTCAACACGACAATCACCAGTCGCGTTGCGGTTGAACTCCCAACGGTCCAATCTCCAACTCCCACCGGCCCTTGGACGTTGGGCGTTGGGCGTTGGGCGTTGGCATCGTGGCTCGGCTTATGGCGCAACTTCGGTCACTCCTACCGGGTGCAGCCCCTCGAGAAACCTGGCGGTCGCGTAGCGCTCGAACTTCGGGTCGGTCGCCTCGATGCAGAGGAAGAACCGGTCGCGCGACGCCCGATCGAAGACCGGCGCGCCAAAGACGGGGTGGTACGGCTGCGGCAGCCTGTTGAGCGCCCACATCCCGACGAAGCACGAGAGGGCCGCCCCGAGCACGGTCGTCTCGAACGTGACGGGAATGAAGTGCGGCCAGCTGTGGTACGGCCGGCCGCCGATGTTCAACGGGTACGCGATCGCCTGCGACCAGTACTCGAGCGCGTAGCCGCCAATGCCGCCGAGGATGCCGCCGACGAGCGTGATGAGCGGCACCTTCGAGCGCCGCAGGCCGAGCGCCTCGTGCAGGTGCTCAATCGGGAACGGCGAGTACGCATCCATGTGGCGGTAGCCTTCCAGGCGCGCCTTCTCGGTCGCGTGCACGAGCCCCCCGGGCGTCGCGAATTCGGCCAGCAGGCCGTGAACGGCTGGTGAAGTCTCGCTGTGTGCCATCACATCACCCGCGCTGTTCCGGCTGCAGCTTCGCCTCCGGCACGATCGTCCGCATCTCGAAGATCGCGATCGCCGGCAGGAAGCGGATGAACAGGAAGAACAGCGACAGGAACAGGCCGATCGTCCCGGTGAACATCGCGAAGTCCCACCGCGTCGGCTGGTAGATGTCCCATGAGGAGGGGAGGAAGTCGCGATGGAGGCTCGTCACGATGATGATGAAGCGTTCGAGCCACATGCCCACGTTGACGAACAGCGACAGGATGAACAGCAGCACGACGTTGTCACGGACGCGACGGAACCAGAAGAGCTGGATCATCCCCGCGTTGATGGCGATGAGCGACCAGTAGAGCGGCGCGTACGGGCCGGTCATCCGGTTGAGCATCATGTAGCCCTCGTACGGGTTGGCGCTGTACCAGGCGAAGAACGCCTCCTGCCCGTACCCGTACGCGACGATCATGCCGGTTACGAGCATGACCTTCGTCATGTTGTGGATGTGCCGCATCGTGATGAAGTCCTCGAGGCCGTAGAACTTCCGCAGCGGCACCGCGAGCGTCATCACCATGGCGAACCCGGAGTAGATCGCGCCGGCGACGAAGTAGGGCGGGAAGATCGTCGCGTGCCATCCCGGCAGCACCGAAACGGCGAAATCGAAGCTCACCACCGAGTGGACCGAGAGCACGAGGGGCGTCGAGATGCCGGCCAGCAGCAGGTACGCGACCTCGTAGTTCTGCCAGTGGCGGGCCGAGCCGCGCCAGCCGAGCGACAGGACGCCGAAGATCACCTTCGCCGCGCGCGACTGCGCCCGGTCGCGCAGCGTCGCCAGGTCGGGCACGAGCCCCGTGAACCAGAAGAGCAGCGACACGGTGAAGTAGGTCGTGACGGCGAAGACGTCCCAGATGAGCGGGCTGCGGAACTGGGGCCACAACCCCATCGTGTTCGGATACGGCAGCAGCCAGTACGCCGCGAGCCACGGGCGTCCGGTGTGGAGGAGCGGGAACATGGCGGCGCACGCCACCGCAAAGAGCGTCATCGCCTCGGCGAACCGGTTGATGGAGGTGCGCCACTGCTGCCGGAACAGGAGCAGAATCGCCGAGATCAGCGTGCCGGCGTGGCCGATGCCGATCCACCAGACGAAGTTGATGATGTCGAACGCCCAGCCGACGGGCACGTTGTTGCCCCAGATGCCGATGCCGGTCATCAACAGGTGCCCGATCGTGAGGTTCAGCAGCATCAGGAACGCGAACGCGACGGCGAAGCCGATGAACCAGCCGATCGGCGTCCGCTTGGTCAGAACGATCCCGCTGATCTTGTCGGTGACCGACTCGAAGGTGTGCCCCGGTGCAATCACGGCGGGCGCGGCGCGCCCGGCCGGGACGCCCCCCTCCAGCAACTGTCCCTCGACGGGCTTCTGCGGCACGGCCATCAGCGCCTTCCCTCGCTCTCATCCGCGGCGCGCCCGGCCTCGAGCTCCGCGTTCGGGTTGCGCACGATCGCCAGGTACGTCGTCCGGGGCCGCGAATTCAGCTCCGCGAGGAGCGCATAGTTCAGCGGGTTCGCCTTCAGCCGCGACACGCGGCTGTCCGGATCGTTGATGTTGCCGAACACGATCGCCTCGGTGGGGCACGCCGCCTGGCAGGCGGTCAGCACGTCGCCGTCGCGGATGCCCCGGTCCTCCAGCTTGGCCGCCACGCGCGCGTGGTTGATGCGCTGCACGCAGTAGGTGCACTTCTCCATCACGCCGCGACTGCGAACCGTGACGTCCGGATTGCGCTGCAGCCAGAGCGTCGGCGTGTTCCAGTCCTGATACAGCAGGAAATTGAACCGCCGCACCTTGTACGGGCAGTTGTTCGAGCAGTAGCGCGTGCCGACGCAGCGGTTGTAGACCATGTCGTTCAGCCCCTCGCTGCTGTGCGTGGTGGCCGACACCGGGCAGACGACCTCGCACGGCGCCGCCTCGCACTGCTGGCACGGCATCGGCTGGTGGTACGTGTCCGGGTTCTCGAGGTCCCCGGTGTAGTAGCGGTCGACCCGCAGCCAGTGCATTTCGCGGCCGTTGAGCACCTGGGACTTGCCGACGACCGGCACGTTGTTCTCCGCCTGGCAGGCGACGACGCACGCGTTGCAGCCGGTGCAGACGTTCTGGTCGATCGCCATGCCCCAGGCGTACCCCTCGTACTTGAAGTCGCCGTACATCGTGATGTCCGTGATCGGCTGGTGCTCCAGCTTCCGCGCGAACTCGGGATCCTCGTCGTACTCCGACAGCGTCGCGACGCGCACGAGGTTCCGGCCCTCGAGCGACCAGTGGTCCTGGGTCGACGCGAGCGGATACGTCTCGCCCGTCTTGACGAGCTCGACGCCGGCCAGCATGTCGAGGCCCGCCGCCGTGCGGAGCGGATTCACGTTGAAGCCGGTGCCGGTGCCGGCGCGGCCGGCGCGCGTCCGCCCGTAGCCGAGATGGAGCGTGAGGGTGTCGGCCGGCTGGCCGGGGGCGAGCCAGATCGGAATCCGGATCGAGCGGCTCCCCTGCCGCAGCTCGACGAGGTCGCCGCTCGCGAGCGCGAGGCGGACGGCCGTCGCCGGCGACACGAGCGCGGCGTTGTCCCACGTCAGCTTCGTCAGCGACTTGGGCGTCTCCTGGAGCCACGCGTTGTTCGCGAACCGCCCGTCGTACACCGTCGGGTCGGGCCGGAAGACCACCTCGAGGCCGGACCCGGCTGCCCCCCCGGTCGCAGGCGCCGCGGCGAAGTTGGCCTGCAGCGTGACGGCCCGCGGCGCGAACGCCGTGTTCGGAATGACGCCGTTGTGCAGCCACCGCCGCCACTCGCGGTCGAACGGGGAGAGCGGCGGCCGCGGCGCCGGAGCAATTGGCGGCGGCGCAGGCGCCGCGCCAGCCCCCACTGACGGTGCGGCCTGGGACTGCGGGGGCGGTGCGCTCTCCGCCGCGCCGGTCGGTGCGATCTCCCTGCCGCTCGGCGGTGCGGCGGGTGCCGGCGCCGGCGCCTGCATCGACAGGCCGGTCACCTTCGACCAGTACTCGCGCACGAGCTCGTAGGCGGGCCGCTCGCCGCGCTCGCCGAGCGCCGAGACCACCTCGTGCGCGGACCGGCCGCCGTAGAGCGGCGCAATCAGCGGCTGCACGATGGCGGCCGTCCCCTCGTCTCCGCGCACGTCGCTCCATGTTTCCAGATAGTGCGTCTCGGGAATGTGCCAGTGGCACAGCGCGGAGGTCTCGTCCTCGTACAGGCTGAGATGCGCGCGGAACGGCACCTGCTCGAGCGCCGCGGCGAAGTCCAGGTCCGCCGGGGCCGTGTACACCGGGTTGCCGCCGAGAATCAGCAGGCACTCCACCGCGCCCGCGGTCATGTCGGCGACCAGCTCCTGCACACCCGCGACCTGGTTCATCGGCCGCGCTTCGGCGGTCTCTGTGTAGACGACGGTGGCGCCGACGTTGCCCAGCAGATCGTTCATCGCATGGGCGAGCGCGTGGACGACCGGCGGCTGGCCGTCGCCGGCGATCACGAGACTCTGGCCACGACTTGCCTGCAGGTCCTTGACGAGCGGCGCCACCCACGTCTTGGCCGCCTCCGGCAACTCCGGGGCCGCGACGCCTGCCACGCCGAGCTGGACGGCCACGGCGCGGACAAACGCCTCCACCTGCGACGGGCGCAGCGACAGGCGGTGGTCGGCCCTCGTCCCGGTATTGGCAGGCGTGCACTCGACCGCGTAGAGCCGGTTCGTCCGCGCACGCTCCCCTGCGGCGCGACGCCGCGAGGCGAACGCCCGGGCGTTTCGCACGCCCGCCGCGCCGGTGCAGAGGAAGTCGGCGTCGAGCGAGAGAATGACCGTCGCCTTCTCGAGCGCGTACTGCGAATCGACGTACTCGCCGAAGGCGAGCCGGCTCCCCTCGCGCGCGTTGTGCCGCCCCACCGGCTCCCACTGCACCCACCTGGCGCGGGGAAACCGCAGGAGGAACTCCCCAATCTGTGCGGCGAGCGTCGGCGAGGCCACCGTCTCGGACAAGATTCGGAGTCCGGCGCCCTGGGTCTCCTGTTGCGTGGAGACCACCGCCTGGACGGCGCTCGCGAAGGCGCTGAACGGCCGGACGACGCCAAGGTTGGTGACGACCTGCGACCTGTCCGGATCGTAGAGGCCGAGAATCGACGCCTGGGCGAACAGGTCGGTCGCGCCGCGGCTGGCAGGGTGATCGGGATTCCCTTCGATCTTCGTGGGGCGCCCTTCGTGGCTCTCGACGAGCAGCCCCATGCCGGCGCCGCTCATCGGCATCGCCGTCGCGTAGAAGAGCGGCTTGCCCGGGACCAGCTCTTCCGGCTGGCGCACGTACGGGACGAGCGCCTCGGCGGGCTGCCGCGTGCACGCGGTGACACCCGCCAGGGCGAGCGAGGCGCCCATCAGCTTCAGGAAGGTGCGGCGTCCCGCCGGATCGAGCCATTCCGACGCGTTCGCGGGAAATTCGCGGTGGAGGAACTCCTTGAACTCCGGGGTTTCGGCGAGCGCCTCCAGGCTTCGCCAGTACTCGCGCCCCCGCGTGTCGCCGAGACGCGCGCGCAGCGCGTCGATGTCGTAGCGTGCGGTCATGAACGGATCACCGATGGCACGTCGAGCAGCTCGTCAGGCTCTGGATGCCGTATTCCTCCACGAGCTGCGGGCCGATCACCGACTGCGGAACCTGCGGGCGGTAGCCCATCGTGAACACCTCGCTGCGCGGACGCACGAACTGCTCCGGCGCGCGGTGGCAGTCGAGGCACCACTCCATCAGGAGCGAATTCTCCTGCCGCATCAGCGGCATCTCGTCCACGCGTCCATGGCAGGTTTCGCACCCCATGCCCTTCTTCAGATGGATGCTGTGGTTGAAATAGACGAAGTCGGGCAGATCGTGCACGCGGATCCAGCGGAGCGGGCGGTCCTCGCGGAAGCTGGCGCGCACCGGCTCGAGGATCGGCGCGCTCGACCAGATCTGGGAGTGGCAGTTCATGCAGGTCTTGGTCGGCGGGATTCCCGCAAACGACGACGTCTCAACCGAGGTGTGGCAATAGCGGCAGTCGATCCCGTCGTCGCCGACGTGGTGGAGATGGCTGAACTGGATTGGCTGCTCGACGAACTCCTGCGCCCGCGTGACGTAGGACGAACGTCCGAGCACCATGAGGAGGCCGATCAGGCCACCGGCCATCAGGAGCAGACCGACGAGGCTTGCTCGGGCGAGCGTATTCGCGCTGCGACCAAAGATCTGCGGCATCTGATACGTGACAGTTGGGGCGCCCGCCTCGGCGGGGGCTGTCGGTCGAACTCATCGCATCGCCCCCCCCGAAAGGAGGCACCCAGCGCCTGTACTTCCTCCTTCTCACACACCGCGGGTTCTACGTCGGAGGTCGCGCGCGTGGCGCAACCCCAACCACCCCCGGGGCGGCCGTGTCTATAGCGAGTGGCCCGCTCCGCCGGCGCCTTGCCGCGCGTGGCCTCGCGTTCGTACCTCGGCAACACCCTGCGTCGGTACGAGGATGACCCCCGGTGATGACCCTACGGGCACCGGCGGGTCGTCAAGCACACGATCGCGTCGTTCGGCACGAACGGCCGAGTGGCTGTTCGATCCGACCTATCCACCCGAATGTTCTTTGTTCTCGCGGTCTATCAATTCGCCGCAGTGTTCATCGCACTGCGGAAGTCATGAAAGCGGTTCCAGTGCATTAGGAAGGGCATGAATGACGGGGTGCCCGTGTAGCACCCGTTTTGTACCATGTTGTGAAAAAAGGATCAAGGGCACCCCCTACGGGGCTGGGCACCCCACGAGATTTTATGCACAAACGGCCACCCACTTCACGTGGTAATGTGATCGGCCTCTTCCCAAGTACTTCAGGGCCGAGCCCGCGACATGGAATCGCACCGATGAGATACCCACCCCGATGAGCGACCGCAAGTACCGCCAGCGCGGTTACCAGGACGACGAGCGTGACCGGCAGGGGAAGCCGCCGTCGGGCCGCCCGGCGCCCGAGCCGGGTGCGCCCGCCGCGACCCGCCGCATCTCGCGCGACGCGCCTCGCCCGGTGAACATGCCGGGGTTTCGCGAAGTGGTGCGCTGCTCGCAGTGCGGCGCGATGATCGACGCGGCGGTTGGATACGAGAGCCGCTGTCCCCGGTGCGGCGTCGAGCTTCGCAGCTGCGCGCAGTGCACCTACTTCGATCCGGGCAGCCGCTTCGAGTGCATGCAAGCGGTTCCCGCCAGAATTTCACCCAAGAACACGAAGAACACGTGTACGCTGTTCGCCGCGCGCGCGACCGTCGAGCGCGAGACCACCACGCCACGGGTCGACAACCCGCGCAAGGCGTTCGACGACTTGTTCAAGCTGTAGCGAGAACCGACGTCCGGCTTCAGCCGGAACACATTGCCAGGGAGTGACGTCCATGCGTAGAGCTGCGTTCGCGCCCGTCCTTTTCCTGCTGCTGTTCACCCCGCTCATCGCCCAGCAGCCCCAGGGTCAGCAGGGCCTGACCGACGCAATGCTCAAGTCGGCGGCCGTCGAGGTCCCGCGGCTCGTGGACTTGCTGGAACTCAAACCCGGGATGGCGATCGCGGACGTCGGCGCCGGGTTCGGCGCCTGGACCGTGGCCTTCGGCAAGTGGACCGGGGCGTCGGGCCGGGTGTTTGCGACCGACATCGGCGAGAAGCAGCTCGCGTTCCTGCGCGAGGTCACCACGAAGGAAGGGCTGACCAATGTCACCGTGCTGGCGGGCGCCGAGCGGTCGACGAACCTGCCGCCGGGGTGCTGCGACGCGGTCCTGATCCGCGACGCGTACCATCACCTGGCGCAGCCGCAGGAGATCCTGAAGAGCATGGCGGCGGCGCTCAAGCCGGGCGGCCGGCTGGCAATCATCGACTTCCCGCCGCGGCCCAATTCGGAACTCCCCGCGGGTGCCCCGGCGAACCGGGGCGGCCACGGCGTGCCGCCGGAGGTCGTGATTGGTGAGGCGAATGCAGCCGGCTTGACGACGGTGAGCGTCAACCGGCAGTGGTCGGCGCAAAGCCAGCCGAACGACTTGTTCCTGGTGCTCTTCCGGAAGGCGAGCTAGTCCGTTTCCTGGTGCACGGAGTGCCCGGCTCCCGCCGGACGCTCCGTGCCTCTGTAGGTCGCTCGAAGAAATCACACGGACGGCGTGCCCGTTTGCCTCGTTCGGGCTGCCGTGTGACCACGCTCACGCGCAGTGCCCCATTGAACTAGGGGCTGAAGAAGAGCGCGTGCACCAGGCCGCCCACCGTCAGGCCCAGCAAGCCGATCACTGCGATCCACGCGATTATCGTTTCCATGATATCCATCGTGATGCTCCACTCGTCCGACCGAATCCTCGTCAGTGTGCGGGAACCCCAATCATACGACAATGGGAATCTTTACGCTCACGCCGACGAGCCGCCTGCGTGGCGCATCCGGGTGAGCAGCTCCTGGAACGCCGCCGTGTGCACCGGGGATTCCGGAAACCAGACAAGGTGCCCCGCGCAGCGGCAGTCGGAGGAGCCAAAATCCGCGACAAGGCTGCCTCCGACGCGCCCCATCCCGGCGGCGAGCCCACATTCGTCCGACGCCCCCCGGATCGGGAACGCCTGAACTCGCGGGCTGTGCGCCCGCAGGAAGTCGATGTGCCAGTGCAAGCGCTTGCGCCGGCGGAGGTGTCGTGCGATGCGCTGGTCGAGTCCGCGCCGAGCTGAGCCGGTATACACGTAGAATCCGCTCCGGTACGTGCGCGGTCCCAGGGCACCCACTTCGACGCACGTGTCCTGGGGCACGTGCAAGACAAGCAAGTACAAGCCGGCGTCTCGAACGCCCGCATCGAGGAGGCGCCAGGGGACGCGAAGTCGTGTGGGCCGACCGGCAAACGCGATCCCTCCGTCGTCCCCGAGCGCGGGATCGACTCGATACGGGAGAAGGGCCACCCGGCTCCGGACGGCGGAGAACGTTCGGGCGAAGTCCAGGTCGTTGTGGAAATCCGGGAGGAATCTGTCCACGGCTCCCTGCACGAGGAACAGCACGCCGGCGCGGCGGCGGCGCCGGTCGCCGTAACGAGCCAGTGCCTGGAGATGACGACGACCGCGCTCGGTACGGGCGTCGGGAAAGAAGGCGAGGCCGCGCTCGGCCAGCGTGACCGACTTGACTTCCAGGAGAAAGCTGCCATGGCGAGCGCGCAGCAGGAAGTCGAATCGCGACTTGCCGTCGGCGATCTCTCTCCGGTCGATCTGATAGTGGCGGAGTTCGGGAATGAGCTTCTCCGCGATCAGCCGTTCGGCCAGGAGGTTGATCCGGGTGGTGTCGAGGTAGACCGTGCGTGGCCGGTCGCCCGGCCAGCGCGCCGACCATGTGGCGCCAACCGCCTTCCAGGCGAGTTGGTTCTGCGGGCGACGCTCGAGGAGCAGTTCGGTGCCGGGAAGGAGAACCTCGGCGAGCCGACCGGGATTGGCGAGGTGGGCGATCCCCTCGGCCCGGCCGCGCCGAAACCTCACGACGAACCGGTTCACGCGCTCGAGAAAGACGCCCCGCTCGAGGGGCCCGGTCTGGAAGAGCGTCTTGCCCATGCCAGGCCGCTCTTCATCCCCCGGCAAGGTGGGCCTGGATTGTCACGCGCGGATCAGGGGATGGCGGAGGGAGAGGGATTCGAACCCCCGAGCCCCTTGCGGGGCCAACGGTTTTCAAGACCGCCGCCATCGACCACTCGGCCATCCCTCCGCACCATCGATTGTCGCACCGGCCGCCAGCAGGACGGAACTCGACGTTTGCGTGGTAGATGTAGACCGCGCCGGAGTCACGGACCGAGTCGTCCTGCTGGTTGCCATCGCCCGACGCTGCGTACCACGTCGCGTCGGCAGCGCCCGCCTTCTGGCGGACCGACATTCCTACGTCGCGCGAATGGCCTTCTGCCCGTCCATGAACGGCCGCAGTGCGTCGGGAATGACGACCGAGCCGTCCTCCTGCTGGTAGTTCTCGAGGATGGCGATGAGCGTCCGGCCCACGGCAAGGCCGGAGCCGTTCAGCGTGTGAACCAGCTCCGCCTTTCCGCCGCCCGGGGGCCGGAACTTGATGTTCGCACGGCGCGCCTGGAACGCCTCGGTGTTGCTGCAGGACGAGATCTCCCGATACGTGCTCTGACTCGGGAGCCACACTTCGATGTCGTAGGTCTTGGCCGACGCGAAGCCCATGTCGCCGGTGCACAAGAGCACGGTACGGAACGGGAGTTCGAGCCGCTTCAGCACTTCTTCCGCGTTTCCGGTGAGCCGCTCCAGCTCGTCGTAGGAACGGTCCGGCGCACTGAACACCATCAGCTCGACCTTGTCGAACTGGTGCTGCCGAATCAGGCCTCGCACGTCCACGCCGTACGACCCGGCCTCGCTCCGGAAGCACGGCGTGTACGCCGTGTAGCGGATCGGGAGCCGGCGCCCGTCGAGGATCTCGCCGCTGTGCATGTTGGTCAGCGGCACCTCGGCGGTGGGCACCAGGTACAGATCCCACTCGCCGGCGATCTTGAACAGATCCGCCTCGAACTTCGGCAGATTGCCGGTGCCGGTCAGCGCCGCGCTGTTGGCCATGAACGGCGGCTCGACTTCCGTGTAGCCGTGCTCCTTCGTGTGCAGGTCGAGCATGAAGTTGATGAGCCCGCGGGCCAGCCGCGCGCCGGCCCCCACGAGCGCCGTGAAGCGCGCGCCGGCGATCTTGGTGCCGCGCTCGAAGTCGATGATGCCGAGCGCGGGTCCGAGGTCCCAGTGCGCCTGCGGCGTGAAGGCAAACGCGCGCGGCGCGAGGTGGCGGCGCACTTCGGCGTTGTCGCCGGCGCTCTTCCCCACCGGCACGCTCGCGTGCGGAATGTTCGGAATCGTGAGCAGGTGGCGGTTGCGCCGCGCTTCGATCGCCTCCAGTTCCACGCCGAGCTGCTTGATGCGCTGGCCGCGCCCCCGGTTCTGTTCCTGGATCGGCCCGATGTCGAGCCCCTGCCGTCGCGCCCGCGCCACCTCGTCGCCCGACGCGTTCTGCTCGCGCTTCAGCCCTTCGATCTCCGGAATCATTCGGCGGCGGGCCGACTCGAGCGTCACGATCTCGTCGAGATCCCCGCCCAGGTCGAGGCCGCGGGTCTGGAGGGCGGCGCGGACCGACGGCAGGTTGTCGCGGAGCAGCGCGGGGTCAATCATGGCGCTTCAGATCCTATCCTGAGATACGATGGCCCGGATGACTGCCACGATCCGGAAGGCTGTCTTTCCCGCCGCCGGTCTCGGCACGCGCTTCCTGCCCGCCACCAAGGCGCAGCCGAAGGAAATGCTGGTGCTGGTCGACAAGCCGGTGATCCAGTACGGCGTCGAGGAGGCCGTCCAGTCCGGCATCCAGAACATCGTGATCGTCACGGGGCGCGGCAAGAACGCCATCGAGGATCACTTCGACGTCGCCGTGGAGCTCGAAAGCTATCTCGAGCAGCGGGGCAAGACGGCGCTCCTCGACGAGATCCGGAAGATTACCGAGCCGATCACCGTGGCCTACGTGCGGCAGGGCGAGCCGCTCGGCCTCGGCCACGCGGTGCTCGTCACGAAGAACCTCGTCGGCGACGAACCGTTTGCGGTCATCCTGGGCGACGATGTGATTGACGCGAATCCACCCGCGCTGCGTCAGATGATCGACGTGTTCGAGCGCGTCCAGGGACCGGTCCTGGCGGTCGAACGCGTCGCGCCGGAGGAGGTGTCGAGCTACGGCATCGTGGCGGTGGACGAGAGCGTGGACCTCGGGCGGCGGGTCTACCGGGTGAAGGATCTGGTCGAGAAGCCCGCGCGCGAGGACGCGCCGTCCAATCTGGCCATCATCGGCCGCTATATCCTGACGCCGGATATCTTCCCGGCGCTCGAGGCGACCTCGCGCGATGGGAGCGGCGAAATTCAGCTGACCAACGGCCTCCGGCACCTGCTGCGGCAGCGGCCGGTCTACGTATACGAGATCGACGGCGTCCGCCACGACACCGGCAACAAGCTCGGCTTCCTCAAAGCGATTGTCTATTTCGCGCTGCGACGGCCGGATCTGGCCGAACCGTTCCGGCGCTACCTCGAATCGCTGGAGCCTACGATTTCGTCCCGGTCGCTCCCGGGGGTGTAGAGGTCGGTCCGTCGTCGCCCTTGCCGGCCCCGTCGTTCTTGCCGGCGGCGTCGCCCTTACCGGCGCCGTCGCCTTGCTTCTCGCCCGACCCCGCCTCGCTCCCGCCGGCGTCGCTCTTCCCACCGCTCGTCTTCTCCGCTTGCCCTTTGCGTGCGTAGTCGGTGACGTACCAGCCCGACCCCTTGAACTGGATCGCCGGCGACGAGAACAGCCGGCGCACGGGACCCTTGCCGCACACCGTGCAGCTGTCGACGGCGGGGTCGGAATACCGCCGAATCAGCTCGAAGCGCCGTCCGCAGGCGTCGCATTCGTACTCGTAGAGCGGCATGCGTTACTCCACTACGGCATCGGAGGTGTCGCCGAGCAGGAGACGACGGTGCGCCCAGAACGGCGCGTTTCCCTGCCCGAGCACGGCGTCGTGAAAGGCCCGCATGGAGAACTTGCCGCCCTGCAGGTCCTGGTAGTCGCGACGAAGCTTCAACATCATCAACTTCCCCACTGAGTACACGAGGTACGTCGGATCGAACGCCCCGCGCTCCGCCTCGCGGCGGGCCGTCGCTTCCTCGAGGAACGCTTCGTCGCGGAAGAACCGCATCCCCTGCTCCACCGACAGGTCCTCGCAGTGCAGCCGGATGGCGACGACGAACCGAGCCAGGCGGACCAGCGCTTCGGCAAGCTGCCCCAGCTTGAACGCGTTGTCGCCACGGTGGAACCCCGCCTCGACCATCATCTGCTCGCAGTAATGCGCCCATCCTTCGACGAACGAGGCCGGCGCGAACAGAATCGACTTGCGCGCCTTCGAGCCCACCCGGCGCAGGTGCTGATAGTGCAGGTAGTGTCCGGGATAGACCTCGTGGATCGAAATGTTCCAGAGCGTCGGGAAATTGAAGTCCCGCATGTGCTCTTGCTGGCGTTCCGGCGACCACTCCTGGTCGACGTCCGTCAGGTAATAGTACGCACGGCTCGGCTTCGGCTCGAACGGCCCCGGCGTCCACATGCTGGCAAACGCCCACCGGTAGAATTCCGGCGACGGCGCGACCACCACCGGCTCCGACCCGGTCAGCGACACGATCGCCTGCCGCTCCAGGAACGTCTCGAGTTCCTCGAGCTGCTCCTGCGCCACCGTCACCAGCTGACCCGGCTGCGGATGCTCCTCTTTCGCCCGCCGCCACGCGCTCATCGGATCGCTGCCGTTCATGCGACCCGCCACGGTGCGGAACTCCTCTTGCACCTGATGCAGCTCGCGCTGCGCGATCGCCAGCAGCCGGTCGGCGCTGAGCGTAATGCCCTCTTCGAGCTTCAGCTTCCGCTCGAACGTCTCGCGCCCGAGCCGAAACGACGCCTTCGCGCGCGGCGCGAGGTCGTGTTCGAGGTACTCGAGGTAGCGCCTGATCGCCTGCGTCGCCTCGGCGGAGGTGTCGGCCAGGTCAGCCAGGATGTGCAAGTCGTCGAGCGTCGCAAACGCGCGCGGCAGATCCGATTCGATGAACTTCTGCACACCCCGCCAGGTTTCGAGGCCGATCTTGACGAAAATCCCGGGACACTCCCGGATGTTCTCCTGGGCCGCTTCCACGAGGCGCGACGTCTGCCGCAGCTTCGACACGACCCGGCGGGCGCGCTCTTCCTGGGGCGCGTGATCGAACAGCGCCTGCCCCGCCAGGCTCGTCCCGAGCGTGTCCGCATACACCTGCGGGTTCCGTTCCCAGCTGCGGACCGCCTCGAGCTCGTACATGCGGGCGTCGATGTTGGCGGCCACGACCAGGCGCTCGACCTGTTCGGCCGACGGAAGGACGGCGGGGGCGATCTGCTGGAGCCGGCGCCCGAAGCCGGCGAGGGCTCGGACGTGCGCTTCTACGGACGCGCGGCTGAGGTCTTCGAGCAGGTCGTCGTGGAGGTGGACGCCGTCCGCGCTCGCCTGGCTCGGGAGCACCTCATAGAGGTAGGCCAGGTAATCGTCGACAAAGTGCGGAAATGGCTCCGATGGGTACATGCGTGATCATGGCTGGCGCTCTGTGCCTCCGGTCGGTGAGCGCTCATCTCGCAATGGTACAATACTTTCCGCCCGATGTCCGGCACGTTGTTCCTCGTCTCCACGCCCATCGGCAATCTCGAGGACATCACGATGCGGGCGCTCCGCGTGCTGCGAGAGGCCGACCGGATTGCCGCGGAGGACACCCGTCGCACGGCAGGACTCCTGGCACATTTCGCAATTTCGACGCCCACTATTAGTTTTCACCGGCACAACATCCGATCCAGGCTGCCGCAGCTCGTCGCACGCCTCCAGCAGGGCGACTCACTCGCTCTCGTCAGCGATGCGGGCACACCCGGAATTTCGGATCCCGGCATCGAGCTGGTGCGCGCCTGCGTGGAGAACGGCATCGCCGTGGATCCGATCCCGGGAGCCTGCGCACCGCTCGTTGCCGCGATTGCGTCGGGCTTCCCAATGGAGCCGATAACCATCTTTGGGTTTGTTCCGTCTCGGGCAAAAGACAGAAAGATGTGGCTAGCGCGAATTCAAACCATTTCTCATACACTCACATTCTTCGAGACACCGCACAGGATTCGGAAGACCCTCACTGAGATGTCCCAGATGTTTGTCAATCGACCAATAATGGTTGGTCGAGAACTTACGAAGCTTCATCAACAGTTTCTTAGAGGTAACGACAATCAAGTAATTGGTCAACTAACAGACCAACGAGGGGAGTTCACGGTTGTTGTTGGGCCCGACACCCTAGACAATCAGCCTCGCAAGGTGGTGCCAGACCAGGATGTATGGCTCGAATTCTGTCGATTGACCATAAATAGACGGGTCAGGAGACGTGCAATCGTTGTTGAGCTAGCCCATAAATATGGGCATTCGCCAAAATACATCTACGCCGTCATCGAGCGGATGAAGGACTCGGGGTTATGACGCTTGGCCCCGTAGCCGGCTCAGACGTCCACGTTGTCATCCTGGCGGCCGGTCAAGGCACCCGGATGAAATCAGCCTTGCCCAAGGTTCTCCACCCGGTGGCCGGCCGGTCCATGGTCGATCACGTGCTGCGCACGGCAGCCGCGATCTCGCCTGCCAGCACCACGCTCGTGGTCGGCCACCAGGCCGAGACGGTGCGTCAACATTTCCGTGGCCGGCCGGACGTCGTCTTCGTGGTCCAGGAGCCGCAACTGGGAACCGCCCACGCCGTCCAGCAGACCGAGCCGATGCTCGGCGGGCTCACAGGCACCATCGTGCTGCTGTCCGGCGACGTGCCACTGCTCCGCCCGGCCACGCTCCAGCGACTGCTGGCGGCGCACCGGGCAGCCAGGGCGGCGGCCACCGTCGTGACGGCCGTCGTGGAGCGGCCGTACGGCTACGGCCGGGTCATCCGCACCAACGGCCGCATCGCACGGATAGTCGAGGAGCGCGATGCGTCTCCCGCGGAGCGCCAGGTGCGGGAGATCAACAGCGGCATCTACGCCTTCGACCTCGCGCCGCTCTTTGGTGCCCTGCGGACAATTGCGGCGCGAAACGCGCAAGGGGAGTACTACCTGACGGACCTCGTCGCAGCCTACCGCCGGCGGAAGCGGCCGGTCGAAACCTTTCTCGTGGAGGACCCCGCCGAAATCCGCGGGGTCAACAGCCGCACCGAGCTCGCGGAAGTGAGCGCCATCATGAGACAGACAAAGAACGAGGAACTGATGGCGGCCGGGGTCACGCTGATCGATCCGGCCACCACGTACATCGACCCGGACGTCGAAATCGGTCCGGACACAGTGATACACCCCGGTGTGGTCATTCAGGGACAGACGCGCGTCGGGGCGGCGTGCGAGATTCACGCCTCCGTCCGTATTGCCGACGCGCAAATCGCCGATCGCGTAACGGTCCACAACTTCTGCCTCATCGTTGGTGCGCGGGTTGCAGCAGGGGCGTCGATTGGTCCCTTTGCGCACCTGCGTCCAGAAACCGAGGTCGGCGAGGCGGCCAGAGTGGGCAATTTCGTGGAACTGAAGAAGACGAGCCTCGGCGCCGGGTCGAAAGCCAATCACCTGTCCTACCTGGGCGACGCGACCATCGGGCCCAACGTCAACGTGGGCGCGGGCACGATCACGTGCAACTACGACGGGCGGAAGAAGTCTCAGACCGTCATCGAGGAGGGGGCGTTCATCGGCAGCGATTCCCAGCTGGTGGCGCCGGTCCGGATCGGCAAGGGGGCGTACGTCGCAGCGGGCTCATCGATCACCAAGGACGTGCCGGCCGGCGCGCTCGGCATCGCCCGCGGACGCCAGAGGAACGTCGAAGGCTGGGCTGAACGGAGGAAAGGCCAAGGGTCCTGAGGCCTCCTGGTCTCTCGGGCCCCGAGGCCGCTGTATGTGCGGCATCATCGGCTATATCGGCTCCAAGCCCGTCGTGCCCGTGCTGCTCGACGGATTGCGGCGGATGGAATATCGCGGGTACGACTCGGCGGGCGTGGCGGTCGTCGGTCCCGAGGGAATCGCGCTGCGCCGGTCGGCGGGGAAGCTCGACAATCTCGAGAAGGCGATCCGGGCGCAGCCGGTAGACGGCCTTTACGGCATCGGACACACGCGCTGGGCCACCCATGGCCGGCCGACTGAAGAGAACGCGCACCCCCATCTCGACTGCACCGGGCGCATCGTCGTCGTTCACAACGGAATCATCGAGAACTACCTGGAGCTGAAGGCTGAGCTGCGGGTGCAGGGTCACGAGTTCAAGACCGAGACCGACACCGAAATCGTGGCGCACCTGGTCGAGCGGGAGATGCGCGACGACGGGCTCGAGCACGCGGTCCGTCGGGCGCTTGCGGTGATGCGCGGGATGTTCGCGCTGGTGCTCGTTTCGGTGGAGGACCCCGAGAAGATTGTGGCCGTCCGCAACGGGCCGCCGATCGTGGTGGGCCTCGGCAACGGCGAGTTCTTCGTCGCCTCCGACATCCCGGCGATCTTGTCCCACACCCGCGACGTCGTCTTCCTCGGCGACGAGGAGATGGCGGTCATCACCCGCTCGGGCGTGCAGTTCACCAACTTTCACGGCCGCGCCGTCTCGAAGACGACGCAGCGTGTCCTGTGGGATCCGATTGCCGCGGAAAAGGGGGGGCACAAGCATTTCATGCTCAAGGAGATCTACGAGCAGCCCGCCGCCGCGCGCGACACCATCCTCGGGCGCGTGTCGCTCGACCGTGGCCGGGTCTTCCTCGAGGAGCTGAACATCAGCGACGAGACGCTCGGCTCGCTCGAGAAAGTCACTCTCATTGCGTGCGGCACCTCCTGGCACGCCGGGCTGGTGGGGAAGTATCTGATCGAGGCGCTGGCAGCGCTGCCGGTGGAAGTCGACTACGGCTCCGAGTACCGGTACCGGAACCCGATTGTCGCGCCGAGAGAGCTGGCGATCGTGATCACCCAGTCGGGCGAGACCGCCGACACGCTGGCAGCCCTGCGCGAGGCGCGACGCAAGGGCGCACGCACGATTGCCATCTGCAACGTCGTCGGCAGCATGGCGACGCGCGAGGCCGACGGCACGGTCTACACGCACGCCGGGCCGGAGATCGGCGTCGCCTCGACCAAGGCGTTCACGTCGCAACTGGTGGCGTTGCAGCTGCTGGCGCTGTACCTCGCCCAGGTGCGGGGCACACTCGCGCCGTTGGAGATTTGTCGCCACATCGCAGAGCTCCTGGAGATTCCGCACCTGCTCGAACAGGCGCTCAAGGCGGCGGCGCCGGCCGAGAAGGTGGCCGAGCGCTTCTACAACCGCGCCGATTTCCTGTTCCTGGGCCGCGGCATCAACTACCCGATCGCGCTGGAAGGGGCCTTGAAGCTGAAGGAAATCTCGTACATCCACGCGGAAGGGTATCCCGCGGGCGAGATGAAGCACGGGCCGATCGCGCTCATCGACGAACAGATGCCGGTCGTGGCCCTCGCGCCGAACGATCGCGTCTTCGAGAAGATGATCGGCAACGTCCAGGAGGCGAAGGCGCGTGGCGGCGCCGTCATTGCCGTGACGACCGAAGGCGACGGGCGCATGGCGGCGGTGCTCGACGACAGGGACGTGATGCTGCCGATGCCGGAGACCACCCCGCTCCTGACGCCGATTCTCCTGACGATTCCGCTGCAACTGCTCGCCTACCACATTGCGGTCCGCCGCGGCTGCGACGTCGATCAGCCGCGGAACCTCGCGAAGAGCGTCACGGTCGAGTAGGGACGACGCTAGAATGAAGGCTTGGATCTGCTTTCCAGCCTCAATCCCGATCAGCAGGACGCCGTTCTCCACACCGATGGCCCGCTCCTGATTCTCGCCGGCGCCGGCTCCGGCAAGACGCGCGTCATCGCCCACCGGATCGCCCACCTCGTCAGCGCCGGGCTGTGTCCGCCGGATCGGATTCTCGCGGTCACCTTCACCAACAAGGCGGCGGAAGAGATGCGGACGCGCGTCGAGGCCTTGCTCGGCGTCGATTGTCGTCAGCTCTGGATCTCCACGTTCCACGCGCTCTGCGCCCGGCTCCTGCGGCGCGAGGCGCCCCACATCGGCCTCTCACGGGACTTCGTCATCTACGACTCCACGGACCAGCTCGCGGTCGTGAAGCAGGCGATGCGGGAGCTGGGCATGGACGACTCGGCCGTGCAGCCGCGGGTCGCCCTCGCCCGCATCAGCCACGCGAAGAACCGGATGGAGGGGCCCGACATCTTCACGGCCAGCGCCTGGAGCCCGCGCGACCGGCAGCTCGGCGCGTTGTACGAGCGCTACCTGCGCATGCTGAGAGAGGCCGCGGCCCTCGATTTCGACGACCTGCTGCTCAAGACGGTGGAGCTCTTCGAGCGCGCCGAGCCGGTGCGGGAACGCTACAGCGGGAAGTTCCGCTACCTGATGGTGGACGAGTATCAGGACACGAACCGGCCGCAGTACCTGCTCGTCCAGCGACTTGCCGCGCGACACCGCAACGTCTGCGTCGTCGGCGATCCGGATCAGTCGATCTACAAATGGCGCGGAGCAGACCTGCGCAACATCCTGGACTTCGAGCACGATTTTCCCGAGGCACGGATCGTCCGGCTGGAGCGCAACTACCGCTCGACACAGGTGATTCTCGACGCCGCCACCGCGGTCATCTCGCGGAACAGGAACCGGAAGGAGAAGCGGCTCTACACCGATCGCGCCGGAGGGGCTCGGGTGCTGTACTACCGCGCCGGCGACGATCTGGACGAGGCCGAGTTCGTCGCACGCGCCGTCCGCGAGGCGCTCCACGAGGACGTCGGGAACACGGTGGCGATTCTGTACCGCACCAACGCGCAGTCGCGCACGCTCGAAGACGCGCTGCGGCGGTCTGGCACCGGCTACAAGATCATCGGCGGGGTGCGATTCTACGAGCGGAAGGAAGTGAAGGACGCGCTCGCCTATCTGAAGCTCCTGCTGAACCCGCACGACAACGTCAGCCTCCGCCGCGTCATCAACGTGCCGGCACGCGGCGTCGGGAAAGGGGTGATGGAATCGGTGGAATCGCTGGAGCTGCCGGACAGCCCCGCCTCGACGCCGCTGCTCGGCTCGGCCCCGGCGGAAGAGCCGGCGGCCGTCAATTCGCTCTGGTCGCGCCTCCTCTACGCCGTCGATCGGCGCGTCCTGGCGCCGCGCGCCGTCGCCGCGCTGGCCGCCTTCCGAGACCTCGTCGCGGGGTTGACCGAGATGGGGCGCCGGGAATCGGTCTCCATCGCGCTGGGAAGGACGATAGACCAGAGCGGTTACCTCCAGGCCCTGCGCGATGAACGCAGCGAGGAGGCGGAAAGCCGCATCGAGAACCTGATGGAACTCGTGTCCGCGGCCCGCGAATACGAGACGCGAACGCCGGAGCCGTCGCTCGCTGGGTTCGTCGACCAGTTGTCGTTACTGTCAGACGCAGACGAGGAGGCGGGCACGCAGAACGCGCGGGTGCTGATGATGACGATGCACAGCGCCAAGGGGCTGGAGTTCCCGGTCGTGATGATGACCGGTCTCGAGGAGGGACTGTTCCCGCATTCCCGTTCCACCGACGAGGAGGCGGAGCTCGAGGAGGAGCGACGGCTCTGCTATGTCGGTATCACGCGGGCCGAGCGGCGGCTGGTGATCACCTCGGCGGCGCGCCGGCGGGTCTTCGGCGAATACCAGTCGACCGAGCCCTCGCGCTTCATCGACGAGATCCCCCGGGAATTGCTCGAGGAGGTGCCGTCGACGAGCTTCGCCTCGCCGTATCAGTCCTCGTTCGCTCAGTTCCGGCGCACCCAGTACGGCCGGCGGGGCCGTCAGGTGCGGGAAGAGCCGGCGCTCTATGCCTACGAAGACGAGGACCAGTCAGCGCCGGGAGGGCTGCGGCCGGGCCTCCGCGTCCGCCATCCGACGTTCGGCGAAGGGACGGTCCTCAGCATCGAGCCGCTCGACGACGACGCGAAGCTGGTGGTGCGGTTCACCTCGGTGGGGCAGAAGACGCTGCGGGCGAAGTTTGCGAAGCTCGAGGTGGCGTGAGGCTCGTCACTTTCCACTGACCGTCGCGCCGCTCCAGGTCGAGCGTCATGGCACGCTCGGACAGCTCTCCCTCCCAGGAGCGCACCCGCGCACGAATCGTCACTCGCCGGGCGAGGTCCGCGCCGCCGTTCGCGCGCTCGATCTTCACGATGGCGAAGCTTTGCACGACGCCGTCCGTTCGCGGGTCGCACGGGACCGTCGCGAGCCTGGCGAGCACGGTCGTGTCGTAGACGCGGCAGGCCTGGAAGAACTCGATCAGGAACTGGCGCTCGGGGGACGGCCAGGCACAGGCGGCGCCGAGAGGAATCAACGCAACAAGCGCCCACGAAGCACCGAGGCACCAAGGCACCGAGAAATAGCAGCCACAGTGGTCTCGGCGTCTCGGAGCCTCGATGTTCCCATCGACGTGCGGAGCGTTTCGACTAACCCTCGTCCTCGTCCTTCTCCACGAGTCTCGCGATCGAGACCGCGCGATCGTCGCCTTCGATGTCGATCAGCTTCACGCCCTGCGTGGCGCGGCCGATCGTGCGGATGTCCTTTGCGGGCATGCGCAGGATCTTGCCTTGCTGCGTGATCAGCATCAGCTCTTCGTCGTCGGTCACTTGCGCAATGCCGACCACCTTGCCGTTACGCTCGCTTGTCTGGATGTTGATGATACCGATGCCGCCGCGCGCCTGCATCCGGTACTCGTCGAGCCCGGTGCGCTTACCGTACCCCTGCTCGGTCACCGACAGGATGGTGCCTCCCGGCCGGAGCACTTCCATGGCGACCACGGCGTCGCCCTCGCGCAGCGAAATCCCGCGGACGCCGTAGGCGGTGCGTCCCATCGGCCGCACGTCGCTTTCGGCAAACCTGATCGACATGCCGTCGCGGGTGCCGATGAAGATCTCGCCCTTGCCGTCGGACACCTGAGCCGCGATGACCGCATCCCCGTCCTCCACCCCCATGGCGATGATGCCGCCGGCGCGCGGATTGCTGAAGGAGGCGAGCTCGGTCTTCTTGACGACCCCGTTGCGCGTCCCCATGACGATGAACCTGTCGGTCTCGAACTCCTTGACGGCCAGGAGGGCGGCAATGCGCTCGCCTTCCTCCATCGACACGAGGTTCGCGATCGCCTTGCCGCGGCCGTCCGGGCCTACGTCTGGAATCTCGTGGACCTTCAGCCAGTAGGCGCGGCCGCGGTCCGAGAAGATCATGATGTAGGCGTGCGTGGAGGCGACGAACAGGTGGCTGACGAAGTCCTCCTCGCGCGTCCGCATCCCGATCCGGCCCTTGCCGCCCCGCCGCTGGTTCCGGTAGGTCGTAATCGCCGTCCGCTTGATGTACCCGGTGTTGCTGACCGTGATCGCCATGTCTTCCTCGGCGATGAGGTCTTCGATCCGGAGCTCGCCTTCCTCGGGCAGGATCTCTGTCCGCCGATCGTCGCCGTACTTGTCGCGCACGGCCCTGAGCTCGTCGACGACGATCTGCATGAGCAGCTTCTCGCTCGACAGGATCGCCAGCAGCCGTTCGATCAGCCTGAGCAGCTCGGCGAGTTCATCGAGAATCTTCTGCCGCTCCAGGCCGGTGAGCCGTTGCAGCTGCATGTCGAGAATGGCCTGTGCCTGGACTTGCGTCAGGCCGAACTGTGTCATCAGGCCGTCGCGTGCCTCGCTCGGGTTCTTCGCCGCGCGGATGAGCGCGATGACCGCGTCCAGGTGGTCGAGCGCGATCTTCAATCCTTCGAGGACGTGCCGCCGGGCTTCGGCCTTCCGCAGCTCGAACTCGGTCCGCCGGCGCACCACCTCGCGGCGGAACTCGACGAAATTGTCGATCAAATCGACGAGCGACAGCACCTTCGGCCGGCCGCCGACGATGGCGAGCATGATGATCCCGAAGCTGCTCTGCAGCGCCGTGTGCTTGTACAGGTTGTTCAGGATCACGTCGGCGATCTCGCCGCGCTTCAGGTCGATGACGATGCGGAGGCCTTCACGATCCGACTCGTCGCGGATGTCGGAGATTCCTTCGAGCGCCTTCTCGCGCACCAGCTCTGCGACGCGTTCGATGAGTTTCGCCTTGTTGACCTGATACGGAATCGCGGACACGACGATCGATGACCGGTCGCCTTTTCTGCTGGTCTCGACCTCCGCCCGGGCGCGCATCACGACGGCGCCGCGGCCGGTCAGGTACGCCTGCTGGATTCCCTGCCTGCCGACGATGTAGCCGCCGGTGGGGAAGTCGGGGCCGGGGACCAGCTCGAGCAGCTTCCGCTGCTTCTCGGGGAGCGACGGCGGCTCGTCGGCCTGCGCGCTCTCGATCGTCCAGATCGCCGCGTCGACCACCTCGCGCATGTTGTGCGGCGGCACGTTGGTCGCCATGCCGACGGCGATCCCCGTCGACCCGTTCACGAGCAGGTTCGGGAAGGGCGCCGGGAGGACGGTCGGCTCCTCGGTCGTCTCGTCGAAATTGGGCACGAAATCGACGGTGTCCTCGTCGAGATCCGCCATCAACTCTTCGGCGAGCGGCTTCAGCCGCGCTTCGGTGTAGCGGTACGCCGCCGGAGGGTCGCCGTCGATCGAGCCGAAGTTCCCCTGGCCGTCCACCAGGGGGTAGCGCATGTTGAAGTCCTGGGCGAGGCGCACCAGCGTGTCGTAGGCCGGCGCGTCGCCGTGCGGGTGGTAGTTGCCGATGACCTCGCCGACGATCTTCGCGCACTTCCGGTAGGCGCGATTCGACGCCAGCCCCATCTGGCGCATCGCGTACAGCACGCGGCGATGCGCGGGCTTCAGGCCGTCTCGCACGTCGGGCAGCGCTCGCCCGATGATTACGCTCATGGCGTAATCCATGTACGAGCGCTTCATTTCGTCTTCGATGTTGACCGGGATTCTGTTCGGGGCCGTGTTCATGACTTGGCGTCGGGTCCGGAAGGACCGGGCCTACACATCCAGATTCCTGACATCGAGCGCGTTGTCTTCGATGAACTTCCGCCGGGGCTCCACCTGGTCGCCCATCAGCGTGGTGAACATCTGGTCGGCTTCGGCGTGATCCTCAGCCCGGACCTGCAGCAGCGTGCGGTGCTCCGGATTCATGGTGGTCGCCCACAACGTCTCCGGATTCATCTCCCCGAGGCCCTTGTACCGGTTCACCGCGATCCCTCTCTTGCCGGCGGCGATGAAGAACTCGACGAACGCGTCGACGCTCTCGAGCGTCACATCGGGCTCGCGCCGCTGGCGCCCCGCCTTGGGCTCTTCGGAGGCTGCGGCCTTCGCCGGTTCCTCCTCGCCGGCGGCGCCGGTCGTCTTCACGACGACAGGGAACTTGATATCGCGGATTTCGCGATAGGCGGCGAGCAGCGTCCGGTACTCGCCGGAGGTGATGAAATCGACACCGATGCTGTATCCCCTGGGATACCCCTGCGAGCGATCCTCCACCGCCAGCACGTACGCGTTGTGCTCGTCGTCGCGGCTCACGGCGAGCGCGCGCACAGGGGTCGTCATCCGCGCGGCGATGACGTCGAGCTTCTCCCGGTGCTCGAAGAACGACTTGTCTCTGGCGTCGAACTGCAGCAGCGCCGACACGATGTCGGGCGGATTGCCGCGGCGGGTCACCTGCTGCAGCAGCTTGCGGAACGCGATCGTCCGCTGGAGCGATCGCTCGAGCGTCTCGCCGAACAACTCGCTCCCGTCGGCGAGCTCGACGACGCGCGATTCGACCGTGCGGCGGATGAGGAATGTCTCGAGCTCGCGCTCGTCCTTGATGTAGGTTTCCGTCCGGCCCCGCTTCGCGCGGAAGAGCGGCGGCTGCGCGATGTAGATATGGCCGCGGTCGATGAGCTGCGGCATCTGCCGATAGAAGAAGGTGAGCAGCAGCGTCCGGATGTGCGAGCCGTCGACGTCCGCGTCGGTCATGATGATGACGCGGTGGTACCGCAGCTTGTCTGGGTCGAAGTCCTCGGCGCCGATGCCGCAGCCGAGCGCCGCGATCATCGTCTTGATCTCGTCGCTGCCGAGCATCTTGTCGAAACGCGCCTTCTCGACGTTGAGGATCTTGCCCTTGATCGGCAGGATCGCCTGGAAGCGGCGGTCGCGTCCCTGCTTGGCCGAGCCGCCGGCCGACTCGCCCTCGACGATGTAGATCTCGCTCAGCGCCGGGTCGCGCTCCTGGCAGTCGGCCAGCTTGCCCGGAAGGCTGCTCCCGTCGAGTGCCCCCTTGCGCCGGACGAGATCCCGCGCCTTGCGCGCCGCCTCGCGGGCCCGCGCGGCATCCACCGCCTTTCCGATGATGCGCCTGGCGACGGCCGGGGTTTCCTCGAGGAACTGCCCGAGTTTGTCGTTGACGATCGCCTCGACGATGCCTTTTACCTCGGTGTTGCCGAGCTTCGTCTTCGTCTGTCCCTCGAACTGCGGCCGGGGGATCTTGACACTGATGACGCCGGTGAGCCCTTCGCGGATGTCGTCACCGCTGATGCTGGCGTCCTTCAGGTCCTTGGTCAGGTTGTTCTTCACCGCGTACGAGTTGATCGTCCGCGTCAGCGCCGCCCGGAAACCGGACAGGTGCGTCCCGCCTTCGTGCGTGTTGATGTTGTTGGCGAACGAGAAGATCAGCTCCGTGTACCCGTCGTTCCACTGCAGCGCGATCTCGGCGTCGATGCCGTCCTTCTCGCCTTTCATGAAGATCGGCTTCTCGTCGATGACCACCTTGTTCTTGTTCAGGTGCTGCACGAACGACACGATTCCGCCTTCGTACTGGAACTTGTGCTCCTTGCCGTCGCGCTCGTCGTGAATGGTGATGAGGATGCCCGCATTGAGGAACGCGAGCTCGCGGAGGCGCTGGGCGAGCGTGTCGAAGCTGAACTCGATCGTCTCGAAGATCTGCGGGTCGGGCTTGAAGGTCACCTTCGTGCCGCGCCGCTGCGTCGTCCCGGTGGATTCGAGGTCGCCGAGCGGATGCCCGCGCTCGTAGCTCTGCTGGTAGACCTGGCCGTTGCGCCAGATCTCCAGATCGAGGCGCTCGGAGAGTGCATTGACGACCGACACGCCCACCCCGTGCAGTCCGCCCGACACCTTGTAGCTCTCGTTGTCGAACTTGCCGCCGGCGTGCAGCACGGTCAGCACGACCTCGGCGGCCGACTTGCCGCTCGCGTGACGATCGACTGGAATCCCGCGCCCGTTGTCAACGACGGTAATGGAGTTGTCGATGTGGATCGTGACGTCGACCTGGTCGCAGAAGCCCGCCAGCGCCTCGTCGATGGAGTTGTCCACCACTTCGTAGACGAGATGGTGCAGGCCCGGCGCGCCAGTGGACCCGATGTACATGGCCGGGCGCGTCCGGACGGCTTCGAGGCCCTCGAGAACCTTGATCTTGTCTGCGCCGTAATCGTCCACCGAGCCGTTGCCATTCGGACCGGCGGCGACCGGCGGCTCCGGCTGGGCGAGGTGCGAAGAAGGGTTCTGCTGCTGTTCGGTATGTTCCACGCGCACCCCTGGATCAGATCCGCATCGGCATGATCACGTACGTGTAGCTGTATCCCTCGGCGCCGACCGGCGTCATGATGGCCTGGCTGACCTCGTCCTTGAGCGAGAGCAGCACACCGTCGGTTTCGACGACGTTGAGAAAATCGAGTACGTACTGTGCGTTGAAGGAGATGGCCAGCGCTCCGCCGGCGTACTCGACGGGCAGCTCCTCGCGCGCCTCGCCGAATTCGGAGCTGCTGGAGGTGACCGCCACCTTCCCTTTGTCGATTTCGAACTTCACCGCGCGCGATCGCTCGTTGGAGAGCAGCGCCACCCGCTTGACCGCATTCGTCAGCCGCTCCCGCTCGAACTCGATCTGTTTGTCGTTGTTCTTCGGAATGACGCGCTCGTAGGCCGGGAACTGGCCGTCGATCATGCGTGAGATGAGCATCCGTCCGCCGACGTCGAAGAACAGGTGGTTCTCCCCGGTCTCGAACAGCACGTCACCTTCTCCCTCGACGAGCAGCTTGCCGAGCTCGAGCAACGTCTTCTTCGGGAGAATGACGCCGACCTCTTCGGTGACCCCGACCTTGTGCGGGGCTTCGACGAGCGCAAGGCGATGGCCGTCGGTCGCCACCAGCGTGAGGCTCTCGGGCCGGAGCACGAATTTCGCACCGTTCAGGAAATAGCGCGTGTCCTCGCCGGTGATCGCAAACTGCGTCTTCGCAACCATTTCCTTGAGCGCGGCGCGCGGCAGCGCGGCCCGCGCGGTACCACTGGCGTCGGGCAGTATCGGAAAATCCTCGCGCGGCAGCGTCTGCATTCTCGAGTCGAACCGATCGGCGGCCACCTTGACGCCGTTCTTGTCCTCCTCGATGCGAACGTCGGTTTCCGGAAGCGCCTTGATGATCTCGTACAACTTCTTCGCCGGCAGCGTCAGCGACCCTCCCTTGGCGACCGACGCCTGACACCGGCTCCGCAGCGCCACCTCGAGGTCTGTGGCGAGCAGCCTCACTTCGTTGTCCCTGGCTTCGATGAGCACGTTCGCGAGAATCGGGATCGTGTTCTTACGCTCCACGATGCCCTGGAAAAGTTGCAGTTCTCGCAGAAGCTCAGTCTTGCGGACTACGAGTTCCATAACGGTTGATGACCTCAAGCGGAGTGGCGGTCCGCGGTTGACGGATCCTCTTTGAGAGGAGAAGAAGAGATAGGAAATTATAACGGAAAAAAGGTGCTGCGTAAAAACTAATTTACGAGCGTTAGTGTTTTCCTATCAAGGGGTTACGTTGTGCATAAATGTCCGGATTTCACGCTCGGGATCCTGTCGGATCCTGTGCGTGTTCCAGCCACTGGAAAGCATGCACAGCCTCGAGCGGAGCGCAGCTGTGGACGGGTTCGAATTCAGCGAAACGATTCGAGAAAGTTATTGATCAGGCTGTTGAAATCCCCGTCACGCTTCCTCATGTCTTCCACCTTCTTCAGTGAGTGAATCACCGTCGAGTGGTGTTTGCCGCCGAAGCTGCGGCCGATCTCCGGCAGAGATGCGTTTGTCAGCGTCTTGCAGAGGTACATCGCGATCTGCCTTGGCATGGCGACCGACTTCGAGTTGTTGCGTGACTTCAACTCCGCGATCTTGAGCTGATAGTAGTCGGAGACGAACCGTTGGATCGTCTCGATCGTGACCGCCTTCTCGTCCTGATCCAGGACGTTCTTCAGCACGTCCTGGGTGAGATCGAGCGAGATCTCGCGCCCGGTGAGCGACGCATACGCGATCAACCGGATGAGCGAGCCTTCGAGCTCCCGGATGTTCGACTTGATCCGGCCCGCGATGTACATCGCGACGCTGTCTGGCAGCGGTACCGCCTCGGCTTCGGCCTTCCGCTTGAGGATCGCAACCCTCGTCTCGATATCGGGCGGCTGGATGTCGGCGATCAACCCCCATTCAAACCGCGATCGGAGCCGCTCCTCGAGGGCCGGGATTTCGTGGGGTGGGTGATCGCTGCTCAGAACGATCTGCTTCTGTGCGTCATACAACGCATTGAACGTGTGGAAGAATTCGGTCTGCGTCCCTTCCTTGCCCGAGACGAACTGGATGTCGTCGACGAGCAGGACGTCGACCGATCGATAGCGCTCGCGGAAGTCGAGGATGCGATCGTACCGCAGAGCGTTGATCATCTCGTTCATGAAACGCTCTGAGGAGATGTAGGTGAGGCGGAGCGACTGATCGTGCTGCAGCACGTAATGGCCGATCGCGTGCATCAGGTGGGTCTTGCCGAGCCCCACCCCGCCATAGATGAAGAGCGGGTTGTACGATCGCGATGGCGCCTCCGCGACGGCCCGACAGGCGGCGTGCGCGAACTGGTTCGACGGCCCGACGATGAACGTATCGAACGTGTACCGTGGGTTGAGACCGCCAGGGGCTGTCGCGGCGCGCGTCTCGGCAGGTTGTGCCTCGGTCGGCGGCGGCGCTTCATCGGCCGGCGGCAGCGAGGGTGGCATACCTTCCGCGACGAACACGAGCGCCGCGCCGGCGCGATGCACCTCGGCGAGCGCCTCAGAGAGAACGACCGAGTAATGCTTCGTGAGCCAGTCCTTGAAGAGCGGGTTCGGCACACGTACGGTGATCGCGTGACCGCCGTCGACCACCAGCGCCGTCGGTTTGAACCAGGTGTAGAAGCTATGCCGATTCACCTTGGTTTCGACTCGGGAGAGGATCTGGTCCCAGATACTGGCGTCCATGGAGGAAAACACGAAGAAAAAGCTGACTTTCGCCTTCAAGAACAGCCGTACGACGGGCGGTTGAGGGCCACGATGAGCGTTCAGAGGCCGAAAATCATGCGCTTAGAGACCTTCGCCCGGGCGAAGCAACCCAAAAACCAAGGTATTTCGCACTAACCTGGCAGGAATCCCGGCTTTTCCACAATGTTTTCCACAGGTGTGGAAATCTTGGGGAACAAACCGAAGCAACCCAAGTAGCGCCGCCCATGATTGCCACGGCCGAAGCGCGCAATGTAGCACACGTCGTTGACACTTCGCGCAAGCGACGACTACTATTGAAAATTCTGTGCGCCATCGCGCGCGAGACCGATTCGTCCCGCTTCGACAAGGGGGCGCACAGGCGACGGGAAGAACATGAAAGGCAAACGCACCTATCAGCCCAACGTACGCCGGCGTCGAAAGACCCATGGGTTTCGCATCCGGATGTCGACGAAAGACGGCCGGATCGTCCTGAAGCGCCGCCGGGCCAAAGGTCGTAAGCGCCTGACCGTCGCCGACGAAGGATAGGCCAGAGATCAGACAGGAAGGCCGGCATGAGCGGCCAGGCGTTGCCCGCGGCCGAACGGATCCGGCGCAGGTCCGATTTCGAGCGCGTCTACGGCAAAGGAGCCCGGGCGCGGGGCCGATTCATGACGCTCGTTGTGTTGCCGAATGGCGGCAAGGTGTCGCGGCTCGGGATTGCCGCGACGCGAAAGCTCGGGTCTGCGGTCGAGCGCAACCGCGCCAAACGCCTGGCGCGCGAGGTGTTCAGGCGCCAGAAGGTGACCACTAGCCTCGATGTCGTCCTCATTCCACGTCGGGAAATGCTCGATGCGTCCTTCCCCAGCGTTGAAGCCGATTACCGCGCTGCGCTCGAACGCGGCGGGCGCCACCAGCCGGCACCACCGCCTATCGGGGGCGACGGCCATCGTCGTCCTGGGCGCGCTCAAGGCATATAAGATCCTTATTTCACCGTTATTTAGAGGCTGTTGCCGATTCTATCCGTCGTGCGCGGACTACACGCGCGAGGCGGTGTTGGTCCACGGTCCCGCCCATGGGCTGTGGCTCGGTAGTCGCCGGCTGGCTCGTTGCCATCCCCTCGGCGGACACGGCGTGGATCCAGTGCCATCCGCTCGCACACCCGTGCGTCCGCTGCAGGAGTAGCCGCATGGAACGTCGAGTCCTCATTGCGGTTGTCCTGTCGTTCCTGGTGCTGTACGGCTATCAGGCGCTGTTTGTCCCCCCTGCGCCTCCTCCGCGCACCCAGACCCCACAGCCGCCGGGCACAGCCGCGCCGGCGCCAGAACGGGCCACGCCGGCGCCCGCACCGGCTCCGGCGGCCCCCCCGGCTGAAACGGCGCCGGTCGTCGTCGGCGAGCGTGGCGAGCGGGAGATCGTTGTCGAAACCTCCACCGTGACCGCGACGCTGTCGAATCGCGGTGGGAAGATCGTCCGCTGGCGGTTGAAGGGGTACCAGAACCCTGGCGGCGCCCCGGTCGATCTCGTGCCGTCGACGCGCGACGCCGACCAGCCGACCCCGTTCCTCCTTCGTGTCGACGATGAAGAGCTGACGCGCCGGCTGAACAGCGCGCTGTACCGCGTGAGCGGCGATACCGCCGGCCGCGTGGACGCCCACACGAACGAAGCGAGCGTCGTGTTCGACTTCGAGGATACGACGGGACTCCGCGCGCGCAAGGAGCTGCGGTTCGACCCGCGCACGTATCTCGTCACGTTTTCCGCCGACATCCGTCAAGGCGATCGCGCGCTCAATCCGACGGTGCTCTGGGGCGCCGGCCTCGGCGACCTCGGTGCGATCTCGGCGGGTGGCAGCTTCTTCACCGGCAACTACACCCAGCCGCCGCAGGCGATCTTTCACCGCGACGGGGAGGTCACGCGCATTGCCGCGGCCAACCTCGGCGAGCAGCCGGTGAACGAAGGGCAGTTCCGGTTTGCCGGCATCGACGACCATTACTTCCTTGCGACCGCGCTCAATCCCGGGCAGGCCCGGCTCGAGTTCCGTCCGACGCCGCTCCCCGGACCCGGCGAGACGACGCGCGAGTTCGTCGCGCTGAGCATCACGTTTCCGCAGGCACCGCAGGGCGTCCGCTTCTTTTTCGGGCCCAAGCAATTCGACCTGCTGCGGTCGATCGACGCAGAGCTCGTCCGGGCGATCAATTTCGGCGTCTTCGGGTGGCTGGCGGTGCCGCTGCTCGGCGCGCTCCAGTGGATCCACGGATTCATCGGCAACTGGGGGTGGGCGATCGTCCTCCTGACCGTCGGCATCAACCTCGCGATCTTCCCGCTGCGGCACAAGAGTGTTGTCTCGATGCGCAAGATGCAGGCGCTCCAGCCCCAGCTCAAGACGATCCAGGATCACTACAAGGACCTGAAGGTCACCGATCCGGCGCGGCAGAAGATGAACACGGAGATCATGAATCTCTACCGCGAGAAGGGCGTGAATCCGGCGAGCGGTTGCGTTCCGATGCTGCTGCAGTTCCCGGTGCTGCTGGCGTTCTACTCGATGCTGTCGCAGTCGATCGAGCTGCGGGGCGCCGAATTCGGCTTGTGGATCACCGACCTCTCCCAGCCCGATCCGTACTACGTCATCCCCGTGCTCATGGCGGTGACGATGTTCTGGCAGACGAAGATCACGCCAACGACGACGGATCCGGCGCAGCAGCGCGTGATGATGATCATGCCGATGCTGTTCACGGTCTTCTTCCTGTGGGCGCCGAGCGGCCTGGTCATCTACTGGTTCGTGAGCAACCTCTGGGCGATAGGCCAGCAGTACTTCACGAATTGGCTGATCGGGCCGCCCGCGGTGGCGACCGTCCGGCCGCCGGCCGAACGGAGGGTGAAGAAGGTGGGTGAAGGGCGCACGAGCGGCGCCGAGAAGCGGCAGGTCGAACCATAGCCTGTGCCGCCGGCCGTGCAGGCGGCCCCTGAAACCTGCCTGGAGCTGGCGACGACATGTCACTGACGACCGACATAACCGAATTCGTGCTCCTGGTGGTGGGGGCGATGGGGTTGTCTCTCACGGCGAAGATCGAGGAGACGCCGGAGGCGACGCGCATCGACGTCGAGGGCGAGGACGGCGGCGTGCTGGTGCGACGCGGCGGGGAAGGGCTCCAGGCGCTGCAGCACATCGTCGCCACGACGTTCCGCAAGCAGCTCGGCGACGACAACCGCGTCGTGATCGACTGCAACGGGTTCCGCAAGGACAAGGACATCGAGTTGCGGCAGATGGCGCACTTCGTTGCGGAGAAGGCGCGCGCGAGCGGGGTACCGCAAGAAATGGGTCCACTCAATCCCTATGAGCGGCGAATCGTGCACCTGGCGATTGCCGAGGATCCGACGGTGACCTCGGAAAGCATCGGCGACGCGTTCATGAAGACCGTCATCATCTCGAGCAAGAAGTAGGGCAAGGGCGAAGGGCACACAGCGTTCCAGCAGCCCCGGGCCCGATCGCTGGCCCCCCCCGCAATGTTTTCGACAGACGACTCCATTGTGGCGATTGCGACCCCCTCCGGGCGGGGCGGCATTGGAGTCGTGCGAATCAGCGGCCCTGCCTCGCCGGGCATCGCGGCCGCCATTCTCGATCTTCCCGGGGCGCTCGTCCCCCGGTTCGCCACCCTCACGCGCGTGCGAACGCACGCGGCGGCTGGTCGAGGCGGGGCCCTCGACGAGGTCATCGCGATCCACTTTCCCGCACCCCATTCCTACACCGGCGAGCACGTCGTCGAGATCAGCGCGCACGGGAACCCGGTCGTGCTGCAGGCGATTGTCGAAGGCGCCAGAGCCGCCGGCGCGCGGCTCGCGAGGCCGGGGGAGTTCACGCTGCGGGCGTTTCTCAACGGCAAGCGTGACCTGGTGCAGGCGGAAGCGGTGGCAGACCTGATTGCGGCCGCCACGCCCCTCCAGGCGCGCGTCGCGTTCGACCAGCTCGAGGGGACGCTGACCGCACGCATCGCGGAGATCGACGCGCAGCTCTTCGATCTCGCCGCGCGGCTGGAAGCGTCGCTCGATTTCCCGGACGAGGGCTACCACTTCATCGAGCCGGCGGAAGCGGTGAGGGCTGTCGCGTGCGTTGTCGAGCGCGTGGACGAGCTGCTCGGCGGCGCGCGGCGCGGAAGGCTGATCCGCGAGGGCGCTACCGTGGTCATAGCAGGGCGTCCGAACGTAGGCAAGTCGAGCATCTTCAACGCGCTCGTCGGCGCCGATCGCGCGATCGTGACCGAGGTCGCCGGCACGACACGAGATCTCGTGTCGGAGCAAGTCGATCTCCACGGCCTCGCACTGACGCTGGTGGACACGGCCGGGTGCCGCCTCTCGGGGGACCGGATCGAGCGCGAAGGAGTTGAGCGCGCGGCACGCGCGCGCGCCGTTGCCAGCCTGCTGCTCGTCGTCATCGATTGGAGCGAACCGGCGGCCGCTGAGGACCACGAGCTGCTCGCCCAGACCGAAGGACGACCGCGGATCGTCGTCTTGAACAAGACGGATCTTCCGGCGGCGATCGATCGTGCGCCGGCCGGGAGTGGCTCGTGCATCGGCGTGTCTGCGAAGAGCGGCGCCGGCCTCGACGAGCTCCGCAGCGCGATGGTGCGCGAGCTGACGGGCGCTGAACCGCTCAGAGATTCCGCGGCGGTGACCAACGCGCGCCATATCGGCTTGCTCGAGCAGGCGCGGGCCAGTCTCCTGGCCGCGCAGCGCGCGGCGGCGACCGGCAATACGCCGGAGGAGTTCCTCCTCGCGGACCTGCAGGCGGCGCGCGAGCGGCTGGACGAGATTGTCGGGGCGCGCACGAGCGAAGACGTGCTCCAGCACATCTTCGAGCGGTTTTGTGTCGGAAAGTAGCCGGGTGAGCAGATGCGGTTCGATGTGATCGTGGTCGGCGCCGGCCACGCCGGCGTGGAGGCCGCGCATGCGGCCGCGCGTCTCGGGTGCAGTGTCGGCCTCTGCACGCTGTCGCGCGAGACGGTGGCCCACATGCCGTGCAACCCGGCCGTCGGCGGGACCGCCAAAGGCCACCTAGTGCGCGAGATCGACGCCCTCGGCGGCCTGATGGCACGCGCCATCGACGCGACCGGCATCCAGTTCAAGCTGCTCAATCGCAGCCGCGGACCGGCAGTCTGGTCCCCGCGCGCCCAGGCCGACAAGCGGCGCTATGCCGGGTGGGTGGCAGCGGCGCTCGACCGCGAGCCACAGATAACGTGGTTGTTCGGCAAGGCTGGGCGAATCGAGGCGACCGGCGGCCGCATCGCCTCGCTGGTCATGGAAGACGGCGACCGTCACGAGTGCGGCGCGCTTGTCGTGACGACGGGCACGTTTCTCAATGGCCTCATTCACATCGGCCTCGAACAGCGTCCGGCCGGCCGCCACGGCGAGCCGCCGGCATGCGAGCTGGCCGCATCAATCAAGGCGTTTGGATTCCAGGGCGGACGGTTGAAGACGGGGACGCCGCCGCGCCTGCACCGCGATAGCATCGATTTTGCCGGCGCCGTCGAGCACGGCTTCTTCGTGGAGGAAGGTGGCGACGCGGAGCCGGTCCCCTTTTCGTTTCTCACCAGCGCTCCGCTGTCGAACCGTATCCGATGCTGGCTGCTGCACACGACCGACCGCGTCCACGAGCTCGTGCGGCGCAGTATCGATCGCAGCCCGCTCTACAACGGCCAGATTCAGGGCATCGGCCCGCGCTACTGTCCCTCGCTCGAAGACAAGGTCATGCGGTTCCCGGAGCGAGAACGACACCAGATCTACCTCGAGCCGGAAGGGCTCGACGTCGACGAGATCTACGTGAATGGCCTTTCGATGTCGCTGCCGCGCGACGTCCAAGAGCAGGTCGTCCGAGCGCTTCCTGGCCTTGAAGACGCTTCCATCCTTCGAGCCGGATACGCAGTTGAATATGATTTCGTGCAGCCGACCGAGCTGAAGTCGACCCTTGAAACATATCGTGTGGCCGGGCTGTTTTTCGCGGGGCAAATCAACGGCACATCCGGGTACGAAGAAGCCGCCGCGCAGGGCCTCGTCGCCGGGGTCAATGCCGCGTGCCTGGTGCGGAAGGAAGCGCCGCTCGCACTTGGACGGGACGAAGCCTATATCGGCATTCTTGTTGACGACCTGACTACGCGAGGTTGTCTGGAGCCGTACCGCATGTTCACGTCGCGGGCCGAGCATCGCCTGTTGCTGCGAATCGATAACGCCGACCTTCGGCTGACGCCGATCGGACGCCGGTTCGGCCTGATAGGCGAGCGCCGATGGGCGCGGTTCGAGGAGCGCCGCGAGCGGCACTGGCGAAACATCGCTGCGTTGCACCGAACGCTGGTGCAAACCGAGCGAGGAGGGCGGGTTGCCGCCAGTGTGTTGCTTCGACGGCCGGAAGTGCGACTCGAGAGGCTGCTGCGGCGAGGAGACGTGGCGCTCGAGTTGGAGGACGGCGCTGGTGACCGGGCCGTTGCGAGCCTCGAAAACGAGCTCAAGTACGCCGGGTACTTGAAGCAAGAAGTCGCCCGAGCAGAGCGGATGCGGCGGCAGGAACGACGGCGGATTCCCGAGGGCTTCGCTTTCGCGTTGGTGCCGGGGCTCTCGCGGGAAGTCGTGCAGCGGTTGCTGCAAGTCAGACCAGAAACGCTGGGGCAAGCCTCACGCATCCCGGGAGTGACGCCGGCCGCGGTGGCGGTTCTCGGCGCGTTTCTCGAGAAATCGGCCTGACACGTTGACGACGAGGGAGTTTCAGGACAGGTTCACGCGGCGAGCGCGCCGGGCGGGTCTCAGCGTGGCTCCCGAGCTGACGGCCCGACTCGAGGCGTACTACCGCTTGTTGACCGCCTGGAACACGAAAATCAACCTCACGGGTCTCAAGCTCGCGGAGTTCTCGCCGGAAGCGCTCGATCGTCTGCTCATCGAGCCGCTCGTTGCCGCCAAGTACGTGGCCGGCAACGCAGCCAGGATGCTGGATATCGGCAGTGGCGGAGGGTCTCCGGCGATTCCCCTGGCCTTGGCGGTCACGAGGCTGCGGCTGCTCATGGTCGAGTCGAAGACGCGGAAGGCGGTCTTTCTGCGAGAAGCCATTCGCGCGCTCGAGATGAGCGGTGCGGAGGTGGTAACGGCCAGATTCGAGGAGTTGCTCACCCGGCCGGATCTTCATGAGGCGCACGATCTGATGACCGTGCGGGCCGTGCGGGTCGAAACACGAACGCTGATGGCTCTTCAGGCCTTCGCCAAGCCCGGGGGGCAGCTATTTCTCTTCAGAGGGTCGGTGACGGCCGATCCGTCCGAAACGGTCACGCCGCCGCTTGTGTGGAGGGCAACCTACCCGCTTCTGGAGTCGCTCCGAAGCCGCCTGGTCGTCCTTGAGAAGCGCCCCGTGGGTCGTGGTGTTCCACGTGGAACACCCCAGCCACGGTAGAAATTCGCTTTTTATTCGCCAGTTTCACGTGAAACACTTCTTGACGCGCGTCGTGCGCAGTCCTAGAGTTGAGCTGACAAGATCGCCAGTATTTCTGGTATATGACAGAACAACGCGCCGCCTCTGCCAGGGTTCTCGCCATCGCCAATCAGAAAGGCGGCGTCGGGAAGACGACCACCGTCATCAACCTCGCGACGTCGCTCGCGCTCGACGGCTTCCGCGTCCTCGCCGTTGACATCGATCCGCAAGGCAATCTGACGAGCGGCCTCGGGCTTCGCGGCCGCCGCGCCGACGCCGGCACGATCTACGAGGCGCTGCTGGCCGAGGCCGCGCCCGAGCGGTGCCTGCTTGCCACGCAGGTCGAGAACCTCTCGCTTATCCCCGCGGATCGCAATCTCACGGGCGCGGAGATCGAGCTCGTCTCGGCGCCCTCGCGCGAGTACCGCCTGCGGCGCCTCATCGATCCGCTGCGCGGGCGTTTCGACTGCATCTTCATCGATTGTCCGCCGTCGCTCGGGCTGTTGACGCTCAACGCGCTCGTCGCCGCCGACGCGGTGCTGATTCCACTCCACTGCGAGTACTTCGCGCTCGAAGGGCTCGCCGATCTCGTCGGCACGATGCGCCGTGTGCGCAGCGGTCTCAATCCGACGCTGGACATCGAAGGCGTTCTGCTGACGATGTACGACGAACGGACGAATCTGGGGCAGCTGGTGGCGCGCGACGTGCGCGAGTTCTTCAAGGAGAAGGTGTTCAACACCGTCATTCCGCGCAACGTGCGGCTCGGCGAAGCGCCGAGCCACGGCATCCCCGCGGTGCTGTACGACGCGAAGTCGCGCGGTGCGGCCGCGTACGTCGCGCTCGCGAAGGAAATGCTCGCGCGGCATGCGGCGTAACCCGAAAGACCCGAGCGGCGCACGGCTCGGCGTCTGCCGCGTGTCGCTCGCGGCCGATCCGTCGCAGCGCGCTCGACAGGAGGCCACATGATGGAACGCCGCCCCGCCCTCGGCAAGGGTCTGAGCGCGCTCATTCCCGAGGCGCCCGAGGCGCCGCGCAGCGGCGCCATCGATGTCGATATCGATTTGTTGGCTCCGAGCGATCACCAGCCGCGGCTCGGCGTCGACGAGGCGAAACTCGAGGAGCTGGCGGCGTCGATTCGCGCCAACGGGATCATTCAGCCGCTCCTCGTGCGCCGGACCGGCGGCGCCTATCGCATCATCGCGGGCGAGCGGCGCTGGCGGGCCGCGCAGAAGGCAGGCCTCCTCAAGGTCCCGGTGGTCATCCGCGACGTACCCGACGGCGCCGAACGGCAGTTGCTCGAGCTGGCGCTCGTCGAGAACCTCCAGCGCGAGGACCTCAACCCGATCGACGAGGCGCTCGCGTACGAGCGCCTCGTCGAGGAGTTCGGTCTGACACAAGAGCAAGTGGCTGCGGCGGTCGGGAAGGACCGCTCCTCGGTCGCCAACTACCTCCGCCTGCTGCGGCTTCCCGACGAAGTGCGCGGCGATGTCGCGTCGGGTGTGCTGTCGATGGGGCACGCGCGGACGCTTCTCGGTCTTGCCGACGCCGCCGCCCAGCGCCATGCGGCGCGGGAAGTCATCACGCGGGCGCTGTCGGTGCGCGAAACCGAAACGCTCGTGAAGAAGCTCGCCGCGCCCGCGGCGGCGCGGCGCGCGGGCGCCTCGACCGCTCCAGACGTGCACACGCGCGCCGCCGAGGATCGTCTCCGCTTCGCCCTCGGGACGAAGGTGCGCATCGTGCGGCGCGGCCAGGGCGGCGCCATCGAAATCGACTTCAGCTCGGAAGCGGAGCTCAATCGGCTCTACGAGCTGCTGACGGCCGCCACGAGCTCGCACCGGGCGTTCTAGGTCGGACTCGCGCCGGTTCTTCTGTGTTATAAAAGATTGTTTGTGCCATTCACGTACAAGCTCGCGTGGGCGACGCAGGTGAGGCGATGAGCAGCCGAGCCTCCGCTGCGCGCTACGCACGAGCGCTGCTCGACGTTGTCATCACGGAAGGCAACCCAGAGCAGGTCGATGAGGACCTCGCGGCGTTTGCCGCTCTGGTGGCCGGGGCTCCGGATCTGCAGAGGGCGCTGACGAACCCGGCGGTTCCTGTCAGCGCCAAGCGCGGCATTCTCGACACTCTGCTGTCGCGGGTCACCTCGTCGGGACCGCTCGCGAAGCTCCTGCAACTGCTGGCCGACCGCGATCGGCTCGGCATCGCCGGCGATCTGGCGGCGGGGTATCACGAGCGCCTGATGGAGCACCGGCAGGTCGTGCGCGCCGAGGTGGTCACGGCGACGCCGCTCGCGCCCGAGCGGCTCGCGTGGTTCGAGCAGCGGCTCGCCTCGGCGACGGGGCGCCGCGTGACGATGAGCGCACGGGTCGATCCGACGCTGATTGGCGGCGCCGTCGCCCGGGTGGGCAGCCTCGTCTACGACGGAAGCATCGCGACGCAGCTTGCGAAGATCCGCGAACGACTCGAGAAGACGGCCTGAGGCCGGCCTGGATCGACGATGGACATAAGAGCCGACGAGATCTCCAAGATCATCCGCGACCAGATCGGCAGCTACGCCGTCGAGGTCGACGTCGCCGAGGTCGGCACCGTGATCTCCATTGGTGACGGCATCGCGCGGCTGCACGGCGTCGAGCGAGCCATGGCGGGCGAGATGATCGAGTTCCCGCACAGCGTGTACGGGATCGCGCTGAACCTCGAGGAGGACAGCGTCGGCACCGTGCTCCTGGGCGACTACAAGGAGATCAAGGAAGGCGATACGGTCAAGCGCACGGGCCGGATCATTTCGGTGCCGGTCGGCGAGGAGATGCTGGGCCGCGTCGTCAACGCGCTCGGGCAGCCGCTCGACGGCAAGGGACCGATTCAGGCGAAGCAGTACTTGCCGATCGAGCGCCTCGCGCCGGGCGTCGTGGATCGCCGCCCCGTGAAGGAGCCGCTCCAGACGGGTCTCAAGGCGATTGACGGCATGGTGCCGATCGGGCGCGGCCAGCGCGAGCTCATCATCGGCGACCGGCAGACCGGCAAGACCGCCATCGCGGTGGACACGATCATCAACCAGCGCAGCAAGGACGTCGTCTGCATCTACAACGCGATCGGGCAGAAGCAGTCGACGATCGCCCAGGTGGTGCGCACGCTCGAAGACTGCGACGCGATGAGCTACACGATCGTCGTCGCTGCGGCCGCTTCCGACCCGGCGCCGATGCTCTACATCAGCCCGTATTCGGCGTGCGCCATCGGCGAGTACTTCCGCGACAGCGGCCGCCACGCGCTGTGCGTCTACGACGATCTGTCGAAGCATGCACAGGCGTATCGCGAGATCTCGCTCCTGCTCCGGCGGCCGCCGGGGCGGGAGGCGTATCCCGGCGACGTCTTCTACCTCCACGCGCGACTGCTGGAGCGCGCCGCGAAGCTGAACGACGCGCACGGCGGCGGATCGCTGACGGCGCTGCCGATCATCGAGACCCAGGCGGGCGACCTGTCGGCCTACATTCCCACCAACGTCATTTCGATTACCGACGGCCAGATCTTCCTCGAGACCGACCTCTTCCACCAGGGCGTGCGTCCGGCCATCAACGTCGGCAATTCGGTGTCGCGTGTCGGCGGGTCGGCGCAGATTCGGGCGATGCGGCAGGTGGCCGGGTCGCTGCGACTCGACCTCGCGCAGTACCGGGAGCTGGCGGCGTTCGCGCAGTTCGGCAGCGATCTCGACAAGGCGACGCAGGCGCAGCTCAATCGCGGACGCCGGCTGGTCGAAATCCTGAAGCAGCCGCAGTACCAGCCGATTCCGGTCGAGAAGCAGGTGGCGATCGTCTTCGCGGCCACGAAGGGCTACCTGGACGGCATCGAGGTGGAGCAAGTACGGCGGTACGAAGAAGATCTGTACCGGTTCCTGGAAACGAGGCACGCCGGCGTGCTCGCGGGCATCGCCGAGAAGAAGATCCTCGACGACCAGCTGCGCGGCGCTCTCGATGCGGCGCTCGCCGAGTTCGGCCGCCAGTTCAGCGGCACGGCGCAGACGGCCTTCGCCTGACGCGTCGAACCGCCGATGCCTTCACTGCTCGACCTGCGCCGCCGGATCCGCGCCGTCAAATCGACACAGCAGATCACCAAGGCGATGAAGATGATCGCCGCCTCGCGCCTGAAGCGGGCCCAGGAACGCGTCGTCGCCGCGCGGCCGTACGCCCGGCGGATGCTGCAGGTGCTCAACAGCCTGGCGGCGCGCGTAGACCCCGAGTCGCACCCGCTGCTGCGGACCGGTAAGGCCGCCGGCGGGCCGCTGCTCATCGTGATCACCGCGGACCGCGGGCTCTGCGGGAGCTTCAACGCCAACGTCATCAAGACGGCGGGCCAGTTCATCGCCGGAGAAGGGCGCGCGCCGGAGACCGGCCTCGGCCTCATCGGCCGGAAGGGACGCGACTTCTTCCGCCGCCGAGGGTTCGAGGTGCGCTTCGAGCAGGTCGGGATCTTCCAGCGGCTGACCTACGGCCACGCCGCGGCGATCGCCAACGCGGCGATCGACGAGTTCACCTCCGGCCGCGCCTCGACCGTCCATGTCGTCTACAACGAGTTCAAGTCGGTGATGGCGCAACGGATCGTGCTCGAGCAGCTGCTGCCGATCCCGAGGCTCGAGGCCGCCGGGGGGCCGGCCGCGGAGTACCTGTACGAGCCGGCGGCGGACGAGATCTTCAGCGACCTGCTGCCGCGCCACGTGCAGGCGCAGGTCTACCGCGCGCTTCTCGAGTCGAACGCGGCGTTCTTCGCGGCGCAGATGACGGCCATGGACGCGGCGACGCGGAATTCCTCGGAAATGATCGACAGTCTGACGCTCTACATGAACAAGGTGCGCCAGGCGGCGATCACACGCGAAATCATCGAGGTCGTCTCCGGCGCAGCCGCGACGTAAGGCGGGTCCCACAGGCCCCGCCCCACGTGATGATCCCAGACCGAGTCCTCGTGGACCCGGCGAAGAAGAGACGTATGGCACAGACAACAGCACAGTACACGGGCAAAGTGGTGCAGGTCATCGGGCCCGTGCTCGATATCGAGTTCCCCGAAGGTCTTCCCGCCATCTACAACGCGGTCCGGATCGTCTCCGACGGCACGGGCGGCTCCGCGAAGGTCGACGTGATTGCCGAGGTCGAGCAGCACCTGGGCGAGAACCGCGTCCGCGCCGTCGCGATGAAGCCGACCGACGGAATGACGCGTGGGATGACCGCCGTCGACACCGGCGCTCCGATCTCGGTGCCCGTCGGTCCGAGCACCCTCGGCCGTGTGCTCAACGTGCTCGGCGAGCCGGTCGACTTCCCCGACCGCCCCGTGGAGTCGAAGGAGCGCTGGCCGATCCACCGCCGCGCGCCGACGCTCGAGGAGCAATCGACCGAGCTCCGGATGTTCGAGACCGGCATCAAGGTCATCGATCTGCTCGAGCCGTACCTCCAGGGCGGCAAGATCGGGCTGTTCGGCGGCGCCGGCGTCGGCAAGACCGTCATCATCATGGAGCTGATTCACAACATCGCGCTGAAGCACGGCGGGGTGTCCGTGTTCGGCGGTGTCGGTGAACGTACCCGCGAGGGGAACGACCTCTGGCTCGAGTTCCAGGAGTCGGGCGTCATCGACCTGAACGATCCGGGCAAGTCGCGCGCAGCACTCGTCTACGGTCAGATGACGGAGCCGCCCGGGGCGCGCCTGCGCGTCGGGCTGTCGGCGCTCACTGTGGCCGAGTACTTCCGCGACGCCGAGGGGAAGGACGTGCTCCTCTTCATCGACAACATCTTCCGCTTCACGCAGGCGGGCTCCGAGGTGTCGGCGCTGCTCGGCCGGATGCCGTCGGCCGTCGGCTACCAGCCGACGCTCCTCACCGAGATGGGCGAGCTCCAGGAGCGGATCACGTCGACCAAGCGGGGATCGATCACGTCGGTGCAGGCCATCTACGTGCCCGCCGACGACTACACCGACCCGGCGCCGGCCACCACCTTCGCGCACCTCGACGCGACGACGAACCTGTCGCGGCAGATCGCCGAGCTGGGCATCTACCCGGCGGTCGATCCGCTCGCCTCGACTTCCCGGATTCTCGATCCGCGCGTGCTCGGCGAGGAGCACTACACCGTGGCGCGCAATGTGAAGCAGATCCTCCAGCGGTACAAGGACCTGCAGGACATCATCGCGATTCTCGGCATCGACGAGCTCTCCGAAGACGACAAGCTCACCGTCACCCGCGCGCGGAAGCTCCAGCGCTTCCTGTCGCAGCCGTTCTTCGTAGCCGAGCAGTTCACCGGTTTCAAGGGCAAGTACGTGCCGATTGCCGATACGGTGACAGGCTTCAAGGCGATAGTCGAAGGCAAGCACGACGACCTGCCGGAGCAGGCCTTCTACATGGTCGGTACGATCGAAGAAGCGGTGGAGAAGGCCGCTGGGATGAAGGCGGCCTGATGGCCCTGCCGACCAGGCTGCTCCTCGAGATCGTCACTCCCGATCGCGCGCTCGTCCGCGAGGAGGTCGATGAGATCCAGCTGCCAGGCGCGGAAGGGTACTTGGGCGTGCTGCCGGGTCACACGCCGCTGCTCGCCACGCTCAAGGTGGGCGAGCTCTGGTACCGAATCGGGCAGGAGCGGCACCACGTGGCGATCGTCGGCGGCTTCGTCGAAGTGCTTCCCGACCGCGTGACGGTGCTGGCCCATATCGCCGAGCGGGCGCACGAGATCGACGTCGCGCGTGCAGACGCGGCCAGGAAGCGCGCCGAGGAGCGGCTGGCGCGCCCATCCGCGGACCTCGATTTCGAGCGCGCCCGGATTGCGCTGATGAAGGCGCTCATCCGCCTGCAGGTGGCCACTCGCGCCCGGACGCGGGTATAAAGGAGGGGTTAGGATCCCCTGACCCCGACATTGTTCTCGAGTCTCAGACAGCTCTTTCGCTATCGCGCGCTCATCCAGAGCCTCGTGGCCCGCGAGCTGAAGGCACGCTACCGCGGGTCGGTGCTCGGCTTCTTCTGGTCGTTCGTCAATCCGCTCCTGCTGCTGCTCGTCTACACGTTCGTGTTCACGGTGGTGCTGCCCGACGTCCATCCGAGGGAGCTCGAGCCGTTCGCGCTGTTCCTCTTCTGCGGCATCCTCCCCTGGAGTTGGTTCTCCTCGTCTCTCCTCGAGGCGTCGAACGTGCTGATCGCCGGAGGCAACCTGATTCGAAAGGTGCTCTTTCCGGCGGAGGTGCTGCCGATCGTGACGGTGCTCGCCGGGCTGATGCACTTCTGCTTCGGGCTGCCGATCCTGGCGGCGTTCCTCGTGTACTACGGCGTGCCGATCGTCGCCGGCGATCTCGTATGGTTTCCCGTTGTCGTGCTCGTGCAGTTGCTGTTGACGCTGGGCCTCGCGCTCCTGCTCTCGGCGCTGGCCGTGCACTTCCGCGACATCCGCGATCTGCTGTCGAATCTGCTGACGCTCTGGTTCTTCGCGACCCCCATCATCTATGCCCTGTCGCAGGCGCCCTCGTCGGTACGCGGCTTCCTCACCCTGAACCCGTTCACGCATCTCGCGGTGTCGTACCAGGAGGTGCTCTTCCACGCCGGGCCGTTCACCGCGTGGCCGCGACTGCTGGCGCTCGCGGCGGGTTCGCTGGGCGTGTTCGCGTTCGGCTACTTCGTCTTCGATCGCCTGCGCGATACGCTCGCGGAGGAAGTGTGAGGGAGGCCGCGGTCGAGGTGCGCGGCGTCCGCAAGACGTACCGCCGGTACGGCCGGCGCAAGCAGTTCGGGACGCTGAAGAGCGCGCTTCTCGGGGGGCGGCTGCTGCGGGACCTGCGCCCCGACGAGACGTTCGACGCGCTCCGGGGCGTGTCGTTCGAGGTGGCGGCGGGCCGGACCTTCGGGATCGTGGGGCGCAACGGGTCGGGCAAGAGCACGATGCTCAAGCTGATTGCGGGAATCGGCCGTCCAACCGAAGGCGCCGTGACCGTGCGCGGGCGCGTCTCGGCCCTGATCGAGCTCGGCGCGGGCTTCCATCCGGAGATCTCCGGCCGCGAGAACGTCTACATCAACGGCATGATGCTCGGCTTGAGCAAACGGGAGATTGCCGCCCGGTTCGACGAGATCGTCGGATTTGCCGAGATCGAGCGGTTCATCGACGAACCGGTCAAGACGTACTCCTCCGGGATGTACATGCGGCTCGGCTTCGCCGTGGCGATTCACGTCGATCCAGACGTGCTGCTCGTCGACGAGGTGCTCGCGGTCGGCGACGAGGCGTTCACCCACAAGTGCCTCGACAAGTTCGCCGAGTTCCGCCGGCGCGGCCGCACGGTGCTCCTCGTCACCCACTCGCTCGACCTGGTGACGCGCTTCTGCGACGAGGCGCTCTGGCTCGACGCTGGAGTGGTCCGCACGCAAGGCGATCCCCGGCGGGTCGTCGATGACTATCTGCAAGACGTCGCCCGGGCCGAAGACGTGGCGCTCGCCCGGACGCCCGTGGCGATGCCGGCGGCCGAGGCCGTGAGCCCCGAACCGATGATCCCGGAACCCGTGAACGCAGAACCCGAGAACCATGAACCCACCCATCCCGGATCCAGGACCCCGGATTCCGGCAACGAGCCCCCCGATATGTTCAAGGCGATCGAAGGGCGCTGGGGCTCGCGCGAGGTCGAGATCATCGGCGTCGAGTTCGTCGGCGGCGACGGCCGTCCCGCGCACGTGTTCCCGTCGGGCAACCCGCTCGAGATCCGGCTGCAGGTGCGCGCGAATCAGCCGGTCACCGACCTCGTGTTCGGCGTCGGCATCTTCAACGCGGAGGGCGTCTGCTGCTACGGCACCAATACCAAGATCGAAGGCGCGACGGCCGGATCGCTCGCCGGCGCCGGCGAGGTGCGGTTTGCGATCGATCGGCTCGATCTGGTCGAGGGCTCCTACAAGCTCGACGTCGCGGTGCACCGCGAGAACGGCGCGGCGTACGACTACCACCGCCTGCTCTACACGGTTCGCGTGACCTCGCGGCTGCGAGAAGCGGGCATCTTCCGGCCGCCGCACCGGTGGACCTTTTCTGGCGGGATCCGCATCAGCGGACTGCAGCCGTGAGCAGGCCGGCCCGCCGCCCCGGCGTGCTGGCGCGGGAGGAAGCCGCCGCGTTTGCCGGCCGCGTGCGCACCGCCGGCGGCAGAGTCGTCTTCACCAACGGCGTCTTCGACCTGTTGCACCCCGGGCACGTCCGGTACCTGCAAGAGGCCCGCGCGCTGGGCGACGCGCTCGTCGTCGGCATCAACTCGGACCGGTCCGTCCGCGCGATCAAGGGCCCCGATCGGCCGGTGAACTCCGCGCAGGAGCGCGGCGAAGTACTGCTCGCGCTGGCGTCGGTGGACGCCGTGACGATCTTCGACGAGGAGACGCCGCACGCCATCATCAGCGCGGTCCAGCCCGATATCCTGGTCAAGGGCGCCGACTGGGGCCCCGACGACATCGTCGGCCGCGACATTGTCGAGGCGCGCGGCGGGCGCGTCGAGCGCGTCGCGCTCTCACCGGGGTACTCGACGTCCCAGCTGATCCGCAAGATACGCCGCTAGCGGGCGTATGTGACAATGAGGAATCGCTCACCCCCGGGACGCCCGGAGGTGGGCCTCTCGGCATGTACGATCAGTGGCCACCACCGCGTCCCTGACGCTGCGCGCGCTGTTCAGCCAGGCCGCCGCCCGGGCGGCTCTGGAAGAGCCCGCGCCGATTACGGCCGGGCTGTCGCCGAGCGCGAAAGCGCTCGCTGCGGTGGCCGCCGCCCGGGCCGCCTCGACGGTGACCGTGCTCGTGGCGCCGACCGACAAGGACGTGGACCAATTGACCGGTGACGCCCGGTTCTTCTACGCCGCGCTCGAAGGCGCCTCTGACCTAGCGGCCGAACAGGCGGTGCTGCCGTTCCCCTCGCTGCAGGTCGATCCGTACCGCGGGATGACCCCTCACTTCCGCGTCGCCGCGGCACGCGCACGGGCGCTCCACGCCGCGGCCACCGAGGCGGTCCGCCTGGTCGTCGCGTCGGCGGCCGCACTGCTGCCCCGCGTCAGCCCGCCCGAACGGCTGCTGCGGGCGGCCCTCGCCATCAGGGTGGGCACCGAGATCGAGCCGCAGGCGCTGGCCGATCTGCTCACGGACGGGGGCTTCACCCTCGAGGATCCAGTGGACGAGCACGGCGCGTTCACAATCCGCGGCGGCATCGTGGACATCTTTCCGGCCGCCGCCGCCGAGCCGGTCCGGATCGAGTTCGTCGGCGACATGGTGGAGTCGCTGCGGCGGTTCAATCCGTCGAGCCAGCGGTCCACCGCGGCGATCGATCAGGTGCTCGTCGTGCCGCTGCGCGAGCGCTTCGACGACGAGCCGGCGACCGTGTCCGTCATCGATGTTCTCGCCGCGGCGCGCGGCGTGCGGCTCCTCGTCTCCGAGTACGAGCAGGTGGACGACCAGGCGCGCAAGGTGCGCGGCCAGCTCGAGTCGAGCTACGGCGACGCCGCGGCGCGCGGCCACGTGGCCGCCGCGCCCCCCGACGAGGCGTTCCTGACGTGGGAAGAGGTCGAAAGCCGTCTTCGCGGCGCGCCGCGGCTCGAGGAGCTCGCGGTCGAGGAAGGCGCACACCACGTCTCGTGTCAGCCGGCGAGGGAGTTCCGCGGCCGCGTGCCCGACTGGATCGCCGATGTCCGCGACGCACGCCGGCGCGGCGATACGGTGCTCGTCGTCGCCGACAGCCACGGCCGGGCCGAGCGCACGGTCGAGATTCTGCAGGAGTACGAGATCGTCGCCGTGCCGGTGGAGCGTGCCGAAGACGCGCACGCGGCATCGACGTTCGTTGCGGTCGGCTCGTTGTCGCGCGGATTCCGCCTCGCCGACGCGGCGCTTCAGCTCTACGCGGAGACCGACGTGTTCGAGGAGGAGCGTCGCGCCGCCGAGAGGCGGTCCGGCGTCGCCCGGGCATTTCTCTCGGACCTGCGCGATTTGAAGGCCGGCGACCTGGTCGTCCACGTCGACCATGGCATCGGCGAATTCGTCGGGCTCAGACAGCTGGGCGTCCGCGGCACCTCCGACGCGCCGCAGGAGTTCCTCGAGCTGCGGTACGCCGGCGACGACAAGCTCTTCGTGCCGGTCGAGCGCCTCGACCTGGTCCAGAAGTACACGGGAGGCGCGCGGCCAGCCCTGGATCGACTGGGCGGGACCTCGTGGGAACGAGCGAAGTCACGCGTCAAGAAGGCGATGCGCGACATGGCGGAGGAGCTGCTCAAGCTCTACGCGCAGCGCAAAGCGGTGCCGGGACACGCGTTCGCTGCGGATACGCACTGGCAGGAGGAGTTCGAGGACGCCTTTCCGTACGAGCTGACGCCCGATCAGACCGCCGCGATCGCCGACATCAAGAAGGACATGGAAGGACCGACGCCGATGGACCGGCTGCTCTGCGGCGACGTCGGCTACGGCAAGACGGAGGTCGCCATGCGCGCCGCGTTCAAGGCGATGATGGACGGCAAGCAGGTCGCCTTCCTCGCGCCGACCACCGTGCTCGCCTTCCAGCACCTCAAGACGCTGCGCGATCGGTTCGCCGGCTTCCCGGTCACCGTCGACATGGTGAGCCGCTTCCGAACGCGGCAGGAGATCACCCGGGTCCTATCGGAGCTCGCCTCCGGCCGGGTCGACATCATCGTCGGCACGCATCGGCTGCTCTCGAAGGACGTGACGTTCAAGGATCTGGGCCTGCTCATCGTCGACGAGGAGCAGCGGTTCGGCGTGGCGCACAAGGAGCGGATCAAGCAGCTCCGGAAGAAGGTCGACGTGCTGACGATGACCGCGACGCCGATTCCGCGCACCCTGAACATGTCGCTCGTCGGCATTCGCGACATGTCGATCATCGAGACGCCGCCGAAGGATCGCCTGTCGATTCAGACCAACGTGGTCAAGTTCGACGCGTCGGTGATCGAACGCGCCATCCGCAACGAGATGGCGCGGGGCGGGCAGGTCTACTTCGTGCACAACCGCGTGGAGTCGATCTCTGCCATCGGGAACCTGCTCCAGCGCCTGGTGCCGGAGGCGAAGGTGGTCGTGGGGCACGGGCAGATGAGCGAGGAGGAACTGGAGCGGGCGATGCTCGGCTTCGTCGACCGCAAGTACGACGTGCTGCTTGCCACGACGATCGTCGAGAACGGGCTCGACATTCCGAATGCCAACACGATTATCGTCAACCGGGCGGACCGGCACGGCCTCTCGCAGCTCTACCAGCTCCGCGGGCGCGTGGGCCGATCCGATCGGCCCGCCTTCGCCTATCTGCTCGTTCCGCCGCAGGAGTCACTGGCGCCGGTGGCGCGGAAGCGGCTGGCGGCGATCAAGGAGTTCAGCGATCTCGGCAGCGGCTTCCGCGTGGCGGCGCTCGATCTCGAGATCCGCGGTGCGGGCAACCTGCTCGGCGGCGAGCAGAGCGGCCATATCGAGGCGGTCGGCTTCGAAATGTACATGAAGCTGCTCGAAGAAGCGGTCCGTGAGCTGAAGGGCGAGGAGATCGACGAGGAGGTCCGCGCGACGGTGAACCTCCGCGTCGATCTCAAGATCGACGCGGACTACATCCCGGACATGAACCAGCGGCTGACGGTCTACCGTCGGGTGGCTGCCTCGCGTACGGGAGCGGAGATCGAAGGGATTCTCGAGGAAGTTCGCGACCGCTACGGGCCTCCACCCGACTCCCTCCTCAACCTCGCCGAGTACGGGCGCATCCGGATCGCCGCCGACCGGCTCGGGATCGAGACGATCGACCGGGAGGACCGGCTCGTCGTCATCAAGTTCAGGCCCATGGCGAAGGTCGATCCGGTGCGCCTCATCAGGGTCGTGCAGGAGCACCCCGGCGCCATGCTGGCGCCGCCGGCGTCCCTGAAGCTCGACCTGGAGGCCGACGATGGCGGCCGGAGGCCTTCAGGCGTCCGCAGGGAGGGCGCGGACACCAGCTGGTGGACCGCCCGTGCCACGGCGGGCGTGGTGGCGGCGGGCTTCACGAAGGACGAGATCCTGCGGAAACCTCAACGGGATCCGCGCGGGGAAGGGGGCATGTTCCCGCGTCTGGAAAGCCTGCTGGAGCGGTTGAGTTAAGATGTTGATTCTGCAGGAATTGCTGATGTTCAAGCGAAGCGTCGTCGTCGCCGTGCTGCTCTCCACCGTGACCGTCGCACTCGGGGCGGAAATCATCGAGCAGGTGCTCGTCAACGTCAACGGCGACATCCTGACGAAGACCGAGTTCGAACAGCGGCAAGTGGCCGTCCTGCGCGGGCGGCCGGAACTGGCCAACGTGACGCCGGACAGCCCGGCGCTCAGGACCGCCATCGCCCAGGTGACGCCGCAGCTCATTCTCGACGCGGTGGACGAACTGCTGCTGATACAGCGGGGGCGCGAGCTCGGCCTCGTGCTCGGCGAGGAGCAGTTCAAGAGCATCGTCGAGAACATCAAGAAGTCGAACAACATCGAGAGCGAGGAGCAATTCCAGGCGGCGCTCAAACAGGAAGGGATGACGATGCCCGATCTGCGCCGGGCGCTGGAACGGCAGATGCTCGCCTCCGAGGCGCAGCGGCGCGACGTGGCCGACAAGATCAGCATCACCGAGGCCGAGGCGCGCGCCTACTATGACGCGCACAAGGACGAGTTCACCACGCCGTCCGAAGTGACGCTGCGGGAGATCCTCGTCGAGGTGCCAGTCACCGAGAAGGGAATCAACGTCGCGCAGGACGACGAGGCGAAAGAGGAAGCGGAAGCGGTGCGGAAACGGCTGCTGGCGGGCGAGCCGTTCCCGAGGCTGGCGGCCGAATACTCCGACGCGCCGTCGAAGGCGAACGGCGGGCTGATCGGCCCCATCCGGGTGAGCGAGCTCGCCGACGCACTGCAGGCGCAGCTCGGCACGATGAAGCTGGGCGACCTGACCGGGGTGACCCGCGCCTCGCGGGGCTACCAGATCCTCAAGCTCGAGTCGCGCACCGAGGCGAAGATCCGCGGCTTCGAGGACGCGCGCGCCGACATCAGCAACAAGGTGGGGAGCGACAAGATGGCGGCCGAACGGCTCAAGTATCTCGAAAGGCTTCGGAGCCAGGCGACGATCACGTGGCGCAACGAGGAGTTGCGGAAAGCGTACGAGCAAGCGCTCGCGGAACGGCGAAAGACGCTGGCGGGATGACCGCGATGACCGACGCCTGGTACGCGCTCTGGACCCGCTCGCGACACGAGCAGGTGGTGCGAAAGCAGCTCGAGCAGAAGCACATCGAGACCTTCCTGCCGACCGTCACCCGCTGGAGTCGCTGGAAGGATCGCAAGAAGAAGATCGATTGGCCGCTCTTCCCAGGCTACTGCTTCGCGCGCTTCGATCCGCGCGAGCGCCTGCCGATCCTGAAGTGCACCGGAGTGGTCAACATCGTGTCGTTCGAGGGCGAGCCCGCGTCGATCCCGGAACACGAGATCGAAGGGATCCGACAGCTCGTCGAGAGCGATCTCGCCTACGATCCGTGCCCCCTGATCAAGGAAGGCATGATGGCCGAAGTCGTCCACGGCCCCCTCAAGGGCGTGGCCGGTCGCCTCGTGCGCAAGGGAACCCGCGCGCGACTGGTCCTCTCGGTCGATCTGATCGGGCAGGCCGTCAGCGTCGAAGTCGACGCCTCCGACGTCCGGCCGTACTGAACGATGACGGCCTCAGGCCTCGGGCTCACTGTGTCGCGGACGAAGATCGGCGCCGTCGAGCTGGCAAGCCCGTTCGTGATCGCGCCCATGGCCGGGATGACCGACAGCGCGTTCCGCCGGCTGGTCAAGCGCCACGGCGGGTGCGGCCTCGTCGTCACCGAGATGGTGTCATCCGAGGGGCTCGTGCGCGGCATCGATCGCACGCTCGAATACGCGGAGTACACCGAAGAGGAGCGGCCGGTTTCGATCCAGATCTTCGGAGGCGATCCGCAGAAGATGGCGGCCGCGGCGCGAATCGTCGAAGGGATGGGCGCCGACATCGTCGACGTCAACATGGGCTGCCCGGTGCCGAAGATTGCCCGGCACAGCGCCGGCTGCAGCCTGATGCGCGAGCCGGAGCACGCCGCGAGCATCATTCGAGCGATGACGCGGGCGGTGCGGATCCCGGTGACCGTGAAGATGCGCGCCGGCTGGAACGACCGCGCGCGGAATGCGGCGGATCTCGCGCGACGCGTCGAGGACGCCGGCGCCGCCGCCGTCGCCATTCACGGCCGGACCGCGGAGCAATCGTACACCGGTGTCGCCGACTGGGAGCTGGTGTCGCGTGTCGCCGAGCAGGTGTCGATTCCCGTGCTCGGGAGCGGCGACTGCGTGGAACCCGAGCAGGCGGTCGAGCGGCTCGCGACCGGTGTCAGCGGCGTGCTCGTCGGCCGCGGCGTGCTGCGCAATCCATGGATTCTGGCGCAGGCCGCCGACCTCTGGGCCGGCCGGCCGCCGCGGGCGGCGACCCTGGGCGACCGCGGCCGATTCCTGCTCGAGTATGTCGAACTGCTGTGCACCGAGCGCGCCGGCGAGCGCAAGGGATTCCGCCACGTCGCACCGGGAGCCGAGAGCCGGTCGGGGGCGCGCGAAGCCCGCGGCCATGACCGCTGGGTGATCAACAAGATCCGCGCGCTGTGCAGCTGGTACTCGAAGGGGCTCGACGGCGGCTCGCACCTGCGCGTGCGGGTCAACAGCGCCGTCACGCTGACCGAACTGCGCGAGATCGTCGGGGGCTTCTTCTTCGCGGCGCCGGTGTCTACACCACGAGATCCCGGCGCGGCGGCCACAGCGCCCCTCTGAGGAGTCGCCGCAGCCCGCACGCGGTGCCGGGACGGAGCCGCCATCGTGCTCCCGCCGGTTCAAGTGGTGCGTCAGTCACGGGCGGTACACAGGAGACATGAAGTCGTAGGCAGTACGCCAAGCGTGTCCATTCACGGCCTGTTGCCTGCCAACTCGACCAGCCCGGCCGCGCCCTCGGCCAGCTCGACGTCGAGGATCAACGCCTCCTCGAAGGCGCCGAAGAACTGCGCCGCCAGCTGATCGTGCGCCGGGTGCTCGAGATAGGCGGTCAGTCCGTTGCGGTCGTCGAACTCGAGGATCGCCATGTACGGGTAATCTGCGCGGGTGAGCGCCTCGTAGGCGCGACCGAGGACGAGCCGGCGGCCTACGCGCGCCCGGCGAATCGAGGGGATCTGCTGCAACGCCGCTTCGAACGAGGCGGCGAGCGCGCGGCGGCGGTCGGCCGAGAGCGCACGCCGCGGCCGGAACAGCACGACGTGCGCAATCATGATCGGCGTCGGCCGGCCGGCCGGGACGGACCGCCTGGACGCCCGGACTGTCCCTCCCGGCGCCGCTCGAAGCGCTGCCGGCGTCCCTTCAGGTTGCGCGCCTTCTTCGCCTCCTTGAAGGGCTGGCGGGGATCGCGGTGCTCGCCGCCCGGCCGCCAGTCGCGCCCATGGCGCGACTGGCGCCGCTCTCGCGCGGCGTCAGCGGCTCGGCGCGCCTCCTCCGGCGAGGCCCACAGCCTGCCCCGCGCGAAGTACTTCATTTCCGCATCCGGATGCCTCTCCTGGATGCGCTTGAAGGTCGGCAACAGCTCCTCGCGCTCCGCCGCGCGGAAGGCCGTCGGCAGCCCGCCGGCCAGAATCGTCCAGTACGCAAAGCGTGGCGGCATCAGTCCTCGGCTCCCATGCGCTTCAGCTTCTCGACGAGCGTCGTGCGCTTGATGCGCAGCAGGTCGGCGGCCTTGTTCCGGTTGCCCCGTGTCCGGTCGAGCGCGCGATGGATGAGGTCGCGCTCGATCGTGGCGAGATAGCGCGCCAAGTCGAGGCCGTCGTCGGGGAACTCGACGTAGGGCGGCGTCGAGGCCGTCGGGGCCTGCTGCAGTTCGGGCGGCAGATCGGCGACGTCGATCTCCTGGTGTCCGGCGCAGAGCGCCACCGCACGCTCCATCGCGTTCTCGAGCTGACGCACGTTGCCCGGCCAGTCGTACGCCATCAGCGCGCGCAGTGCGCTCTGTGAGGCGTGGATCGATGAGCCCGGCGCGAACTTCGCGAGGAAGTGCTTCACGAACAACGGGATGTCGTCGCGCCGCTCGCGGAGCGGCGGCAGTTGAATCGGAATCACGTTCAGGCGGTAGAAGAGATCCTCCCGGAACGCGCCGCCCGCGACCAGTCGCGTGAGATCCGAATTCGTGGCCGCGATGACGCGGACATCGATCTTGATCGTCTGGCTGTCGCCGACGCGCTCGAACTCGCGTTCCTGCAGCGCACGCAGCAGCTTCACCTGCAGCCCGGGACTCATCGTCCCCACCTCATCGAGAAAGAGCGTTCCCTTGTGCGCCTGCTCGAAGCGCCCCTGCCGCGTCCCCACCGCACCGGTGAACGCCCCGCGCACGTGGCCGAACAGCTCGGCCTCGAGCAGCGTCTCCGGAATCGCGCTGCAATTCAACGCGACGAATCGGTGCGCCCGCCGCGGGCTGTTGTGGTGGATGGCGCGGGCGACGACCTCCTTGCCGGTGCCCGTCTCGCCGGTGATCAGGATCGTGCTGCTCGATCCGGCGACGGTCTCGACCAGGTGGAAGAGATCCTGCATTGGCCGGCTGCGACCGAGAATGCCGCCGAACTGATACCGCTCCTCGAGCTGCGACCGGAGGTACGCGTTCTCCGACGCAAGCCGCCGCTGCTCGAGCGCCTTCTCGAGCACGTGCATCAGTTCGTCGAACTGAAACGGCTTGGCGATGAAGTCCGACGCTCCGCGCTTGATTGCGTCAACCGCGTCCTTGATGGTGCCGTAGCCCGTGATGACGATGGCCACGATGCCCGGGTACCGGCCGACCGCCGACTCGATCACGCTCCCGCCGTCGACACCGGGCATCCGCAGGTCGGTGATGACGATGTCGAACGCGAATTGATCGAGCAGCTCGAGCGCCCGCTCGCCGCTCTCGGCCTCCGCCACCTCGAAGCCGTGGTCCCGCAGCCGCTCGACCATCACGGTCCGCAGCGCCGGCTCATCGTCCACGAAGAGAATGTGAGGAGTTGCCGGAGTCATCGGAGGCGCCAATATCTTGACACAGCAAGCCCCCGGCCCCAGGGTTCAGGCCTCCGGCGGGTCCAGCCTAAGGATTTGTATCTCCCGGCCGATAGAGCAGGTGGGTGGGAGGCCTGCAAGAGAGCAGACATGGATCGCCAAACTCTGTCCATCATGAAGGCTTGTGAGGCTGTCGGCGTGAGCCGCCGCACTATCTACAACTGGATCTCCGCCGGGAAGGTGGAATACGTGCGGACGGCGGGCGGGTCGATTCGCATCTTTGCCGACTCGCTGTGGCGCGATCCCGTCCGTCCGGGACGCGCCAGCGAGATCAACGCCAACGGGCGCCACGCGTGAACGAGTTGCGGGAGCTGTTTCATCAGCTGAACAATCAGCTCGGGATCATCCTCGCGCATGCGGAAATGCTCGAGGTGCACGCGCCCGACGACGCCAGCCGCTCCCGTGCCGCGCAGGTGGTTGCCAGCGTGCTCGACGCCATGAGCACGGCGCGGGAGATCCGAGGGCGGTCGAATCTGACCGCAGTTTGAATAGGACCGCCACTCGTTCCGAATCAGCACACGGGGCGCCTAACCGGGCAACCTCTGTCTCAGTCGTAAACAGACGCCTCTTTTGTAATCTTGACTGTCAATATATTGGCGAAATAGACGCGCCTAGTGGTCAATATTTTGACGATCTACCCGATTTGGCGCGTTCCGGCAATCGCCCCCAGTCGTCCCGGCGATTTCCATAACGTGCAGAAGTAAGAAGCACTTACAGTCTCCGCTGGGCCATCTCCCCAATAAGGGAAGCGGAGGCCTGTACGGCTTGGTACTCGAGTTGCCATACGGACACGCCGGAGGTCCCCTGATGCGCTCCTCGACCGGAAGAGTTGACCCGCGCGTGGTTGCTGCGATTCCGTTCGTGGAGCAGCTCGCCCGCCGCGTTGCCGCGACGATGCCTCATTCGATTGACATCGGAGACCTCGTCCAGGACGGAGTGATCGGCCTCATCGACGCGGCGCGCCGGTTCGACGACGCCCGGGGCATCAAGTTCGAGACGTTTGCCGAGCGGCGCGTGCGCGGGGCCATGATCGACGCGCTGCGCAAGGATGCCTGGCCGCGCGGGGTGCGCCGGCAGCGGCGCGAGCTCGAGGCGGCGCGCGAGCAGCTCCGGCGTGAGTTGGGATGCGAGCCGTCGCTGGCGGATCTCGCGGCCCGGGTCGGGTCCGACGAGAAGCGCCTCAGCCGGACCATCGTCCGGATCAACGCCATCGAGTCGACCTCGCCGCTGGCGGGCGGAGATCACCTGAGCGAATCGTCGCTGCCGCCGGCGCTCGTGCCGGCGGAGCCGGAGCAGCCGGATCGCGTCTTCGAGCGGGAGGAGACGAAGGCGCGCGTGCGCGCGGCGATTGCCTCCTTGCCGCCGCGCGAGCAGAAGGTGATCAGCCTCTACTACTACGGTGAGGCGACGATGAAGCAGATTGGCGCCGAGATCGGCGTCAACGAGTCACGCGTGTCGCAGCTGCACGCTCGGGCCATCCGCCGTCTGCGCGACGCGCTCGGCGCGGCGGTGCCTCCCTCCGAAGCGATCCGGATCATGCGCCACGCGATTCTGGCGTTCCAGCACAAGGCGAAGATGGCGAAGGCGACGCTCGCCAGCCGCGGATGGACGACCGGGGGCGGACACACGGCGAGGGGCGCGCAGGGGGTGGTGGTGCCCTACGCGAGCGTGTCGCGAACCGCGCGCAGCAAGTCGGCGAGCCGGAACGGCTTGGCGAGCCAGCGGCAGCCGCTGTCGTCGAGGAAGCGCTCGGCATCGGTGCCCGCGACATCGCCCGTGACGAAGATGACGCGCCGCGCCAGCGCCGGCGTCGTGGCGGCAATCGCCCGGTAGAGCGTCATTCCGTCGACGCGCGGCATCTTCAAGTCGCAGACGATCACGTCGTACGTCTTCTGCCGCACGCAGGCGAGCGCCTCTTCGCCGTCGGCGGCATGTTCGACGACGAGACCGGCTTCCGTCAGGGCGTCGCCCACGACGGAGGCGAGCGCGCGCTCGTCCTCCACCAGCAGCACCGACGCGCCGCGCACGGCCTCCAGCGACGGCGCCGGGGGCCGGATCGGCCGTGCATCGGCGTTGGTGCCGCTGACGGGGAGCGCCACGACGAAAGAGGCGCCGCGGTTGGGTTTCGAGTCGACGCGGATGTGCCCGCCGTGTTCCTGCACGATCGCGTATGCGACCGTCAGACCGAGGCCGGTCCCCTTGCCGACATCCTTGGTCGTGAAGAAGGGATCGAAGATCTTGGTCTGCATCTCGACCGGCACGCCCGGGCCATCGTCGTTGACCTCGATGACGACCGCGTCCTCCTCGCCGTCATGCCAGGTCCGGATGACGAGCGAGCCGCGGCCGTTGGCCGAGAGCATCGCGTGCTCGGCGTTGATCACGAGGTTCAACAGCACCTGCTGAATCTGGTGCGGATCGGCAAACACATGGGGCAGTCCCGAGGAGAGTGCCGCGTCCACGGTGATGTTCATCAGCCGATGCTCGTACGCGCGCAGCGCCAGCGTGTCGGTCACCACCTGGTTCACGTCGACGAGGGTCCGTGTCGACTGGCGCTTCCGCGCGAACGTCAGCAGGTTGCGGACGATGCGGGCCGCCCGGTCGGCCTCGCCCAGGATCGTGTCGACGCCGCGCCGGATGGTCGGGTCGAGCGACTTCTCGGACAGCCGTTCCGCCCAGCTGAGAACCGTCGCGAGCGGGTTGTTGAGCTCGTGCGCGACTCCGGAGATGGTCTGGCCGAGCGCCGCCAGCTTCTCCGCCTGCAGGAGCTGCTGGTACAGATCGCGCGACTGATCGTCGAGCTTCTTCCGCTCGCTCACGTCGCGCATGAGCGCCTCCACGCGCAGGCCGCCGCGGTCGGCTTCGGCGCGCGCCGTCACCTCGACCCACACGGGCGAGCCGTCCACGCGCCGCATGCGCAGGAGGTAGTCGTCGACGGCGCCGTCCGACTGCAGCCGCGTGAGGAACGCCGTGCGCGCGGCCGGATCGGCGAATCGGTCCGGCGCAAACGGCGACACGCCTGCCTCCGGCGCATCCGGAGGATAGCCGAACATCGCCTTGAGGTACGGGTTGGCGGCGACGGTGCCGCCCTCCGCCGTCTCGAGATGTACCGACCCGATGAAGACGCCTTCCCGTACGGCTTCGAACAATCGCGCGAGCGCGCTCGGACGATTGCGAACAACGGCGCCGCGGCGCGGGGCCGGGCGTCTGGCACGTGTACTCACGGAGCGACCGATTATAGGATGTCAGTGTCCTTGACAGCGTCCGGCGGCGGCCCTAGGCTGTCGAGATTCCACGGCAATCCGCCGGCGCGTCGCGGTGGCGAGGCTCGATGCGGTTAATCGGTCGCAATGACCTCTTCCTGCTGGTCGGTCTGACCGCGGCGCTCTTCACCGTTATTTCGCGCCCGCTCGGGCGAGTCGTCGACTACGCGCGGGAGATCGACCACAGTTGGGATCTCCAGCTCGTGCCGGCCCTCGTCATCCTCGCCGTCGTGTTCATCTTTCATCAGGCCCGCAAACGGCACGAGAGCCACGCGCACGCGGTGGCGGCCGCCGCCGAGGCGCGGCAGGCAGATGTCCGCGTCGCCGAAATGGAGCGGCTGGTGAACTTCGGCAAAGCGCTGGGCGAGTCACTCGACCAATCGGCAATCGGGGTCGTCGCCACACAACAGCTCCCGGCGCTCGCGGAGGGACGCGGCGCGTGGACCATGGCGCTCAACGGCACGACGTGGCATCCCCTGGCGGTCGTCGCCGATCGGTCGGTGGCGGAATGCGAGACGGCCGCCCGGAAGGCGCTCGAGGCGGGCGACGCCTCGAGCGTCGGCGTCGCGGACGATATCTGCTTTCCCATGATGGTCGGGCGTCATCCCGTCGGGGTGCTCGGCGTCGCCGCCAACCCACCGCCGACGGATCATCAGCGCGTCGTGCTGACGGCGGCCGCGGCGCTCCTGGCTGGCGCGCTGAAGAACGCGGAGCTGTTCGAAGTGGTCCATGAGAACAGCGTCCGGGATTCGCTGACCGGGTGCTTCAACCGGCAGCATGCGCTCGAAGTCATGGACGGCGAGCTCCGCCGGGCCCGCCGGTCGCGCCTGCCACTCGCCGTGATCATGTTCGACCTGGACCATTTCAAGGAGGTCAACGACCACTACGGGCACTTGTGCGGCGATGCCGTGCTCGCGGCCGTCGGCCAGCGCATGAGGACGGTCCTGCGCGGCAGCGACCTCAAGTGCCGGTGGGGCGGGGAGGAGTTCCTGGCGCTGCTGCCCGAGACGGCGACATCCGGCGCCGAGCGCGTTGCCGACCTGCTCCGGCGCAATCTGGAAGAGCATCCGGTGCGGTGGAACGTCAGCGACATCCAGGTGGACATCCCCGTGACGGCCAGCTTCGGGGTGGCGCCAGCCGCGCCCGGGGAAATCGACGCCACGGCGATCATTGCGCGCGCCGACGCGGCGCTCTACCGCGCCAAGGCCAACGGCCGGAACTGCATCAGCACGGCGGCCCAGCCCGAGGAGGCGGCGAGCCGCTAGATCAGACCGCGCTGTCGGCAATCCTTCCTGCCGACCCCAGATGTGACACGTTGGACCGTCAGGCTCCCTGAGCCTGGACGCTGGCAGAGGCGGAGGGCCCGAGGGCGAACGTCATCGTGCCGCTGACCACGACGCGCCCGTTCACACGCGCGAAACCGGTGAGCTGGCCGACCCGGCCCCGCAGACGCTTCACGCGCGCCTCGATCTCGACGACATCGCCTGGGCACACGGGACCGTAGTACCGAACGCGCTCGATCCCCATGAAGAACGGGAGCTTCTCGCGGTTCTCGGGCTTCGACAGGATGAGGATCGCGCCAACCTGCGCGATCGCCTCGGTAAGGATCGTCGGCGGCATCGTCGGCGCCTCGCCCGGCTGATGCGACAGGTACCGCTCGTTGAGCGAGACGTTCTTGATGCCGACGATGCGCTTGTCCGGTTCGAGCTCGGTGATCCGATCGACGAGCAAGAAGGGATACCGGTGCGGGAGGATCCGCTCGATCGCGGCGTGGTCGAGCGGCAGCGTGAGGGAGGTGGCCACGAAGCCTCCAGTATAATTCGAACGACCCGTCCAGCCATGCACGTGCAACCCCGCCCTCCGAGCGACACCGAACTGCTGTCGACGCTGTTCGAACTCGGGCGCGAAGTCACGGCGGTGCTCGATCTCGAGGAGCTGCTCGCGAAGATTCCGCAGCTCATCGCCAGGCTCACGCGGTTCAACGCCTTTTCGGTCTATCTGCTCGAGGGGGCGCGGCAGGAGCTGCGCATCGCCTATGCCACGGGCTATCCCGACGACGCGATCCTGAAGCAGCGGCTGCGCCTCGGCCAGGGCGTGGTCGGCGCGGCGGTGGAGGAAGGCCGGCCGATTCTCGTCAACGACATCCGCCGCGAACCGCGGTACGCCGGCCCGCTGAGGAACATGCTGTCGCAGCTCGCTGTGCCGATCCGGCGCAAGGGCAAGGTCATTGGCGCGCTCAACCTGCTGGCGGAAACGACCGACGCGTTCTCGCCGCAGGACGAGGCGCTGCTGCGCCAGTTCGCCGCGCACGTGGCCGTGGCGATCGAGAACGCGCGCCTCTTCAAGGCGGAGCGGCAGTACGTCGAGACGCTGGAGACGCTGGCGGAAATCGGCCGCGAGATATCGTCCATCCTCGACCCCGAAGTCCTGCTGACGCGCATCGCAAACCTCACCAAGCGCCTGATCGACTATCGGACGTTCGGCATCCTCCTCCTCAACGAGGCGACCGGCGAGCTCGAGATGAAGTTCGCCGTCAGCTACGGCGAGGATCCGACGTCGAAGCGCGTGAAGCTCGGCAGCGGCCTCGTCGGCTGGGCGGCGCTCCACAAGGAGGCGGTCCTCGTCTCCGACGTGTCGCAGGATCCGCGCTACCTCAATCTGGTCCCCGACGTCCGCTCCGAGCTCGTGGCGCCGATGCTCCTCAAGGAGCGCTGCATCGGCGTGATCGATCTCGAAAGCCCTGAGCTCGACGCCTTCACCAAGGAGCACAAGGAGCTGGTCACGCTGCTGGCGAGCCAGGCGGCGGTGGCGATCGAGAACGCACGCCTCTACGAGGAAGTGCGGCGGAACGAGGAGCGCATCGAGCGCGAGCTTGAGTTCGCCCAGCGCGTGCAGCGGGCGCTGTTACCGACGGGGCCGCCGGCGCGGCTTCGGCACGCCGACGTCGCCGGCCGTTTTGCGGCGGCGCGCGAGCTCGGCGGCGACATCCACGATTTCCTCACACCGGAGCCGAACAGCCTGGTCGTCGCCGTCGGCGACGTCTCCGGAAAGGGAGTCCCGGCGGCGCTGTACGCCGCGTTCGCGGCCGAGCTGGTCCGGTCGCGAACCTTCCGCCGCCGCTACGCGCCGGAGCGGTTCAGCGCGTCCGGCGTGCTGCAGGCGATGAACACCATCCTGCACGAGCGCCAGCTCGAGGCGTACTACTGCACGCTGTGCTACGCCCTGTTCGACCTGAAGCGGCGGACGCTCACCATCTCGAACTCCGGGCTGCCCTACCCGATCCGCAGCACCGGGGAGGAATGCGGCCAGATCGCCCTTCCCGGCGTGCCGCTCGGGTCGTTTCCGGACGTCGTCTACGACGAGGTGACGATGCCGCTCGAAGGCGGCGACGTGTACGTGTTCTGCACGGACGGGATCTACGAAGCGGTGAACGAGCAGGGCGCCGAGTTCGGCTCGAAGCGCGTGTGCGAGATCGTCAGTGCCCACCGGCGCGAGCCCGCCCGGATGATCGTCGACGCCATCTTCGACGCGGTCACCGCTTTTCGCGGCCCCGCACCCCAGTACGATGACATGACCGCGGTCGCGGTCCGGATCACGATGTGATCTGCCGGTTGTCTTCGGGCGAGTCCATCCTGATCGATCGTCCGCCGAAGACGGCACGAGCGTTCATCTGACCCGTCACGTGGCCCCGGGCGCGGCTCGGCGGGACTCACAGCGCTGACAGACGATGGGCGATCAGAAGCGCTGCTGCAGCCCGACGGTCATACGGCCCATGTCGATGTTTCGGCGCCGCCACTGGTGCTCGTAGCCGCCCACAACGGTCGTCAACGTCGGCAGATCCAGCCGGAAGCCGCCGGACACCGTGCTCGCCCGGAAGTCGCCGATCCGGTCGCTCGAGAAGTTGTCGAAATCCTCGACACCGGCCGCATAACCCGTCTGCAACCAGAGCCGCCGGTGGAGCCGGTACGCGGCGCGCACGTGCGCGGTGTGGCCGATCTCGTATGACGTCTGGCGGTTCGAATCAGTGAACGACATGGCGTAGCGGAGTGCCCACGTGGCGCGCGCGGACGCCCGCCACGACACCGCCGGCGAGACGAACGTCGTCCGCGCGCCGGCGAAATCGAAGTAGCGGACCGTAGCCGTCCATGTCGCCTGCCCGAACGTGTAGTCCAGCTCTCCGAGCACGTCGCCCTCGGGCATGACGAGGTTATCGGGCCCCACCAGCACGTGTCCCCGCAGCGAAGTCGCCCTCCGCCAGCGCCATTCGACGCCGCCGCCGCCGCGCTGCTCGGACACCGCGAACTTGCGCTGCACCTGTCCGCGGCCGAGGATCCGGAGCCGCTCGGAGAGGCGAACGTTCACCGTCAGGTCGCCGTTCCGGCTGTCCGGGGCGCTGCCGCTGAACTGCTCGGTGAAGCCGCGGGTCTCGATGCGATGAAGGTACGACAGCCGCGCGTCCTCCAGGCGAAGACGATGCTCCGCGGTCGGCGCGATCGCGACGGCGCGTCGGAAGTACGCGATCGCCCGATCGGTGCGCCCGGCCAGCCGGTGCGCCCGTCCGAGCAGCGCCAGCACCTCCGCGTTCCGGGGCGCCCGTTCTTCGATGGCCTCCAGCAGCTCGATCGTCTCGGCGGCTTCCTCGCGCGCGAGCAGGGTCGAGGCCACGCCGAGCGCCGCGTCGAGGTTGGCCGGATCCTCCAGCAGCACGCTGCGATAGACCGACTCGGCCTCGTCGGGATGCCCCAGACGATCGTGCAGGCGGGCGATCCAGAGCCGCGCCTCGTGATCGTTCGGGTTCGCCGCGGCCAGGCGCTGGAAGGAGGCGAGCGCCTCCGCGCTTCTGCCGTCGTTGGCCAGCTGGATCGCCTCTGCCGACGTCGGGCCGACCTGCGCAAAGGCGGATCCGGCCGCGGGGACGAGGAGCACCACAGCGAGCAGAAGTGGGAAGAGCATGTCGATCTAGATGTCGGCTCGGGATCGCCTGCGCTGTAGGAAGATCGGCGGACGGCAACGCCTACGCCGTCCGGGCCGCAGGTTCCTTCACGCCCGCCGGCGGGACGCTCGCGGCGGGCCACGCGGCCACCGCGGTCGCCAATTGGGCGGCCACCATTGCCGCCACCGCCTGCGCCGCCGGCTCCTGTTCGCGGCCGTGACGAATCTCGAGTGCCAGGACGCCGATGCAGCCGGAGGGGCCGAACATCGGCGCCACCAGCCCTCCCGACGTCGTGCCGTCGCCGGCAACCACGCTGAGCCGCCCCGTCCGCCACGCCGCTGCCGCGGCGTTGTCGGCGATGCAGGCGATCGGACCAAAGCGACCCAGATGCTCCGGCGCGTAGCCGTGACCGAGGACGGCGAAGAGCTGCTCGCCCGCGCTCATCCAGAGCAGCACTCCTGAGGCGTCGAGGACCGACGCCGTCCGTCCCAGGAGCGCCGCCAGCGCCGCCGTATCGGTGACGCGCGAGAGATCCGTGCAGAGCGCGGCGGCGGCGGACAGATCGATCTCGAGGGTGCCTCGGCTGCCTGGAGTGCCTGCAGTGTCGGGTCGCACCTCAGACGCCTTCGGCACCCTGGGCCCGCGAGGCATCTCGGGCACAGCGGCGGAGCCGGGCCTCGCGCGCCAGAAGGCGCCCGCCGCGCCCACCCACGTCAGCGCGAGCAGGGCCAAGGTGGCCCATCGCGCGCGCGCGTCGGTCGCCAGCGCTGCGCTGGATGCGCCGCGCTCGGCGTGCCGCAGGTCGCGCAGTCGTCCGGCCATGCCGTCCAGGAGGTTGCGGCCGTCGCTGAAGATCACATCCGCCGCCATCAGCTCCTGTCCGAGGCTCAGGTTCTGGCGCGTGCGCGCGTCGGCTGCTTCGAGCGCGTCGAGCGACTCGGCAAGGCCCTGCAGCGCGGCGGCCGCCGCCTCCGATCGAAGGCGCGGCTGGACGGCCGCGATCCCGCCGCGCAGTTCGCCGACGAGCGTCGCCGTGCGCTCGAACCACGGCTCGTCGAGCTGCCCCGGCGCGACGTAGCTCTGCTGCGCGGCGCCGATCTCGGCAATCGCGTCGCGCATCCGGTCGAGGTGCGTCGTGACGGCCTCCGCGGCGGCCAACGCGCCCGCGCTGCGCCGGTCGATGGTCCAGAAGAGCAAGGCTGCGGCCAGGAAGGTGGCAAGCAGCAGCGTCAGTACCGTGACTGGACCCGATCGCTTCTGCATGTCGCCACAGAATAACACCGAACCGCGTTATGCTGACGTGTCAACGCACGGTATGGACAGCATCCTGCTCGTCGAAGACGAGCACGCGCTGCGCATGACGCTTGGCGACCGCCTGCGCAAGGAGGGGTACCTCGTCGACTGCGCGGCCGACGGCGAGGAAGGATTCGCCAAGGCGACCCAGCTGCCGTTCGATCTGATCATCCTCGACATCATGCTGCCGCGCCGCGACGGCCTCGATGTGTGCAGCGGCATCCGCGGGTCGGGCGTGATTACGCCGATCCTGATGCTCACCGCGCGCGGCCGGACGCCCGACAAGGTCGCCGGGTTGAAGATCGGCGCCGACGACTATGTGACCAAACCGTTCAAGGTGCCGGAGCTGCTGGCGCGTATCGAAGCGCTGCTCCGCCGCGCGCCGACGCGGCCGTCGGTGCCGCAGGCGGTCTACGAGTTCGGACGGGTCCGAGTTGACGTTCGCGGCACGGAGGTCGTGCGCGACGGCAAGGTCGTCAGCCTGTCGGCGCGCGAGTTCCAGCTCCTGCGTTTCTTTCTCGAGAACCAGGGGACCACGCTCTCGCGAGAGGATCTCCTGACCCGGGTCTGGGGCTACAGCGCCGCCACGTTCACGCGGACCGTCGACGTCCACGTCGCCAGCCTGCGGCAGAAGCTCGAAGAGGACCCGCGGCAGCCGAGATTCTTCCTCACGGTGCAGGGGATCGGGTACAAGTTCAAGGCATAGGCAGGGGTCGATGAAGCTCCTCCGGGAACGGGCCGGGCTGGCGGCGGTCCTCGCTCTCACCGCCGCGGCCATCGTCGGACTGGCAGTACTGCAGTACCGCGGGAATCGCCAGGCGAGCGAGGCGACCGGCGTGCGGCTCGCCGACGCCTTGCAGCTGTCGATGGTCAACTGGCACCTGGATCTGTTCCGCAACCTCTCCGAGGTGTGCCTGACCATCCGCATGGCCGCCGAGTTCTCGCCCGAGAACGACGTCAACCAGTTTGCCGGCCGGTTCGCCGAGTGGCGGTCAATCGCCCGATATCCGGAGCTGGTGGCGAACGTCCACGTGATCGACCGCACGCCCGGCGATGGACGCCTGCAGACGTTCAGGCTTCACGCCGACAGCGGCATCTTTTCGCGGGTGGAATGGCCCGCGTCGCTCGGCACGCTGGCCGTCGACCTCCAGGCGTCGATCCCGGAGGCGCCGGAGTCGGCGCCGCCGGCCGGACGTCAACTCACCGAGAGCTTCTACAACATCGGCGCGGCGCTGCGCGACTGGCGGTTCGAGCCGGCGATTCCGGCGCTCATCCGGCCGCTCGGCCTCGACTCCGCCGCCTCGCGCGCCGCGGCGGGCGGGCGCGCGGTGCAGTGGCTCGTCATCGAGCTCGACGAACAGGTCCTTCGCTCCCGCATCCTGCCCGACCTGGCGCATCGCTACTTCCAGGGCACCGACGGTCTCGACTACGAAGTCGCCGTGGTCGGCGGCTCGCCGCCGCAGCGCGTGATCTACGCGTCGGATGCCGGCTTCGGCGAGACGGAGGTGGTCGACGCCGACGGACGGATGGACGTCTTCGGCCGCGCGGCGGATCAGTCGTCGCCGATCTCGATCTTCCACCGGCCATCGGAGAACAGCGGCCCGACAGCCGCCGTCGGCATCAGCTGGTTTCCGCTGCTGCGCGAGATGCCGACCTCGGACGACTGGCAGCTCGTGGTGCGGCACCGGCGCGGCGGCCCGCTCGGCGCGTTCGTGGCCGACATGCAGCGACGCGGGCTGGCGCTGAGCTTCGGCGCGCTGTTCCTCCTTGTCCTCAGCCTGTCGATGCTGGTGATCACGAGCGTCCGAGCGCAGCGGCTCGCGCGCCTCCAGATGGACTTCGTCACGGCCGTGTCGCACGAGTTGCGCACGCCGCTCACCATCATCGGATCGGCGGCCGACAACATCGCCAACGGGGTTGTCGAGAGCCCGGCGCAGCTGCAGGAGTACGGGTCGGTGATTGGCGAGCAAGCGAACCGGCTCTCCGGTCTCGTCGAACGCGTCCTGCTGTTTGCCGCCACGCGCGACGGCCAGCAGCGGTACGTCGTGCAGGCGCTGCCTCCAGCGGAGATCATCGACACCGCGCTCGCCAGCGCCGAAGGGCTCATTCGCGCCGCGCAGTTCACGATCGATCGCGACGTCCCGCCCGACCTGCCGCCGATCCTCGGCGAACGGATGGCGGTGGCGCAGTGCGTGGAGAATCTCATCACGAACGCGCTCAAGTACAGCCGCGACGAGCGCTGGATCGGCATTCGCGCGCGGAGCATCGACGACCCGAGAGGCGAGACGCAGGTGCAGATCAGCGTCTCGGACCGCGGGATCGGCATCGCCCCGGAAGACCTCCCGCACATCTTCGAGCCGTTCTACCGGAGTCCCTCGGTCCGGCGCTCGCAGATCCATGGGACCGGCCTCGGACTGGCGCTCGCCAGGCAGGTGGCCGAGTCGATGGGCGGCAGCCTGTCCGTGACGAGCGAGCCCGGCCGGGGCAGCACGTTCACCCTCACGCTGCGCTGTGCCGGCGCCCCTCTTTTTACAACCTCCTTACACCCTGCTCGCCCAACCGCGCGCTAACCTCCGGATCAGGGGGGCCTTCGTCTGCGCATCCGGCGTTGCGATCTGGTTGGTGTTCTCTTTCTTGCCTTCTTCGCTGGTGGCCCGGCCGGCGCCCAGACCAACACGGGCGAAATTGGCGGAGTGGTCAGGGACATGTCCGGAGGTGTTCTCCCCGGCGCCGCGGTCACGGCGACGCACGCCGAGAGCGGCGCCGTCGTCGAACGCGTCACCGACAGCGAAGGACGCTTCTTCCTCCCGGCGCTTCGTGTCGGCGCGTGGGACATCACCGTGGGGCTGCCGGGGTTCGCCCCCCGCATACAGAAGGTGACCCTGGAGATCGGTCGCACGCTGGCGCTCGAATTCACGCTCGGCGTCGAGGGTCTTGCCGAGCGGGTGGTCGTGGAAAGCCGGCCGCCGCTGCTCCAGACGGCCACCGCCGAGATCAGCGACGTCATCGAGAACCGCGAAGTCGTCCAGATCCCGCTCAACGGGCGGAACTTCCTTTCCCTGGCGCAATTGAGCGACGCTGTCGTGATCCCGCCAGGCGGCACCCGGGGCGACGCGCTGCAGCAGGCGGGGCCGCTGCCGAACGTCGGCGGGCAGCGCTCAGGCCACAACATCTACCTTCTGGACGGCACCAAGGTCACCGACGAGCTCTTCAACAATCTCGTGATCAATCCGTCGGTCGATTCCATCCAGGAGTTCAAGATCCAGAAATCAATGTACCCGGCAGAATTCGGCGGGAAGGCGTCGGCGCTGATCAATGTGGCCACCAGGGCCGGATCGAACGTCGTGCGCGGCAGCGCGTTCGAATTCCACCGGAACGAGGCGTTCGACTCGCCGAACTACTTCCATCCGCCCGGTGAGCCGATCCGGGCGCTGCGCCAGAATCAGTTCGGCGGCGCGCTCGGCGGGCCGGTGATGCAGAATCGCACGTTCTTCTTCGGCAGCTACGAAGGACAGCGGATGCGGCGTTCCCTGACCCGGACGTTCTCGGTGCCGCCGCCAGAGGTTCGAGCCGGTGATTTCTCCTCCTTCGCGCCCACCTGCGACCCGCTGACCATCCCCTCGACGGGCGCCTGCGCGCCGTTTCCCGGCAATCGCATTCCTGCCAATCGCATCGATCCGATCGCGGCGGCGCTGCTGGCGCGCGTGCCGATGCCGACGTCGGCGGGAGCCGTGCAGAACCTGACGTCCGTGGAGGAGCAGGACCGCGGGGTCGATCAGATCAGCCTCCGCATCGATCACAGGATCGGAAACGCCGGCCAGATCTTCGGCCGGGTCAGCACGTTCGACGCCGAGGAGGTCCAGCCGTTCGGGGCCGGCGCCCTGCAGGAGGCGCTGGTGCCAGGCTTCGGCCGATCGCTGACCACCCGGACGCGCAACATGATGCTCAGCCATACGCACGTGTTCGGCACGGCGCTGCTGAACGAGCTGCGGTTCGGCTGGATGTCGGTCGCGGGTGGGCAGACCAGCGTGAACCGGGGCGTCGATTTCGCCGGCGCGACCGGACTGCTTGGGATCACGCGCGACCCTCGGGACGCGGGCTTCCCGCAGGTCTCGTTCGGAGGCCAGTACAGCACCATCGGAGACCCGACGTCGTTCGTCTATCGTGACAACCGGCATTTCGAGTTGTACGACAACGTAACGCTGGATCGAGGCGCGCACCGCCTCAAGTTCGGCGCCTACTACTTCCACCTCCGACTGCGTCCCGAGCAGCCCGAGTACGCCCGCGGCGCGTTCACCTACACGGGTCAGTTCACCGGCAACGCATTCGCGGACTTCCTGCTCGGGTATCCGACCTCGGCGACAGCGGGCATCGGTCGCGGCGACGAGAACGGGCGCACGAACTGGCTCCACCTCTATGCGCAAGACGATTGGCAGCCGCGGAGCAACCTGACCGTGAACGTCGGGGTCCGCTACGAGTTCAATCAGCACATGTACGATGTGGACGATCGGCTGTCGTCGGTCGACGTGTCTGCGCCGGGCGGACGATTCGTCATCGCCGGTCACGCCGTCCATCCGGGCGCACAGCCGCTGCTGCCGCTGCTGCCGATTCCGTATGTCACGGCGGAAGAAATCGGGTGGGGGCGCGGGTTGCTCGACCCAAGCGCCGTGCGGCTGGCGCCGCGGGCCGGATTCGCGCTGACGCTGGACGATTCGCGCGCCGTGATCCGCGGCGGCTACGGGATCTTCCTGAATCAGTGGGCCTACAGCGTCCAGACCGCCTTCGCCCGCAACCTGCCGTTCTTCTTCACCAGACAGGTGGACGTGCCCGTCGATGCGCGGGTGCCGACGGACACCACGCGCGACATCCTCACCAGTCCCGCCATGGGGACCGTGGGCGCCGGCATTATGGATTACGAATACAACGTCGAGTACAGCCAGACGTGGAGCGGCGGCCTGCAGTACGAGATCCTGCCGGGCACGATGATCGAGACGTCCTACATGGGCACGTGGACGGTCGGCGCCGACAACGCGACGCTTCGCAATATCCCGGAACCGGGCCCGGGCCCGATCCAGCTCCGCCGGCCGATCCCCGCGTTGAGCCGCATCAACGCCATCAGGTTCGATGGCAAGTCGATCTATCACGCGCTCACGTTGAAGGCGGAGCGCCGGTTCCGCCAGGATTTCGCGTACACGGCCAGCTATACGCTCTCCGATTCCACCGACGACGCGTCCAGCCCGGGCCCGACGGAGTCGGAAGCCAACGTGCCCCAGGACGTCCGCAACATCTTCGATGAAACCGGCGAGTGGGCGACATCGAGCTTCAACCATCGCCATCAGTTCGTTGCCAGCGGCGTGTATCAGCTCCCGTTCTTCGCCGGTGCGGGAGGGCTGGTCGAGAGCGTGCTCGGGCGATGGCGTGTCAACGGCGTCTTCATTGCGCAATCGGGCGCACCGTTCACCGTAAACCTCGGCGTCGATCACGCGAATATCGGCGCCGGCCCGGCGCAGCGGCCCGACCAGCTCCGCAGCCCGAACCTGCCACGAGGTCAACGGACTCCCGACCGCTGGTTCGACACCGGTGCGTTCGCGCTGCCGGCGCCGTTCGGATTCGGCAGCGCCCGCCGGAACAGCGTGATCGGGCCGGGCCATGCCACCATGGACATCGCGCTGGCGAAGACCTGGGCGGTCCGTGGAGCGTCGGAGCTCGAGTTCCGCTGGGAGGTGTTCAACCTCTTCAACCGTGCGAACTTCGATCTGCCGAACCGCATCTTCGGCACGCCGAACTTCGGGCGCATCTTCAGCGCCAGGAATCCCCGGGAGATGCAGTTCGGCCTGCGGCTGACGTTCTGATCAGGGAAGTTTTTACAGGATCCTTACAACTCCGCAGGCCCGGCGGGAGTAGGCTTCCGAACGTGCCGTTGGCAATTGCTGTCCGGGCCGCCGAGCCATTGCCCATGCCGAGGGACGATCGGGATCTCTATTCCGGCCTCATTCGCCTGCATATCCTCCACCATGCCGAGAAAGGGACGATTTTTGGCCTCGGCATGATCGAAGAACTGTCGCGGCACGGCTATCGCCCGAGCGCAGGCACCCTCTACCCCATCCTCCACGGACTCGAGGCCAAGGGGTATCTCCGGGCCACCGAGCAACGGAACGGCCGCCACACGCGCCGCCTCTACCGGCTGACCCCGGCCGGCCGGCGCGCCCTGATCGCCGCCAAGGCCAAGGTCCGGGAACTCTTCGGCGAATTGTTCGAGGTCGAGTAGCCCCCGCTTCTTCGTTCCGCCAAAGCTCTTGACCGTTTGCTGGCGCCGCAGTAGAGTGCGCGAGTGTATCGAAGTTCGATATCGTCACGCGGTGGCGATATTCGATTCTCGCCACGGCTCGCTCTGGCGCCCGTCGCCCGCTCCTTCGCGCTCTGCCTCGCGCTGGTCCTTGCCGGGGCGCTCTCGCGCGTCCACGCGCAGGCGCCGCCGTCCCCGCTGACCCTGCAGCAGGCGGTTCAGTACGCCATCGAGCGCTATCCGGCGATTCAGGCGTCGCTGGCCCGGGTCTCGGCGCAGCAGGCGGGTGTGGACCTGGCGCGCACGACGTATCTGCCGCGCCTCGACTATGGAATCCAGATCAACCGGGCGACCCGGAACAACGTCGTCGGGTTGCTGCTCCCGGGAACGCCCGTTCCTTCGATCTCGGGCCCGGTGTCCGACTCGGTGTCGTCGTCCAGTATCTGGGGCAGTGCCACCGGCCTGCTGCTCTCATGGGAAGCCTTCGATTTCGGGTTGCGCGGCGCCACGGTCGGACTCGCGCACTCGGAGGTCACACGCGCCCGCGCGGGCGCCGCCGCGACGCGGCTGGAGGTGGGGGTCAGGACGGCGGACGCCTTCCTCCGGCTCGCGGTCGCTCAGGAGACGGTCCGCGCCGCGGGCGCGAACGTGGAACGGCAGCAGGTGTTCGCCGGCGCTGTGACCGTGCTCGTCAGGAACGAGCTGCGTCCCGGCGCCGACGATTCTCGAGCCCAGGCGGAGCTGGCGTTGGCCCGGATCCAGCTGATCCAGGCCGAACAGGCCGAGCAGATCGCCCGGGCGAATCTGGCGCAGTGGCTCGGCGTCGCTCCATCCGGAGTCCAGATCGCGGCAGCGCCTCTGCTGGAAACGGCGCCGTCGCCGCCCATCGCCCCGCCCGTCGTGGCGGCGCATCCGCTGGCCGAGACGCAGATGGCGGCGGTCGCGTCGAGCCGTGCCCTGCAGAGCGTGCTCGGCCGGTCGTCTGTGCCACGCATCCATTTCCAGACGGCCTACTCGGTGCGCGGCAGCGGTGCCCTGGCCAACGGAGCCACACTCGGAGGTGGACGCGGGCTTGATTTCGACACGCCGAACTGGGCCGCCGGCCTGACGGCGACGGTTCCTCTCTTCGACTGGTTTGCGGTGCGCGAGCGGACGCGCATGGAGGCGCAGAACGAGCGCGCCGAGCTCGCCAGCTACGACCGCCTCGTCCAGGAATTGTCGTCCCAGTCGGAGCAGGCCCGCGCCGAGATGGACGGGGCGCGCCGCGTTGCCCAGAACACGCCGATTCAGTTGACGGCGGCGCGGGTGCTGGAACAGCAGTCGCGCGCCAGATACGAGGCGGGCCTGACGACGATCATCGAAGTGGCGGATGCCCAGCGGCTGCTGTTGCAGTCGGAAGTCGGGGATGCCGTGGCACGGCTCGGGGTGTGGCGTGCGCTCGCCGCCGTCGCCGCCGCCCGCGGCGATATTTCCGAGTTGTTGAAATAGGACCAATGCCGCCTGAAGCCCGAAGCCCAAAGCCAGAAGCCGGAGGGATCATCCCATGTGGTTGATCCGCGCGGCACTGCGACGACCCGTCACGATCCTCATCGCCATCATCGGCGTCGCCCTGATGTCGTTGCTGGCCGTGCAGCGGATGAAGATCGACATCTTCCCGGATCTCGGGACGCCGGTGATCTACGTCGCCCAGCCGTACGGTGGAATGGATCCGGCGCAGATGGAAGGCTACATCGCCTTCTACTACGAGTACCACTTCCTGTACGTCACCGGCATCGAGCATGTCGAGTCGAAATCGATTCAGGGGGCGACGCTCCTCAAGCTCTTCTTCCACGAAGACGTCGACATGAGCCAGGCGATGGCCGAGACGGTCGGCTACGTCAATCGGGCCCGGGCCTTCATGCCGCCGGGCACCGTGCCGCCGTTCGTCATGCGCTTCGACGGGGGGAGCGTCCCGGTGGGCTATCTCGTCTTTTCGAGCGAGACGCGGGCGCTGGGGGAGATTCAGGATCTCGCCCTCAACCGCATCCGCCCGATGTTCGGCACGCTGCCCGGCGTGTCGGCCCCGCCGCCGTTCGGGGGCAATCAACGCACCATCGTGGTGCGTGTCGATCCGGATCGGCTGCGCGCCTATCGCATGTCGGGCGACGAAGTCGTCCAATCGCTGACGCGGGGCAACCTCGTGACGCCCTCCGGCAACGTGCGCATCGGCGACTTCACGCGGATGGTGCCGGTCAACTCGGTCGTCCCGAACGTGCAGGAGCTAATGGAGATCCCGGTCCGCGTCGGCGCCGGCCCGACCGTGTTCCTGCGCGACGTCGGGTACGTCGAAGACGCCTCCGACATCCTGACCAGCTACGCGCTCATCAACGGCAAGCGCAGCGTCTACATTCCCGTGACGAAGCGGGCCGACGCATCCACGCTGGCCGTCGTCCAGGCCGTGACCGCGGACCTGCCGCGCATGCGTGCGGCGATTCCCGACGACATCGACGTGAACCTCGCGTTCGATCAGTCCGGGTACGTGACCGGCGCCATTCGCTCGCTCGTCACCGAGGGCGCGCTGGGGGCGTTGCTCACGGGTCTGATGGTGCTGCTGTTCCTGGGGCACGTCAGGAGCGCCGTCATCGTGGTGCTCACGATTCCACTCGCGCTGCTGGCGGCGGTCGTCGCGCTCTGGGGCGCGGGGCAGACGATCAACATCATGACGCTCGGGGGGCTGACGCTGGCCATCGGGATTCTGGTCGATGAATCGACGGTGGCCATCGAGAACATCCACACCCACCTGGCGTGCGGCAAGCCGCGGGCGCGGGCCGTCTTCGATGCGGTCGGGGAAGTGGCCGTCCCGATGATGCTCGCGATGCTCTGCGTGCTGGCGGTGTTTGCGCCGTCGTTCTTCATGGTGGGGGTCGGGCGGGCGCTCTTCGTCCCGCTGGCGCTGTCGGTCGGCTTTGCCATGGCCGCCTCGTACTTCCTGGCGCTCACGTTCGTGCCCATTCTCTACACGTGGATCGGCGGCGAGCATCATGGATCCACGGCTGGCGGCCTGTTCGAGCGGTTTCGAGACCTGTATGGCCGGGTCGTGAGCGCCGGCGTGCGCCTGCGCTGGGCGGTCCTGGCGGTGTACCTCGTTGTGTCAGCGGCCGTGGTGTACTTCGTCGGTGGCGCGCTGGGGACGGAAATCTTCCCGAGCGCCGACTCGGCGCAGATCCAGCTCCGCCTCCGGGCGCCCACCGGCACGCGCGTCGAGCGAACGGAAGGAATGGCCCTCGACGTGCTCGACGCGATCGCCGGGGAGGTGGGCCCCGAGAACGTGCAGGCCAGCCTCGGCTTCGTCGGCTCGCAGCCGTCGAGCTATCCGGTAAACCTCATTCATCTTTGGACCAGCGGTCCACACGAAGCCGTGCTCCTGATGTCGTTGAGACCCGATCGGAACGTCTCCATCGAAGCCCTCCAGGAGCGGCTGCGGACCCGGATCGACGAGATCGCCCCGGGCGCGGTCGTGTCGTTCGAGGCGGCCGATCTGGTCAACCAGGTCATGAGCTTCGGGTCGCCTACCCCGATCGAGGTGGCGGTGACCGGTGCGGATCTCACCGCCAGCCGCGCCTACGCGGATACGCTCAGGGTCGAGATGGCGAAGATTCCGGCCCTGCGGGATCTCCAGTTCGGGCAGGCGCTCGATTATCCGGTGCTCCAGGTCCAGATCGACCGGGAACGAGCGGGCCAGTTGGGCGTCACCGTCGAGGACGTTGGCCGCTCGCTCGTGGCCGCCACCTCGTCGAGCCGGTTCGTGACCCCCAACTACTGGGCCGATCCCAGTACGGGCATCGCCTATCAGGTGCAGGTGGAAGTCCCGCAGCACGTGATGTCATCGGTCGAAGACGTCATCAACGTGCCCGTCATGCAGAACGGCGCCCCGCGGCCCTTGCTCGGCGACGTGGCGACGGTGTCGCAGGGCACGGCCGTCGGCGAATACACCCGCTACAACCAGCAGCGCATGATCACGCTGACCGCCAACGTGCACCGCGCGGATCTCGGCACCGCGTCGAACGAGGTGCTGGCCGCGGTGTCCCGGGCCGGCGATCCGCCCGCCGGCGTCACCGTCAGCGTGCGCGGCCAGGTGGCGCCGATGCAGCAGACGCTCGACGGCCTCCGAGTCGGACTGGCGCTGGCGATTGTGGCGATCTTCCTGCTGCTGGCAGCCTACTTCCAGTCTCTCAAGATCGCACTCATTGTCATCGGCACGATCCCGGCGGTGATGGCCGGCGTCGCGCTCGGCCTGCTCCTGACGGGAAGCACGCTGAACGTGCAGTCCTTCATGGGGGCGATCATGGCGATCGGCGTGGCGGTCGCCAACGCGATCCTGCTCGCGACCTTCGCCGAGCAGTACCGGCAGGAGGGCGCGGCGGCGGACGCGGCGGCGGACGCGGCGGCGGTCCGCGGCGCCACGAGCCGCCTGCGGCCCATCCTCATGACGACGTTCGCGATGATCGCGGGAATGATTCCGGTCGCCATGGGCGCCGAGCAACTGGCGCCGCTCGGCCGCGCGGTGATCGGAGGACTGGCGGCATCGACAATTACCACGCTGCTGGTCCTGCCCGCGCTGTTCGCGCTCGTGCAGCGCCGCGCCGGCGTGGTGTCTCCTTCGCTCGACCCGGACGACCTCATGAGCCGCCACTACTCAGGAGAGCGGGCATGAAGGGCGTCCGCGCGGTCATCGTCCCGGTTGCCGTCGTGATGTGCGTGGGCGGCGCGGCCGTTGCAGGTCAGAGCGCGAGCCCAGGCGCGCGGTCGGGTTCGGGGGAGGTTCTCGAGACGACGAAGGTCGTCGCGCAGCGGCTTGACAAGGCGGTGACGCTGCCCGGCGACCTGACGCCGTATCAGGCCGTCGACATTCGCGCCAGGGTCGAGGGGTTCGTCGAGTCGATCGCGGTCGACCGGGGCACGTGGGTCAAGCAGGGACAGATCCTGGCGCGGCTGTCCGCGCCGGAACTGCGGGCGCAGCGCGCAGAGGCCGAAGCGAAGCTGCAGGCCGTTCACGCCCAGCAGGCCGAGGCGCAGGCCCGGATGGTCTCGGCCCAGAGCACGTTCGATCGCCTGAAGGCCGCGAGCTCCACGCCCGGGGTGGTGGCCGGCAACGATCTCGACATCGCCGCGCGCACGTTCGAGGCGGCACAGGCGCAGGTCGACTCGCTGATGAAGAGCGGGATGGCCGCAGAAGCCGGCGCTAAAGCCGTCTCGGAGCTGGAAGCCTATCTGGAGATCGTGGCGCCGTTCGACGGGGTGATCACGGAGCGGAGCGTGCATCCGGGCAGCCTCGTCGGGCCCTCTGCGGGGTCGATGGTCCGAATCGAGCAGGTGTCACGGCTCCGCCTCACGGTGCCCGTCCCCGAAGCGTACGTCGGCGCCATCATGCGCGGGACGAAAGCGGACTTCCGCGTGTCGGCGTTTCCCGATCGGACGTTCCAGGGCGCCATCGCGCGCCCGGCGTATTCGCTCGACGTGAAGACCCGCAGCATGCTGGTGGAGCTGGAGGTGGCCAATCCCAGGCTCACGCTCGCCCCGGGGATGTACGCCGAGGTGCGATGGCCCATCGCGCGCGCCCAGACGAGCCTTTTCGTGCCGGCGACGGCCGTCGTCCGCACCTCCGAGCGCCAGTTCGTCGTCCGGGTGCGCAACGGGATTGCGGAGTGGGTGGATGTCAGGCGCGGCGAGGTGAACGGCGACACGGTCGAGGTGTTCGGCAATCTTCGCGAGGGCGACATCGTTGTGCGGCGAGGGAGCGACGAGATTCGGCCGGGCACACCGGTGACGACCAAGGGCTGAGCCGACGTGGCGCCGGCGAGTGCGGCGGTCACCGGCTTCGGGATCGGCAGTCTCCTGACGCCGCTGTTGGCGCTGCAGGTCGACACACGGCTCGCCGTGGCCGCCGTCTCGATCCCGCACGTTGTCGGTACAGAGTTGCGGTTTCGGGGCTGGGTGGCGTGGGTGGCCGGCGCCGCGTCAGGGCTGCTGGGCGGCCTCGTGGGCAATCAGGGCGGGATCCGATCGGCCGCGCGAGCTGTGACCTACATCCTGGACACGAACGCGATCTCGGCGCTGATGAAGGGCGACGCGGTGGTCGTCGAGCGACTGGCGGCAACTGAACCGCCTGAGGTGTCCGTCCCGCATCCGGTGCTGGCGGAGATCGCGTTCGGCATCGAGCGGCTGCCGCGCTCGAAGCGACGGACGGCACTCCAGGCGCGCTTCGATCTCCTCTGTACCGAGCTCCCCCGCGCCGAGTGGACCGATGTCGTCAGCCAGATGTACGGCCGTATCAAGGCGATGCTGGAGCGGCGGGGAACTCGCATCGAGGACGTCGACGCCGCTATCGCGGCGCACGCTCTTGCTCTGGACGCGACCCTGGTGACGGCGAATGTCGATCACATGGCGCGCGGCCCCGGGCTTCGCCTCGAAGACTGGAGCCGCTGATCAGGGCCAGCCGATGCGGAGCCCCGTGATCCACGAGACGCCCGAGTACGCGCCGCCGTCGTTCGCGCGGTCCTGCATCTCCGCCATCTGCACGCCGCTCTGCAGTTTCAGCTTGTGGCCGTAGAAGAAGTAGTTGGCGCCAAGATACACCTCGTGGTACTCGTCGCCGCGGCCGCCGACGAGGCGGTTTTCGTACGTCGAGAGGCGGATGCCGTTCGGGCCGGCACTGCCCAGGAACGTGTAGCGGCCGATGAGCTGCAGCTTGTCGGTCGCCTTGTAATACGGCATGGCGGTGAGCGCCCACAGGTCGCTCTGCCCGAAATACCCCGTTGCGCCTGATACATCGGTGCGCATCCCCCACCGACCCGCTTCCAGCCTGAGATTGATCGACAGGACGTGCTCGAGCTGCCGCGTGAAGGTGTTGTCGGTATCCGGGTTCTGGTAGACGTAGTTGGCCGAGAGGAGCGCGTCCTTCACTGCGAGCACGCTCGCGAAGTCGTAGCCGAGCACGACAAGCGTCGCGACGCTGCCGTCGAACCCGCCGAACTCCTTGTTCGCCTCGCCCGCGGAGTACACGCCGACGCGGTAGGTCCACGGCGCCACGCGTCCCGACAGGCTCGCGCCCGGCAGATACTCCTGCGGGAACCAGATGTTGTTCGCCAGGTTGCTGCGATCGATCGTCAGGAGCTCCTTGGACGAGGTCGCGCCGTCCATCGTGAACGGCATCCCCTGCTTGCCGACCGTGACCGCCAGCCGTGCGCTCCGGCTCCACTGCACGTAGACGTCGGTCAATCGCAGGTACAGCGGATCCATCTCCTGAGGGTTGAGTTCCGCTTCAGCCGAGACCGTGAACGTGCGGAACAGCGTGACCCGGGGTCCGATTCGGAACCGGCGCGTGTTCCACTCGTCGTGGTCGCCCTGATCCGCGTCGAGCGTGGCGAACTCGTGCTGAAACCGGCCGCTCAGCTGGATGCGCTGCACCACGCTGTTCGAGCGGTCGTCGTAGATGGTGCTGAACTGGCGCCAGATGCGGTCGTAGGTCGATTCCGGCGCGGGCGCCGTCTGCGCGCCGGCCGGCGAGGCGCACGCCAGCAGCAGGCCGGCGGCCTGAAGGAATCGATTCATGCCGTCAGTTGTACGACGTGCGGATTTCCGGCGAATGTCCCGAAGGTTAACTCTGGGTAACGGCAGCCTAATACACCGGCAGATACGGCGTGAGCCATTGCGCGATGACCGTGAACCGGTTCGTGAAGATCAGCGCCCCGATGACGACGAGCAGCGCGCCAGAGGCGACTTCGACCTTGTGATAGTGCCGGCGGATATGCGCGAAGGCGGCGAAGAACCGGTCGATGGCGAGCGCCGTCGCCAGGAACGGCACGCCGAGGCCGAGCGAATAGGCCGACAGCAGCCGCACGCCGTCGCCGACCGTGTCCTGGGCCGCGGCGATGGCGAGGATTCCCGCGAGGATCGGCCCGATGCACGGCGTCCACCCGAACGCGAACGCAATTCCGACTAGGAGCGCGCCGACGGGCCCGGCCGGCTGGCGCGTCGTCTGCACGCGTTTCTCCTGGTACAGCCACTCGATGCGAAACACGCCCATCGTGTGCAGCCCGAAGACGATGATGATGGCGCCCGCCACCTTGCTGAGGATCGTCAGACGCGACAGCAGCAGGCGGCCGATCGCGCTCGCCGACGCGCCCAGCGACACGAAGACGATCGAGAATCCGAGGATGAAGGCGAGCGACGCGAAGACGACCCGGCGCCGGGCCACGGGCCCCGCGAGGGCCACCGCCGCGGCGGCACTGCCCCCCGGCGTCGTCAGCGGTCCGGTGCCGCCGCGCATCTCGTCGACGGTCACGCCGGACACGTAGGAGAGGTAGCCGGGAATCAGCGGAAGGACACACGGCGAGATGAATGACAGGAGTCCCGCCCCGAACGCCGCGAGCAGCGTGACGTTCTCTGCCATCCCCCTTCAATACTACCCGACCGGCTTCAGCGGAATCACGGCGCCACGGAGCGGCACGCCCTCCATCTGCACGGAATGCCCCTTGACCGGCGGCAGATCCTGGTAGAGGAAGTCCCACTTCCAGCGTTCCGACGGATTCGACGCCTGGAGCCAGTTGCGCGCCGGAACCGGCTGGGTGAACGGCAGCCGTTCCGCCTCGGCGTACGGCGTGCCAGGCATCGCCGCGCCGAGCGCCCGCCGCACGTCGCCGGCCGACTCGTAGCTCATCGTCAGGCCGAGCGCCCGCGCGAGATCGACCAGGATCTGCCAGTCCTCGAGCGCCTCGCCGGGTGGGGCGATTGCCCGCGAGGCCGCCTGCACGTGCCCCTGGTCGTTGGTATAGATGGCATCCTTCTCCATGGAGGTGGCGCCGGGCAGCACGAAGTCCGCCACCGCGGTGAGCTCGCTCTCGACGACGGCTTGGACAACGAGCAGCGGGAGCGTGCCGCTCTGGCGGGCGGCGGACAGCCAGCCGACGTCGCCGAGGGCGCCGGCGGGCCCAGAATCGATCACATAGACAGCCGTTATCCGGCCTGCTTCCACCGCGCGGCGCAGCTCGCCGAGATCCGCCGGCCCGTCGGTGCCCTGCCCGACGTCGTAGCCGAGATCGCGCGCGCCGTTGACATTCGGCGCATTCGTGGCCGCTACACGGACCGTGGTGCGTTCCGGCTGCGCCTTCTCGCTGCGCGTCCACGCCACCGTCACGGCCTGCAGCGCGTCGGCGCCGACCAGGCCCTGCAGCATCTCCCTGAGGACGAAGAGCTCTTCGGTCGACGCGTGGGCGGACACGAGGAAGCGCACGCCGCCGCCGGCCGCCGCTTCCTGCAGGCGGTCGCGCAGGCGCGGCTGCACGTCGTGCCAGGCCGCTGGTTCGAGCGTCGTGCCGCGGCGCAGCAGGGGACGGCGCAACCGCGCGTCCCCTTCGATCCAGTGGTAGTTGAAGCGGCCGATGTCGCACATCCAGTAGCCGTTGACCTCGGGGTTGAAGCGGGGCGTCATCCGGATGAGGCGCGATCCGCGCGCCCACTCCGGCTTTCCCTTCAACCACGCGCTCGTATTACAGCCCTTGGAGCAGAGCGTGCAGAGGGTGTCGACCACCCCGGGGTTGTCCCAGGGCCGGCTCTTGAACCGGTAGTCCTTCGTCAGGATCGCCCCGACCGGGCAGATGTCCATCAGGTTGCCCGAGAGCAGCGAGTGCACGCCGCGTTCCTCGAAGGTGGCAATCTCGCTCCCGTAGCCGCGATCGACGATTCCGATCTGCGCGTCGCCATCGATCTCCCGCATGAAGCGGACGCAGCGTGTGCAGAGGATGCACCGCTGGCGGTTGAGCATGAGCGTCGGCCCGAAGTCGACGTCCCCCTTGACGCCTGCGCCGTCGAAGACGCGCCGCGGAAAGTCCATGCGGCTCTCGGAGGGACCGAACGTGTACGAGAAATCCTGGAGCGGGCACTCGCCGCCCTTGTCGCAGACGGGGCAGTCGAGCGGATGGTTGATCAGCAGGAACTCGAAGACGCCCGCCCGTGCGTCCACTACTTCGGGATCCCGGGTCGAAACCACCATCCCGTCGGTGCAGGCGGTCGAGCACGACGTCTGCAGCTTCGGCATCTTCTCGATCTTCACGACGCAGACGCGGCACGAGCCGTCGACGCTGATGCCCGGGTGGTAGCAGTAGTACGGGATGGAGATGCCGGCTTCGATCGCGGCCTGGAGGACCGTCCTTCCCTTGGCCACCGTGACCGTGCGCCCGTCTATGGTCAGCGTCACCGTTTCCATATCCGGCCGATCATATCAACTACGGCGAACGCTCGAAAATCGCCACGGCCGCGTAGTCGCGATTGACCTGCACCTGCTTGACCGGACCGTCGGCCGCGATCGTCCGCTCGACTCGCCGGTCGGTGACCGGCACGACCTCCTCGTGCCTCCGACCGTCGGTGTACACGATCGTGACGGTGACCGGCACGTCGAACAGCGCGCCCCCGATCTGCTCGAACCGAACGGTCACCGTGCCGGCGCCGAGGGCGGAGCTGTAGCGGAGGCGGGGCACCTCGGCGCTGTAGATCCACTGGTCGAAGAACCGTTCGAGCGGTCGCCCCGACACCTCTTCGAATGCGGCGCGCAGGTCGTCGGTCCCAGCCTTGCGGAATTTCTGCGCCGCATAGAACTGCCGGAGCCCGCGGAAGAACTGCTCGTCGCCGACCAGGCGCCGCAGCATGTGCAGCACGGCGGCCGCCTTGTTGTAGACGAGCGCGCGGAAGACGCGCGGCTGGCTGCGGAGGTGGCCGAGCCGCGAGCCGAGCGAAATGGGGCCCTCGTCCGACTCCGCCACCGCCCACCGCCGGAACTGCCGCAGCATGTCGACGAACGTCCGCTCGCCGCGGGCGCGCTGCGCGTAAAGCGCCGCGAAGTACTGCGCGAACCCCTCGCTCAGCCACTGCTCGTGGTAGTTGCGCCACCCGACCGCCTGACCCCACCACTGGTGCGCCAGCTCGTGGGCCAGGAAGAACTCGGGGAAGCCCGAGAACGAGGCGGGATCGTTCCGCCACGTCAGCCGCGAGCCGGGCAGCGGGTTGTTCAGCACGGCGACATAGCCGGGACTGTGGCCGCCCGGCAGCTCGTTCTCGACGAGCGCCACGGTCAGCGACGAGTACGGCACCTCGCCGAGCAGCCCCGCGTAGAACCGCATGATCGCCTCGACGTCGCCGATGAGCGTCTTGCCGCGCCCCTGCTGGCGCGGGTTCGCCTCGACCGCGACGCTCACCCCGGCGCCGCCGGTCGGATCGCCCAGCCCCGGGTCGAGCGTGATCGTCGACTCGGCCGCGCGGACGAACCTGCTCACGATCACGGCGAAGTACCGCAGCGGATCGCGCGCCGTGAACACGTGCGCGGACCCCTCGGCGAGCGTCAGCAAGTCGCGCAGCGTGACCTCGGGGCCGGTTCGCGGCTGGCCGCTCGCCACGCAGGCGTACCCTTCGGGCACGGTCACGCGCAGCGTGGCGGTGGCGTAATCCCCAATCGGATTCTGCGGATACCAGTACGACCGGTTGCTCAGCAGGAAGCTCGGCTCGGCCGGGATGACGACCGGTTCTTCCTGCACCCGGTCTTCGCCTGCCTGGACGGCCTCGTCTTCGATGTCCTGCCACGTGATGCGCCCGGCGTACGAGACGACCAGCGTCACGTCGGTTCCCGCCGACAGTGCCGCCGGAAAGTTCACGATGACGGTGTCCTGATCGCGGACGCGGAGGTGCAGCAGACGCCCGTACTCGGCGCTCACGATCCCCCGCACGGCCAGATCATCGGCCAGCCGGAGCGTCAGCGAAGTGGCGCCGGTCGACCGCATCCGCAGGCGCAGCCGCGCGCGCCCTTCGAGGAAATCGGTCTGCGGCTGGATGGTTGCCTCGATGTCGTAGTCGAGCACGTCGTAGTCGCGCTGCTCGTCCTCGTTGAACGAGAGGCCCTGCGCCGCTCGCCGCTCGGCCGACGGGTAGAGCGCGATCGTGCGCCGCCGTTCGCGGTCGATCAACGTGATGTCCTCCACCTGCATGGCGGCGCGCGAGTAGGTGAGCGTTCCGTGCCGCCGCGTGCGCACCTCCGCGAGGAAGTCGCCCGGCGGGGGCAGCAGGTACCAGGTGTCGCCGCTCAGCTCCGGCAGATCGAGGCTGAACGATTTCGGTCCCGCCCGGACGAGCAGTTCCTGCGCGCGCTTCAGTTCGCGTGGATTGAGGGTCGCGGGTGTGAGGCTCGCGCCGCTGACGCGCTCCTCGTACTCGACCGGGTTCAGCCGGACGAAGGCCGTATCGAAGGGCGCGGTCAGGACGTCGGCGCCCGCGAAGATCCGCATCTGCCCCTGTTCGGTCTCAGGACCGGGGGCGAACCGCATCACGCCGTTGCCGAACAGGATCAGGCCGGTGACGCCCGGCTCGCTCTCGACGAGGAACACGGATCCATCGGCGAGTGTCAGCCGCAGGTCCTCCGCGGTGATCGTCAGGTTCCGCGCGGAGAACTGCCGCGAGGCGTTCACGCGCAGACGGAAGAGGCCGTCGACGGAGGTGGCGGCCTGCGCCGCGCTGATGCGCCAGCTGTCCGGGGCGCCGCCCGTGGGGCGCCGCACGTCGAGCAGCGTGGTGACGATGCGCGCGCGGTCCGCCGTCTCGAGGAACAGCTCCGCGATGACCCGGTAGCCGTTCCCGGGGAGCACGCCGTCGAGCGGCACGCGGTCACGTTCGACGACGACGGCGCGGCGCGTGTCGGGCGCGAAGAGGCCGCTCGTGAACTCGTCAATCTGCTCGGTCGGATTCGACGAGGCGACGAGCGACGGGAAGTCGGAGGCGCGCCCGGCCTGGAGCAGCGCTTCGAATCGATCCAGCAGCAGCTCGACACCGTCTGGCGCCGGGGTCTGGGCAGAGGCGGAGCCGTGGCAGGCAATGGCGCACGCGAGCAAGACAGCCAGGCGGCGACCCATTCGAGGCTCTACGCATTGATGCTATCCTAGAATCCCGAGCTCGGTCCCCACCGCCGTGAAGGCGTCGAGCGCGAACTCGAGCTCCTCGCGGGTGTGCGTGGCGGTCACGATCGTCCGCACCCGCGCCGTGCCGCGCGGCACCGTCGGAAAGCCGATTCCCTGGGCGAACACGCCCTTGTCGAAGAGGCGATCCGACAGCCGCATCGCGAGCGCGGCGTCGCCGACGATGACGGGCGTAATCGGGCTCTCGCTGGCGCCCGTGTCGAAGCCCAGCCTGACCAGGCCGGCCTTGAAGAACCGCGTGTTCTCCCACAGACGCGCGATGAGCTCCGGCTCCGATTCCAGCACGTCGAGCGCCGCCAGGCAGGCGGCGGCCACCGCCGGCGGATGCGATGTCGAGAAGAGGAACGGCCGCGCGCGGTGGCAGAGGAACTCGATGAGCCCACGCGAGCCGGCGACGTACCCGCCAAGCACCCCAACCGCCTTCGACAGCGTGCCGACCTGCACGTCGACGCGGCCGTGCAGACCGAAGTGGTCGACCGTGCCACGGCCGTGTTCTCCGAACACGCCGCTGGCGTGCGCGTCATCGACCATCATGATGCAGCCGAACTCCTCGGCCAGGTCCGAGAGCGCGGGCAGCGCGCCCAGGTCGCCGTCCATGCTGAAGACGCCGTCGGTGATGAGGAGTGTCCGCTGACCCGGCGGCAGCCCCTCGACAATCCGCCGCGCCGCGGCGACGTCCCGGTGCGGAAACACCTTGATGGCGGCGCGGCTCAGGCGCGCGCCGTCGATGATACTGGCGTGATTGAGCTCGTCCGAGACGATGACGTCGTCACGGCCGAGAATCGAGGCGACGGTCCCCGCGTTCGCCGTGAAGCCGCTCTGAAAGACGACCGCCGCCTCGGTCCGCTTGAACGCCGCCAGCCGCCGCTCGAGCTCCACGTGGATCGCCATCGTGCCGGCGATCGTGCGGACCGATCCCGAGCCGACGCCGAGCCGCCGGATGGCGTCGAGCGCGCGTTCCCGGAGCTTCGGGTGCGTCGTGAGGCCGAGATAATTGTTCGACGACAAATTGACGACGACGCGGTGATCGATCGACGTGCGCGGCTTCTGCTCGTCGTCGAGGACGCGCAGTCGGCGGTAGAGGCCCTGATCGCGCAGCGCCTGCAGATCCGTGGAGAGATAGCCGAGCGGATCGCGGCGCATGGCGGAAGTATAGTCGTTCACACTTCTCGGTTCTCGGTTCTCGGTTCGTGTTCATGTTCATGTTCATGTTCGGTTCGGGGTTCGAGCGTTCGGCGTTCCCGGCTTCACGGCTGTGACTCCGTAGAATCCGGACACCTCGAACGTGAAGTCGGCACCGAACGTGAACACGAACCGAGAACCGAGAAGCAAGAAGCGCGAACGACAAGATCTCCACGGCGCGAGTCGGCGCCTCCTATCTCCTGTCTCCTGTCTCCAGTCGGTACAAGACATCCGCGCCGTCGCGGAAGATCTCGACCGCTCCCGCTTGACGGAGCACCGCGGCCGTGTCGGCTCCCTCGTTGCCGCGGTACGCACCTTCGTGCAGGATGACGTGCGTGGCGCCGCTCGCGCCGAGCGCCTGCACCGACACATCGGGGTGGCGCGGAATCTGTGACAGGGCCGCGGTCAGACGCCCGTAGTGTGGCGGCACGAAGCCGCTGTAGCCGTTGAGCATGGGGCGTCGGTGTACGGTCGAGTAGTACATCGCGCGCAGGTCGAAATCCGGCTGCCCGAGCGGGAGCTCGACCACGACTCCGCCCGCCGGCTGCCGCGCCATCGCGTGATAGACCGCCGGCGCGCGATCAGGCGGATGGAGGCGCGCCTCGGGAGTGTTGTACTCACGCACCGGAGTCATCCCGTTGACGATGAAGGGCACGTGCGTCGCTTCGAGCAGGAAGATCGCGCCGAGCACGACGAGCGCCCGTCGGCCGGCGCGCGCGCGCGCGAGAATCGCCGCGCCGTGGCCCGCGACGACCGACAGCATGAAGACGACCACCATGGCCATTCGCGCCGGGACGCGAAGGCCGTCGAAGCCGGGCAGGTGGTCGAAGAGCAGCCGGTATGGGGCGGTCACCTCGAGGGGTCTGCCGAGCGACTGAGGTACGGGGCCGAGCGAGAGCCACGCGGCTGTCAGTAGACCCACCACGAAGAAACCGCGATCCCGCATGAACGCGGCGACTCGTCTCCGTGCCGTCGGCGAGACGAGGAGCAGGAGCCCGAATGTCACGGCCGCGCGCACGAGCAGCCGATCGATATTGCTCATGCGCAGCACGAACAGCCCCATGTCCAGATTGACCCGTCGCAGCAGCAGCGCCAGCGCCGCCGCCGCCAGGTGACCGGCCGTCCCCGCGGCGAGCAGCCAGGTCAACCAGCGAGGACCAACACGCCCAGGTCCGGGATCCGGGGTCCGGAATCCCGGGTCAGGGATTCGAGATCCGACAACCCCGGCGACGATGCCAATCGTGGCGAGGATGATTGGCACGAGTCCTGGGAACAACTCACCCTCGGGCTTCGGCATCACCTGCAGGAGCGATCCCCAGATCCGCTGCTCGGGGAATGCGGTCAGGTACGAGTACACGTCGGCGGAGAAGCGCGACGTTTCCGTCAGCGACCGCACGCCGAAGCCCTCCGCGCGGAGCGCCGCGTACGGCAGCAGGAAGGGAAGCGTCACCGCGGCGACCACCGCGGCTGCGCCCGCGGTTGCGAGCCAGACACTCCACTGCCGCCACAGCCGGCGCTGCGCGATTTCCCACAGGACGAACGCGGCGGCGAACGGCGTGAAATACAGCAGGTAGTAGCCCGACGAGAGCCCCTGGAGCGCCAGCGCCCCCGCGGCGCCGGCAAGCGCGGACAGATCCGCCGAACGGAAGTACCGCACGAACCCGTAGAACGCGAACGGCATCCACTGCGCCGAGAGCACCTGCACGTGCGACGCCTGGGCCAGCCGGTATGGGGCGAACGCGAAGACGAGACCGGCCACGAGCCCCGCGGCGGGCTGACCGGTCAGCTCGCGGACCAGGAGGTACATACCGAGGCCGGAGAGGACGAACGTCGACAGGAACAGGAGGTTGTAGGCAAGGATCGGGTTGTCACTGACGAGCAGCACCGGCAGGATCTGAAGCGCCTGCGGAAGGAGGTGCTCCGAGTAGGCGAGTGTGAGCGGCGCCGGGTAGAAGATGTTGGCGTCGAAGAAGTTCCAGGTGCGCCCCCACTCGCCGACGAGCACTCCGCGGATCTGCTCGGCGTCCCAGGCCAGGATCCACATGTTGAGGATCGAGTCGCCGAGATCCCAGGCGACGTCGCGAGCGAGCCCGCCGGCGAGCGGCCAGGTGGCGACCAGCGTGATGGCGAGGTACGCCGCGAGGGCGTGCCGGGCGCGCGTCATTCGCCGCGCGACGCCTCGGGCACGAGTTCGGTGAAGACGACCTGCAGGATGGCGGCCGTCGGCACCGCGAGGATGGCGCCGACGACCCCGAGCAGCGTTCCGCCGATGAGCAGCGCCACGATGACCGACGCGGCGCTCACGCCCATCTGGCGCTCCATCACCTTGGGCACGAGGACGTGGTTCTCGAACTGCTGCTGGAGAAAGAAGAACACCGCCACGCCGATCGCGAGCGCCGGAGACACCGTGAAGCCGACCGCCACGGCCGGCACCGCCGCGACGAGCGGCCCGACGATCGGAACGAGCTCGCCGATGCCCGCAATCAGCGCCAGTACGTAGAAATACGGCACGCCCATGAGGACGAGCCCGAGCGCGGCGGTCCCGCCGATGATGGCGGCCAGCAGGAGCTGGCCGCCGAGCCAGGCGCTCACCTTGCCGGACACGCGGCGGCAGGCGTTCTCCACGCGCGGGCGTTCCTCGCGCGGGAAGAGCCGCACGAACACCCGTACGAGGTTGTCCGCGTCGAGCAGCAGGTAGAACGCCAGAATCACGATCGCCACCATGCCGAAGAGGCCTCCCACGACGCCCCAGATCGCGGTCACGAGCGCGCCAACCGCATCGCTCCCGCCGACCGGCGCCTGCTCGAGGGCTTCGAGCATCGATACGTCACGCGAGAGCAGCCCGCGTTCGACGAGCCACTGCTGCGCCTGCTGCACCATCTCCGGGAGCGCCGCCCACAGCCCACGGGCCTGCGACACGAGCGGCGGGATGACGAGAATGCCGAGTCCGACCAGGATGGCAAGGAAGCACAGGTAGATGATCAGGATGGCCGTCCAGCGTGGCATACGGCGGCTGCCGTGGAGCGACAGCCGCTCGATCGCCGCCACGAGCGGCGCCAGCCCAATCGCCACGAGCGCACTGATATAGACCAGCAGCAGTGCGCTGCGGGCCAGGTACAGGATCCAGGCGACGGCGACCGTGAAGACCAGCCCGAGAAGGGCGTACCGGATCAGCGCACGTGGATTGTCGCGAGTCACGGCTGCAAGCCGCGAAGCCCCGGAGACACGGGGCGCGATCCCAACGCAAGATCTCCGCGCCTCCGTGGCCCCGTGGCCCGTTTCATCCGGCCCGCTCTAGGTAGTTCCGCGTGAAGGCGGCGATGTCGGCGTAGACCGCGCGCAGTTCGTCCGGGTCGGCGAGGAAGACGATCCGGAAGGTGCCCTCCTCGGGGCGCATGCCGAACCCGGAGCCGTAGACGCAGAGGATCCCCGTGGCGCCAAGCAGCGCGAGCACGTAGTCCTCGTCGGTGCACCCGGGCGGCAGCGACACGGCGGGCATGGCGTAGAACGCCGCACGTGGAGGGACGCATCGGATACCGGGGATGGCGTTCAGCGAGTCCGCGGTGATCCGCGCCCGCTCGGCCAGCGCGCGCCGGAATCGCGCCTGATGCGAGCGGTCGCCCGTCAGCGCCGCCACGACGGCGTGCTGCATCGGCGCCGGGCTGCACAGGCGGCCGTCGGCCAGCTTCTTCACGGCTGCGACCACGTTGTCGAGCCGCGGGGTGGCGCCGAGCACCATCCACCCGGTGCGCCATCCCGGCGCGAGATACGCCTTCGACAGGCTCGACAGCGAGATGATCGGCGCGTCGCGATCGAGCGTGGCGAGCAGCGGCGTCGGCCCGTCGAACGCCGTGTCCGCGTAGACCTCGTCGGCCAGGATCGTCAGGCCGTGCCGTTCGGCGAACTCGATGAGCCCGCGCCGAACCGCCGGCGGGTACACGGCGCCGGTCGGGTTGTTGGGATCGATCACCACCAGCACGCGTGTGCGCGGCGTGACCAGGCTCCGGAGGTGATCGAGATCGGGGAGCCAGTCGTGGTTCGGATCGGTCCGGTAATAGCGCGGACGCGCGTTGATGGTTGCCAGCACGGCCGTGTAGAGTGGATACGTCGGCGACGGCACCAGCACCTCGTCACCCTCGTCGGCCAGCGCGTTGAGGGCGAGATCGATCCCTTCGGACGTGCCGGTCGTCATAACGACGCGATCGGGCGACACGCCGACGCCCCGGGCGGCGCAGTCGGCGGCCACCGCTTCACGCGCCTCGACAATGCCGGCCGACGGCAGATAGCCGTTATGTCCCTCGCGCATCGCGCGCACGACCGCCTCGACGAGGTGCGGTGGCGTCTGGAAACCGAAGGCCACCGGGTCACCGATGTTGAGGTACCGGACGCGGGTGCCTCGCGCCTCGAGCGCCTGAGCCGCCACGACGATGTTGCGGATGGCATAGGAGAATCGGTCGACGCGCGCGGCGACAGGGATCGGTTGCGCCAGTCTTGAGGTGGGCATTCGTACCACACATCTTACATGCCGCGTTCCCGCGTCCCCGGGATCCCCGTTTCTGCACGGCTCTGCCGCACGCTGTGTCACAATTACGTGACACGTTCGCGATTTTTGGGGAGTGGCAGGGGCGTGCATTCCCCGTAAACCTTTGAATCGTCGAGGATAGTTTTTCTGGCAAGAGGCTTGAACTTCAGTGCCGCCGTGCGGTGGCCGATCACCTCGCTCATGCTGACCGCGCTCGTTGTTTCTTCTTTGGCCGGCGTCTTGGACGCCGAACCGGCCACCCCGCCGGGCGTCGAGCAGCAGCCGGCCGCCCGGTTCCGGACGGGCGTCGAGGCGGTGTCGGTCACCGCGGCTGTGCGGGATCGCCGAGGCCGGGTGGTGCGGGGTCTCAGGAAGGGCGATTTCCAGGTGATCGACGGCGGCAGGCTCCGCGAGGTCCGCGACTTCTACGCCGGCGAGGCCGCCATCAGCCTCGCGATCCTGCTCGACATCAGCGGCAGCATGGCCGTGGGCGGCAACATGGACCGGGCGCGTCACGCGGTCCACGTGGTGACGGGCCTGCTTGGCAGCTCCGCCGACGAGGCGGCGCTCTTCACCTTCGACGCGCGGCTGCAGGAAGTCGTCTCGTTCACGGGGGACTTGGAGCGCCTCCGGCGCGTGAGCCTGGAAGGACGACCGTGGGGGCTGACATCGCTCTACGACGCGGTGGCGCAGGCGGCGAGCGCGGTGGCCGACCGCGCGAATCGCCACCGGGCGCTGCTCGTGATCACCGACGGGATCGACACGGGCAGCCGCCTGACGGCGCCCGAGGTGTCCGGCATTGCCGCGTCGATCGACGTTCCGATCTACTTGCTCGTGGTGGTCGCGCCGGTGGACCATCCCGGCGAACGTCTGGCGGTCGTTTCCGCCGATGGCGCGTCCACCGGCACGGCGACACTGGCGGATCTCGCGCGGTGGACCGGCGGCGACATGCGCATCGCCAGCGCGCCCGCGCACACCCTGGCGGCCGCCCGCGACCTGTTGGGCGAGCTCCGCTATCAGTACTTGCTCACGTTCGAGCCGGATCCACGTCCGGGTTGGCACCCGCTCGAGATTCGCACTCGACAAGACGATTTGACCGTCCACGCGCGTGGCGGGTACCTGTCTGGCCCGGCACGATCGGAATACTAGTACAGACGAGCACGACGCGCCGGCACATGCCGGCGCGCAACGGGGAGGAGAGAAACACCATGCGGAAGACGTTGTTGGCAGGATTGATCATCGCGCTCGTCGCGGTGGTCGCTCCTGCATGCGCCACGAAGGGATTCGTCCGTGAGGAAGTTGGCGCGGTGAACACGAAGGTCGACACGTTGGGCGGCACCGTCGAGCAGGCGCAGCAGCGGATCGGCCAGAACGAGCAGCGTATCGGCGCCGTTGACCAGAAGGCCGAGGCGGCCGGCAAGGCGGCGACGGAGGCGCGCTCGGCAGCCAGCGACGCGCGGAGCGCGGCCGACAAGGCGCAGGCGACGGCCACCGCGGTGGGCGGCCGCGTCGACACGGTGGCCGCGGAGGTTGCCGCGGTGCGGCGGCTGATCTACGAAGTGACCCTCAGCGAGGACCAGGGGAACTTCCAGTTCGGCTCCGCCGATCTGCCCGACGAGGCCAAACAGCGTCTCGATGCGGTGGTCAATCAGCTCAAGTCGAAGCAGCAGAACCTCTTCATCGAGATCGAAGGACACACCGACAACGTGGGGTCGGTCGATCTCAACGAGCGGCTCGGTCTCGAGCGGGCCGAGGCTGTCAAGCGGTACCTCTACCAACAGCATCAGATCCCGCTGCACCGGATGAACGTCATCAGCTTCTGCGAGGAGAAGCCGGTGGCGCCGAACAACACGCGGGAGGGTCGGGCTCAGAATCGCCGCGTCGTCGTGAAAGTCTTGTCGTAGCGGGCGCCGGCGTTTCGACGGAGCACCGAGGCGCCGAGACTCATTGCGAGAGGTCTCGGCGCCCCGGTGGTCCATTGCGGCGACTTATCGGAGTCTCCCGAGATCGATCCGGGCTCGCGCCAGTTCCTTCCCGGCTTCCTCGATCACCACGTCGTACGCGCCGCGCGGATCCAGCCGCGCGCCCTCGAAGGCGGCGATGACGGTACCCCCGAGCATCGGCTGATTCCCGCCCGCCGTCACGGGAGCGCGCGGGTAGGGCAGCGCCGTCCCCGCGACGCGGGCGCCGAAGCGCGGCACCCGCTGCACGTCCACAGGGCTGACGCGATCCGCCGATTCGACCTCTGCCAGGGCCACCCCGTAGGACGGGACACCGACGTACGCATTCTGCGGGTGGAAGGTGAGCTCGACCAACAGCGTCAGGCGCCCACCCTGCTCGGCGAGGGCCTCGAGCGCCTCGCGCTGGCTGAAGCGGCGCTCGCCAATCCGTGCGCGCTCCTCCACCGCGAGCTCCACGCGCCGGAACGGCGTCACCAGTTCGATGTAGTCGACGGGAGGACGACCGATGTCGATGCGATACGGCCGGTGGTAGTCGGCGCGAACACGCTCGGTCGCCGACTGGCCGATCCGAATCGCCCCGGCGATGTCTGACGAGTCGAGCGTCGGATCGTACGCCGCCGTGGCGGCGGAAACCGTGAGCAGCGCCGCCGCGAACGGGTGAAGGGCCGTGTGCGCCACGAGCTCATCGTAGCGCACACGTGCAAACCCCCAACTCCCAAGCCCCCAACTCCCAACGTGGCGTTTGGGAATTGGAGGTTGGGAGTTGGAAGTTGCTGCTAGCGATCGGGACGACAGACGTTGATCAGGTAGAACTGATTGGCGTAGCGGGTGTCCTCGCCCTGGGGACAGAGGTTGATGCGAACCTCGCCGCTGGCATTGGCCGCCGTGTGGAAGTTCAGATAGCAGTTGCCGCTGGCGCACGATTCGAACACGTCGGCCATCTTCAGCACGCCCTGGGCCGCCCGCAGCGTCAGATCGCTTTCCCTCCAGGTCCACGAGTGCACGAAATCGTCCGAGCTGCCGAGCGGCAGGCCGTTGATGCCCAGGACCACAGGTCCCGCCGTGCCGGGACCGCCCACGTGCAGGTGGCCGGCCGTCAGATTGACGATGTTGTGCACGCGCGTCGTGCAGGAAATTTCGACCGTCGCGCGGTTGAGCGTGCAGGTGGCCGTCGCGACGCCGGCGCTGGCGAGCGGCGGGGTCTCGAATGCGCCGGAGCCGCTGCCGAACAGAGTAAGGGTATTGCTCTGGGCGGACCCCGCCGGCGACAGTACCGCCCACAGCGCGGCAACAGCGAACACGCTGAATCCAGTCTTCCCCATGCGCATCTCCTTCGGAATATGGAACCGGATCCGGCAGCAGGATCGAGGCCATCGCCCACGTCCTTTCGAATCAACGGGATACGGCGTCCACCACGGGCGAGCGGCTTACGGCGCACGAAAGCGCTTTCTCTCCTTGCGATCTCCGGGGGTCACAGAGGCACGGGAACAGACGTGCACGTGGAATGCTCCGTGCCGTTGCGCCTCCGCGGCTCGCGAAAGCGTTGAGGATAGACTGGGACCGCGATGGATCTAGCCGATCGTGTGGCGCTCATCACCGGCGGCCGTCGCATCGGCGCCGTCGTGGCGGTCGAACTGGCGCGCCGCGGCGCCGACGTGGCGCTCGTCTGCCGCACGTCGGAGGCCGAAGCCGAGGAGACAGCGGTCGCGGTCCGCGACGCCGGCCGGCGTGCCGTCGTGCTGCGCGCGGATCTCACGATGGCGGACGCCTGCGAGCGCGTCATCGCCGACACCGTGGCCGAGCTCGGGCGACTGGATGTGCTCGTCAATATGGCGTCGCGCTACGAGCAGAAGGCGTTCGACGATGTGACCGTTGCCGACTGGGACGAGCAGCTCGCCGTCGACCTGCGGGCGGCGTGGCTCTGCTCCCGGGCGGCGGTGCCGCACATGCGCCGGGTGCGGGGCGGACGAATCATCAATTGTGCCGACTGGACCTCCGCCAGCGGCCGGCCCCGCTATCTGGGGTACCTCCCGTATTTCGTGGCCAAGGCGGGTGTCGTCGCGCTGACCGAGGCGCTGGCGCTCGAGCTCGCCTCGGATCAGATCCTGGTCAACGTCGTCGCGCCCGGACCGATCGTTGCCCCCGAAGGCACGACGGATGAGGAGTTCGTGAAGGTGGAGCGCGCCACGCCGCTCGGGCGGTGGGGCGGCGAGCTGGAGGTGGCCAAGACGGTGGTGGCGCTCGTCGAGACCGACTTCATCACGGGCGAAACCATCCGCGTCGACGGGGGCAGGCACTTAAAATAGGTCTCTGTATGACATTACGCATCCTGTTCGCGTTCGCGCTGCTGGCCGTGGCCGTCTTTCCGCTGCGCACGGGCGATGTCCTGCGTGCGCAGTCGGCGGCCGCGGTCCCGCCGATGCACGTGCATCACGTGCACCTGAACTCGGTCAACCCGAAGGCCGCCTCCGAGTACTACCCGACACCGTTCCCGGCCTCGGCCCAGGCGACGACGTTCAACGGCCTCGACGCGGTCCGCACCGGCGACCTGTACCTGCTGTTCACGAAGGTCAACGTCGCGCCGCGAAACGAGCTGACCGGACCGCAGACCTCGGTGTGGCACTTCGGGTGGAACACACCCGACTCGCGGAAGTACAACGAGCGGTTCCGCGCCATAGGCCTCGAGATCGCGCAGATGTGGGACGCCTCCGATGGCAGGCTCGTCGATCTGTCGAGCGACGCGTTGCCGGGCTTTCCCACGCAGGAACAGATCGTGGAGCTGCGAGCGAAAGGGGTGAAGCCGACGCGACAGGGCGGCTTCGGCTACCTGCGCGGACCCGACGGCGCACTCATCGAGAATGCGCAGGCGGGGCAGGTCGAGCGCTTCAATCACATCCACATGTACCACGAGCATCCGCTCTGCGCGATGCAGTGGTATCTACGGCACCTCGGCGCGCGCCTGCCGCCCAATGCGGCGGCGATCACCGGCGACTGCAAGCGGCCCTACTCGCCGCCGACGTGGCCGTCGTTCTTCAAGTTCCCCGGGTTCGTCCGCGATCCGTCTGGCGCGGTGTTCTTCGACGACATTTCGATCTCGATCCGGCCGTGGCCCGGAGGCGGTCTCGTCAGCACCCGCGGCCACATCGTCGATCACTGGGCGCTCAGCGTGTTCGATCTGATGGCGGAGGTCGCGCGTCTGAAGGCGGAAGGCGTCACGGTTCTCGAAGACATTCATCCATGGGGCAACATGCGCGCGGCGATGATCGAGGGGCCCGATCGGGTCGCCATCGAGCTCGTCGAAGTGAGGTGAGGGAGGCAATCATGCGAAGGCAGAGCCTGCAGATCCTGGTGTTCGCACTCCTGGTGGGACCGTCGGTCGGTCTGGCGCAGGCGCCGAAGGACGCCGTGACCATCACCGCCGAGGACATCCAGGCGGTGCTGAAGTACGCCGCCGAGACGAAGCGGACGATTCCCGACAATCAGCTTCGTGTGATCGACATGGGCGCCTATCACCTGGCGGTCGGCGTGGTGCACCGTGGCGCGCTGGGCGGGTCCGCCCAGGCGGGTAGGGCCGGCGGAGGGGTCCAGCCGGCCCCGGCGTCGCAGCCGGCGTGCGGCGAGGCACGTCCCGGCGCCAAGGGCCCGAACGGCATCTTCCACGACGCCACGGCGGAAACCTACATAGTCATTTCGGGGCGCGGCACGCTCATCACCGGCGGCACCATCGTCAACGGGCGGCGGTCGGCGGGCGACAGCGAGGTGACGACGATCCTGAACGGTCCGTCGTGCAGCGGCACGATGGTGGGCTACACGAGCCGCGAGGTCAAGGAAGGCGACATCATCGTCATTGCCGAGAACGTGCCGCACGGGTTCTCGGCGATTCCGGACCACATCACGTATCTGAGCGTGCGGCCAGACGTGAAGAAGGTGCTGCAGCGCGGCTACGTGAACCCGGGGCTCGAGCGGTAGCTGCGGCCGTCAGGCCTCCCGACCGACCCGGGGATTCACGCGTGCCGAGGAGCGTGTCGTTCACGCTTCTGTCTTCTGGGCTTCTCGGTTCGTGTTCACGTTCGGTGCTCTGTTCCGGGTTCCTGGTTCGGTGTTCGCTGGCCCGGCCCAGGCATCAGCCGGACCCGAACCCCGAACCCCGAACCGAACGTGAACACGAACCGAGAACCGAGAAGCGAGAAGTGTGAACGCCTAGGCAAGGGCTCCGACGCGATCGAGGATCGCGGTGAGCGTGGCCGACGCGCGCGCGAGCGGCAGGTTGCTGACGTAGAAGTTGCGGAGGCCGAGGTCCATCATCGCGCGCAGCGTCCGCGCGCAGACGTCGATCGGAGAGGCGCCGGCGGCGAACTCCGCCGTCAGCGCATCGACCGGCACGGGCAGGAAGCGGCCCAGCATCTGGAGCGTGTGCAGGTTCGCGCTCCGATAGAAGAAGACGCCAAAGACGCCAGGGATGTGGCCGAGGCCGCGACGCCGCATCTGCTCGACGAACCGCGCCACCGGGGCGACATCGAGGTGGCTGACGATCTGCGTGAGATAGAACTCGGCGATGAACCGATCGTCGGCGATGTAGTCGGCCTGCCGCGCGCTGTCCGCGTACGGGTTGGCCCAGCCGCCGAGGGCCAGCCGCGGCGCGCGCCGGCGGATCTCGCGGCGAAGGTCCGAGGCGTGCGCGACGCATCGGGCGCGCCCCACGGCCTTGTCGCCGCCGAGCACGACGAGCGCGGGAAACCCGTGCTGCCACGCCTGCTCGGCATAGCTCAGACAGAAGTCGAGCGAATGCTTGCTCGTGAGGAATGGAACAACCCGGTCGCGGGGAACGTCGCGCCCGAGATTCGTGACGAGGTGCCGGAGGTTGTTCTCTTCCTGCGTGCCGACGGCGCTGTCGGTGAGGAACACCGCCGCGTCCTGCCGCGTCAGCGTCCGCACCGCGTGGTACGTGTCGATCCAGGCGTCCATCCCGGCCGCCGAGTCGAGCTCCGCCCGAGGAGGGCGCAGCTCCGCGGCGATGACACCGGCGCCGGATCGAAGCCTATCGAGGAACGCCGCGGCCATCAGCGTGAGACGGGATCCGAGGGCCGGGATCCGGGATCCGGGGTCCGGGAACCGGGGGCGCCGACCACCCGAAGGATGAAATCGAGCATCGTCTGGCGGAAGTGCCTGTTCAGGCGCGGATCGGTGATGCCGTGCCGCGTCTTCGGATAGACCATCAGCTCGAACGATTTCCCGGCGCGCTGCAGCTCGTAGGCGAACTGCTCCGAGTTCTGCTGGTGGACGTTGTCGTCGATGCTGCCGTGGACGAGCAGCATCGTCCCGTGCAGCTTCGAGGCGGCGAAGCGGGGCGCCGTCTGCCGGTAGCCGTCCGGGTTGTTCTGCGGCGTCTTCATGTACCGCTCGGTGTAGACCGTGTCGTAGTTCCGCCAGTCGGTCACCGGCGCGCCGACGATCCCGCCGGCCCAGCTCGTGCTGTGCGTGAGCGCGTAGGCGGTCATGAACCCACCGTAGCTCCAGCCGTGCAGCACGATCCGCGACGGGTCGACGTAGGGCTGCTGCCGGAGCCACGCGATGCCGTCCTCGAGGTCCTGCAGCTCCAGCTCGCCCAGGCGGCCGTAGACCGGCCACTGCGACTCCGCCCCTTTGCCGGCGCTGCGGTTGTCGAGCATCCACACGACGATCCCCTGCTGCGCCAGCAGCTGATGGAACATGTACGCCGTCCCGCCCCAGGCGTTGCGGACCGACGCCGTCCCCGGCCCCGCGTAGGTCAGTTGAAAGACCGGATACCGCCGCGACGGCTCGAAATCCGGCGGCTTGATGATCATGGCGTCCATGACGAACCCGTCGCGCGTGGGAACCTCGAGGAACTCCGGCTTCGACAGCCGGTACTCCGAGAGCGCACGAACCGGATTCGCGTCGATGACGCGGACCTCGGTGCCGTCGGCGCCGTGCAGCCGCACCTGCGTGGGCGTGGCGACGTCGCTCCAGACGTCCACGTACTGCGTGAACGCGGGGTTGAAGATCGCCCGGTGCGACCCGTCCGTGCGCGACAGGCGCGTGAGAGGCGCCCCGTCGAGGCCGACCCGATAGATGTCGGTGTCGATGTTCCGGCGGGCGCCGGCCGAAAAATAGACGAGGCTGCGCGCGGCGTCGACGCCGTACAGCGTGCGGACGTCCCATCGGCCGCCGGTGACCTGGCCGACGAGCGTCCCGTCGATCCGGTAGCGATAGAGCTGCTTGAAGCCGCTGCGCTCGCTGAGCCAGAGAAACGTGCCGTCGGCCAGCCAGGTTGGGCTGCCGTTGGCGTTCACCCACGCGGGCGTCGTTTCGCGAAGCACGCGCGCCGTGCGGCCGGACGAGACGTCCGCGAGGTCGAGATCGAGCCACGTCTGCTCCCGATCCTGCACCTGGAACGACAGCCGGCGCGCGTCCGGCGCCCAGTCGACGTCCACGATCAGGATCTCCGTCGTGTACCGATCGAGCGCCACCCATTGCGGCGGCCCTCCGCCGGTCTCGACGACGGCCAGCTTGACGAGCGGGTTGGGGTCGCCTGCCTTCGGGTAGTCGGTGACCTCGACGACGGGGCGGTACGACAGGTCGTCCACGACCGTGTACTCGGGCACGGGATGCTCGTCGAGCTGCAGGTAGGCAAGCCGGCGTGAATCCGGGCTCCACCAGTAGCCGCGGAAGCGCCCGCGGCCGTAGATTTCTTCCTGGTACAGCCAGTCGAGCTTCCCGTTCAGAAGCTGAGGGCCGCCATCGGCGGTGAGCGCCACTTCCTTCTGCGTGGCGACGTCGACCACGTGCAGGTTGTGGCCGCGCACGAACGCCACACGCGTCCCGTCCGGACTGAAGGTCGCCTCCTCCTCGGTGCCGCGTGCGGTCGTCAGGCGGACGGCCGCAGCTCTCGCGAAGTCGTAGAAGTAGAGGTCGTCCTCGATCGTGGCCAGGGCGCCGGTGTAGCCCGGCGTGAACTGCAACCCGCTCGACCGCGCGGCCGCCGCCGCGTCATCGCCCGACACGCCGGCGGCGGTGAGCGCGGCCTCCATCCGGGCCGGATCGAAGAGCGGCGACGTCCGGCCGGACGCCGCATCGACCCTCAGCCATTCCACTCCCGCCGCCGGTTGCCCAGAGCCCGATCGAGGAGGCCGTTGCGCGTGCAGCACGGTCTCGTCGTCGATCCACCGCAGGTTCGTCGGGGGCGATCCGCTGAAGTCGGCACGCCGCTCCGGGTCGTAAATCGCGTCGATCGTGAGCGCTCGGAGCGATGACTGGGCCCTGACGGACGGGATCGCCGCCGCGACCGCCAGTCCCAGCACCAGCATGCGCCGGAAAGCAGCACGCATACGGGACAGAATAGCAGGCCCAGAGGCTCAGGCCTGGGCCCTGAGGCCCAAGGCCTGATATGTTCGCAGACCGCGTGACTGAACTGACGTTCCTGGGCGCTGCCCGGACGGTGACGGGGTCCAAGTATCTGCTGGAGCACGGCGGCAGCCGCGTGCTCGTCGACTGCGGGCTCTTTCAGGGACTCAAGGAGCTGCGGCTCCGCAACTGGGACGGGCTGCCGGGGAGTCCCGATTCGCTCGACGCCGTGGTCCTGACGCACGCACATCTGGATCACGTCGGCTACCTGCCCCGGCTCGTGGCGCACGGCTATCGCGGCCGGATCTTCTGCACCGGCGGGACCGCCGATCTCTGCCGTCTCGTCCTGCCCGATGCCGCGCGCATTCAGGAGGAGGACGCGCGGCAGGCGAACAAGCACGGCTACACGAAACACCACCCCGCGCTGCCGTTGTACACGGAGGCCGACGCCTATCGCGCGATATCGCAGCTGCAGCCGGTGGGCTACGACCGGCCGCTCGAGATTGCACCGGGTGTAACCGTCCGCTTCACGCCGGCCGGCCACCTGCTGGGATCGGCCTACGTGCTCGCCGAGCTGACTGGAGGGCCGACGATTCTGTTCGGCGGCGACTTGGGACGATACGGACGCCCGGTCCTGCAGGATCCCGCGGTCGCGGCGGAGGCCGACGTCGTGCTCGTCGAATCGACCTACGGCGACAAGGACCATCCGCCCGAGGACAACGGCGAACCACTGGCAGAGGTGATTCGCGACACCGCCGGGCGCGGGGGCAAGCTGATCATTCCGGCCTTTGCCGTCGGCCGCGTCGGGGAGCTGCTGTACTGGGTCCGGCGCCTCGAAGGCGAGCGGCGCATTCCGGTGCTGCCGGTGTTCGTCGACAGTCCGATGGCAACCGAGGCGCTGCGGTTCTATACCGCCCGGGCGGCCGAGCTCGACCCGGACATGCGGCCGGCGGAGAAAGGGGTGTCGGCCTTCGCATCCACCCGCTTCCAGACGGTCGCGTCGGTCCAGCAGTCGAAGCGGCTGACAGCCTCGCAGCAGAGCGCCATCGTCATCTCGTCGAGCGGCATGGCGACGGGAGGCCGTGTGCTGCACCACCTGGCGGCAGCGCTGCCCGATCCGAGGCACACGGTGCTCTTCGTCGGATATCAGGCCGCCGGCACGCGCGGGCGGCAGCTCGTCGACGGGGCGACCCAGGTGAAGATCCACGGGCGGCTGGTTCCGGTGGCGGCGCGCGTCCAGAAGATCGACTCGATGTCCGCGCACGCCGATCGCGGCGAGCTGCTGCGCTGGCTCGGGACGCTGCCGCGGCGGCCCGGAAAGCTGTGTCTGGTGCACGGCGAGCCCGCGCCGATGGAGGCGTTCGCGGCGCTCGTGGGCGCGCGGCTCGGCTGGGACGCGCACACGCCCGCCCACGGCGAGCGCATCTCTCTCTGACGATGTTCTCCCGACGCATTCCGCCCCAGCTCGAGCCGAACGCGCTGTCGCGCGCGGTGGCCGCGCTGCGGACGAGGGGAGCGGCCATCGCCGACCTCACCGACTCGAACCCCACTCGTGCCGGTATCCCGTACGCGGACGACCTGCTCGCGCCGCTCGCCGACGCGGCGGCGCTGCGGTACGAGCCGCATCCGTTCGGACTGCCCGCCGCCCGCGCGGCCGTGGCGGCCGACCATGCCCGTCGCGGGGCCCTGGTCGATCCGGCTCACGTGGTGCTCACCGCGAGCACGAGCGAGGCGTACGGCTGGCTGTTCAAGCTGCTATGCGACGCCGGCGACAGCGTGCTCGTGCCGCGTCCGAGCTACCCGCTGTTCGAGCACCTCACGGCGCTCGAAGGCGTGCGCGCGCGACCATACGACCTGGTATGGGACGGCCGCTGGACCGTTGACGTGGCCTCGATGATGGCGGCGCCCGCCGGCACGCGCGCGGTGCTGGTCGTCTCGCCGAACAATCCAACCGGATCGTACCTGTCGGCCGAGGATCTCGCGGCGACGGTCGAGCTCTGTCGTGAACGCGGGTGGGCGCTCGTTGTCGACGAGGTGTTCGCCGACTATCCGCTCGAGACGCGCGACCCGCTCACCGATATCGCCGCCCGCGCCGACGTCCTGGCGTTCTCGCTCGCCGGGCTGTCGAAGACGGCCGGCCTGCCGCAGCTCAAGCTCGCGTGGATGGTTGTCGGCGGTCCTGCCGGCGCGCGCGACCGGGCGCTTGCGGCGCTCGAGTTGATTGCCGACAGTTACTTGTCGGTGGCGACGCCGGTGCAGGTCGCCGCAGCGCATCTGCTGCGCGCAGGCGGAGCCGTCCGCGGGGCCATCCAGCAGCGGATCCGGCACAACCTCGACGCGCTCCGCGCGGCGGCGCGCGGGTTCCCGGCGTGCGAGGTGCTGCGTACCGAAGGCGGGTGGTCGGCCGTGGTCCGCGTGCCGGCGACGCGGCGCGAGGAGCAGCTCGTCCTCGATCTGCTCGCGCGCGAGGCCGTCCTGGCGCACCCGGGCTATTTCTTCGACTTTCCGCGGGAAGCATACCTCGTCGTCAGCCTGCTCCCGCCACCGGCGCTCTTTGCCGACGCCTGCGCGCGCCTCCTGCGCTTCGTGAGCGGCTGATGGCGACCCATCCCGCCCGGCGCGCCGGCGTGCTCGTGCCGCTCTTCTCCCTGCCTTCTTCCCGAAGCTGGGGCATTGGCGAGATTGGCGACATCCCCAGGATGGCGTCATGGCTGGACGCGGCCGGACTTCGCGTGCTGCAACTGCTCCCGACGAGCGAGATCGCGCCCGGAGACACCTCGCCGTACTCGGCGCTCAGCGCCATGGCCATCGATCCGCAGTTCATCAGCCTCGACTGGCTCGAGGACTTCGCGGCCTTCGGCGGGGAAGCGGGGCTCGAGCCGCGCCTGCGCGCCCGGCTCGAGGCGGCCCGCAACGCGCCCCTCATCGACTACACGGCAGTGCGGGAGCTGAAGCGGATCGCGCTCAGGCGATCGTTCGCCCGCTTCCGCAACACCGAGTGGACGGGCGGCACGCGGCGGGCGGCGGCGCTCCGCGCCTACATTCGGGACCAGACGTGGTGGCTCGACGAGTACGCGCTCTTCCGCGCGATCCACGCGCGGCACGGCGAACGCCACTGGACAGCGTGGCCGCCGCCGCTGCGGACGCGCGACGCCGACGCGCTCGCGGCCGCCCGGCGCGACCTGGCCGAGGACATCCTGTATCGCCAGTACCTGCAGTGGATTGCCGACGACCAGTGGGCCGACGCGCGCCGGGAGGCGGGCGAGGTGGCGCTCTTCGGCGATCTGCCATTCATGGTGGGCGGCGACAGCGCCGACGTGTGGGCGCGGCAGGACGAGTTCCGGCTCGACGCCTCGGTCGGCGTCCCGCCCGACGCCTTCAGCCCCACGGGCCAGGACTGGGGTGTGCCGGTGTACCTGTGGGACGTGGTCGCCGAGCGCGACTTCCAGTGGCTCCGCGATCGCGCCAGCCGCAACGCGGCGCTCTTCGACGGCTATCGCGTCGATCACCTCGTCGGCTTCTACCGGACCTACTTCCGCCCGCACGACGGGAGTGCGCCCGCCTTCACCCCGGACGACCAGGAGTCGCAGACCCACCTGGGCGAGCGGGTGCTGGCGGCGCTGCGGGAGGCCGGGACCGAGATCGTGGCCGAGGACCTCGGCACCGTCCCTGACTTCGTGCGGGAGTCGCTGTCGCGTCTCGGGATCCCCGGGTACAAGGTGCTGCGCTGGGAGCGGTACTGGAGCCTGGAGGGGCAGCCGTTCATGGACCCGCTCGACTACCCGCCCGTCGCGGTCGCGACCTCCGGCACCCACGACACCGAGCCAATGGTCGTCTGGTGGGAGAGGGCGCCGCGAGCGGAGCGGGAAGCGGTCCTGGCGATCCCGTCCGTCTGCGCGCGGTTGCCGCCGGAGGATCGCGCCCGTGCGCTCGACGACCCGGGTCTGGCCGATACGGTGCGGGAGGCGCTCCTCGACGTGCTGTTCGCGTCGGGTGCCGGACTCCTCATCGTGCCGATCCAGGATCTCTTCGGCTGGCGCGATCGCATCAATCAACCCGCCACGGTCAGCGCGGCCAACTGGACGTGGCGGCTGCCGTGGCCGTCGGATCGCCTGCTGACGGAGCCAGTCGCGATGGCCCAGGCGGCGCAGATTCGCAGGTGGGGGAAGGCGAGCGGAAGAAGTGGAAAAAGTGGAAAAAATGGAAGAAGTGGAAAAGTGGAAAAGTAAGTTCGAAATGCGCCCGCCGCCCGATGTACTTCAAGTCTACTTTTCCACTTTTCCACTTTTCCACTTTTCCACTTTTCCACTTTTCTACTTTTCTACTTTCTCCCCCTGCCTTCCGGCGATCTTCGCCCACGTGTCCTTGAGTGTCACCGTCCGGTTGAACACGGGAGCGCCCGGGCGTGAGTCGGGATCGACGCAGAAATAGCCGAGCCGCTCGAACTGGAAGCGCGTGCCGGCGGGCGCGTCCGCCAGTCCTGGCTCGATCTTGCAGCCCGTCAGGCGCTCGAGCGACCGCGGGTTGATGTCTGTGATCGGATCGCGGTCGCCCTCGCCTGGATCCGGCGACTGGAACAGCCGGTCGTAGAGCCGGACCTCCGCGTCACGCGCGTGCCGCGCCGAGACCCAGTGAATCGTCCCCTTCACACGGCGTGCCGCCGTCTGGCCCGAGAGCGACTCGGGATCGTAGGTGCATCTCAGCTCGGTAATCGCGCCTGAGCCGTCCTTGATGACTCGCTCGCATTTCAGGATGTAGCCATACCGGAGCCGGACCTCGGCGCCGGGCGCGAGCCGGAAGAACTTCTTCGGCGGCTGCTCCATGAAGTCGTCGCGTTCGATGACGAGCTCGCGCGAAAACGGCAGCCGGCGCGTGCCTGCCGCCGCATCCTCCGGGTTGTTGGTCGCCTCGACGTGTTCCTCGCGCCCCTCGGGATAGTTCTCGATGACGACCTTGAGCGGCCGGAGCACGGCCAGCGCGCGCAGCGCGCGACGGTTGAGGTCCTCCCGCACCGTGTGCTCGAGGAGCGCCACGTCGACGACGTTCTCCTTCTTGGCCATGCCGATCCGCGTGCAGAAGTCGCGAACCGCTTCCGGCGTGAACCCGCGGCGGCGGATGCCGGCGAGCGTCGGCATCCGCGGGTCGTCCCAGCCGCTGACGAGCCGCTGCTCGACCAGTTGCAGGAGCTTCCGCTTGCTCATCACGGTGTAGTTGAGGTTGAGCCGGGCGAACTCGATCTGCCGCGGCCGATAGGGCGGGTGCGTGTGCTCGATCACCCAGTCGTACAGCGGGCGGTGATCCTCGAACTCGAGCGTGCAGAGCGAGTGCGTGATCCCCTCGAGCGCGTCCGAGATCGGATGCGCGTAATCGTAGGTCGGATAGATGCACCAGGCGTCGCCCGTGCGGTGGTGCGCCGCGTGCCGGATCCGGTAGAGCGTCGGGTCCCGCATGTTGATGTTGGGCGACGCCATGTCGATCTTCGCCCGCAGCACGTAGGTGCCGTCGGGAAACTCGCCCGCGCGCATCCGCCGAAACAGATCGAGGCTCTCCTCCACCGGACGGTCGCGGTAGGGGCTGTTCCGCCCCGGCTCGGTCAGCGTGCCGCGGTAGGTGCGGATCTGGTCGGCCGAGAGGTCGTCGACGTACGCCTTGCCGTCGCGCACGAGCTGCTCGGCGTACTGGTAGAGCCGCTCGAAATAGTCGGACGCGTAGAACTTCCGGTCGCCCCAGTCGAAGCCGAGCCACCGCACGTCCTCTTCGATCGACTCGACGTACTCCACGTCCTCCTTGGTGGGGTTCGTGTCGTCGTACCGGAGGTTGCAGAGGCCGGCGAACTCGGCGGCGACGCCGAAGTTGAGGCAAATCGATTTCGCGTGGCCCACATGGAGGTAGCCGTTCGGCTCGGGCGGAAAACGCGTGTGCACCCGACCGTTGTGCTTGCCGGTCCGCAGATCCTCTGTGATGATCTCGCGGATGAAGTCGGCGGCAGAAGGCGCCGCCGGAGCATCGGCGGGGTGATCCATCCCCACATTATTCCAAATTCAGGTGGCCTCCGGCTCCCGGGTTGCCTCCTCCGGCAGGCCGAGCAGGTTCGTCTGCTTCATCACCCGCGGCACCGTGTCGATCGGCTCGGCGGGCGGCAGCTCCTCGTCGGTCGTGACCTTCAGCTCCTTGAGGCGCCGCGCGCTCACCAGCACGCGCGACTCGAACGACCCGGCCGCCTGGTTGTACGCCTGGACCGCCCCGTCCAGCTTCTTCCGCACCTCGTCCAGGTGAGCGGCGAAGGTGGCGAGCCGCTCGTAGAATTCTCGCCCGAGCCGCGCCACTTCGCGGGAGTTCTCGGCCAGCGCCTCCTGCCGCCACGTATGGGCCACCGTGGTCAGGAGCGCAATGAGCGTGATCGGGCTCGCCAGCAGCACGCGCTGGCGCAGGCCGTGCTCGATGAGCGTGAGGTCGTGCTGCAGCGCGGCGCTGAAGAGCGTCTCGCCGGGGAGGAAGAGGACCACCATTTCCGGCGAGTCGCCGAGCGCCTCCCAGTAGGCCTTGCTTCCCAGCTTGTCCATGTGGTCGCGCACCTGGCGCGCGTGCGCCTGCAGCCGCGCGGCGCGCTCCTCATCGGTGGCGGCCTCCTGCGCGTCGAGGAACGCGTCGAGCGGCGTCTTGGCGTCGACGACGATCCGCTTGCCGCCGGGCAAGTGGACGACCAGGTCGGGCCGGAGCCGGGTCCCGTCGCTCTCGAGCGCCGGCTGCTCGTCGAAGTCGCATCGCTGCAGCATGCCCGCAATCTCGACGACGCGCCGGAGCTGCATTTCGCCCCAGCGGCCGCGAGCCGACGGGGTGCGCAGCGCGCGCGACAGGGTCGTCGTCGTCGAGTCGAGCGCCGCCACCTGCTCGCTGAGGCGGCTGTACGCGGCAATCCGCTCGCGCTCCACTTCGGCCAGCCGGGAGTCCACTTTCTTCAGCGTGTCGGCAATCGGCTGCTGGAAGCCGGCAAACGACGTCTTCGCCAGATCGAGGAACGCCGCGCGGTTGTCCTTCAGGGCGTCGGCGGCGAGCGACTGGAACGCGTCCCGCAACTTCCGCTCCGCCGTGTCCAGCAACTGCTCGGCCACCTGCGCGCGCGCCTCTGCGAGCTCGCGCCGCGCTCGTGCCCGCATCAGCAGCACCGTCACGATGACGGCGACGAGCGCCGACGCGGCGACCAGGGCGACTTCCATGGTCCTTTGATATCACGTGCGTCAATCCCGCGATCCATAATGGAAGTTCCTCATGGCCACACTCGTTCCCTTCCGTGCGCTCCGGCCCACCCCTGACGCTGCACCGCGAGTCGCGGCGGTTCCCTACGACGTGGTCAACACCGAAGAGGCGCGATCGCTTGCCGCGGGCAACGCGCTCAGCTTCCTCCACGTCTCGAGGGCGGAAATCGATTTGCCTCCGGCGATCGATCCGTATTCGGACGCGGTGTATCGCAAGGCGGCAGAGAACTTCTGCGCGCTGAAGCAGGCCGCGCCGCTCGTGTTGGAGGAGGCGCCCAGTACATACGTATACCGGCTGCGGATGGGCGACCACGTGCAGACCGGCGTGGCCGCCTGTTATAGCGTGGCGGAGTACGAGAGCGGCGTCATCAAGAAGCACGAGCACACGCGGCGCGACAAGGAAGACGACCGGACCCGTCACATCATCGAGCTGCGCGCCCAGACCGGCCCGGTGTTCCTGGTCCACAGAGCGTCGGCTGCAATCGACGAGGTCGTCGCACGAACGACCGGGCACGCGCCGCTCTTCGACGTCGTGGCGCCCGACGGCGTGCAGCACCTGATCTGGCGGGTCGATCCGCGCGACCAGGACCATCTCGTGCGGGCGTTCGCGGCGGTGCCGGCGCTCTATATCGCCGACGGCCATCATCGCGCGGCCAGCGCGGCCCGGGCCCGCCGGCAGCTCGGCGGCGCCGCCGGGGCGGCCGGCGAATGGGACCGCTTCCTGGCCGTCGCCTTTCCCGACGACCAGATGCAGGTGCTCCCCTACAACCGCGTCGTCCGGGATCTCGGCGGTTATTCGCCCGAATCGCTGCTCGACGCGCTCGGTGCGCGCGTCACCGTGAAAGCAGGGCCGGCGCGCCCTGCCAGGAAGGGCGAGGTGGCGATGCTCCTCGACGGAGGGTGGCACACGATCGAGCTCGGACCGCCGCAGCCGGGACTGTCCCCGGCCGACCGGCTCGACGTGAGCCGGCTGCAGGACCTGGTCTTGACGCCGCTCCTCGGCATCGGCGACGTGCGTACGGACAAGCGGATCGACTTCGTCGGGGGGGCGCGCGGCGTCGCGGAGCTCGAACGGCTGGTCGCCTCCGGCCGCGCGGCCGTGGCCTTCTCGATGTATCCGGTGAAGGTTGACGACCTGATGGCCGTCTGCGACGCGGGCGGAATCATGCCGCCGAAATCCACCTGGTTCGAGCCGAAGCTGCGCGACGGGCTCCTGTCGCACGTGATCTGACGTAGGGCGGGTCCTGTCGGACCCGCCGCGCCTATGAAAGTTCTCGTTGCCGACGCGTTCGAGAAGTCCGGGCTCGACGGCCTGAGGGCCGCCGGCTGCGACGTGCTCTACCAGCCGGAGCTCGCGGGCGACGCGCTCGTCGGCGCGCTCACCTCGTCTGCGGCCGAAGTGCTGGTGGTCCGCTCGACCCGCGTGACCGCGGCGATGCTCGATACGGGCGAGCTGTCGCTGGTGGTGCGGGCGGGCGCCGGCATCAACACGATCGACGTCGCCGCCGCCGCGCGTCGCGGCATCTACGTCTCGAACTGTCCCGGGCGCAACGCCATCGCCGTCGCCGAGCTCGCCCTCGGGCTGCTCATCGCACTCGATCGGCGCATCCCGGACAACGTGGCCGACCTGCGCGCCGGACGCTGGAACAAGAAGGAGTACGCCAGGGCGCGCGGGCTGTACGGCCGCACGCTCGGCCTGCTCGGATTCGGCAGCATCGGGCAGGAGGTGGCGCGCCGCGCCCGGGCGCTCGGCATGGATGTCGTCGTGTGGAGCCCGCGCTTCCTGCGCGAGGGGGCCGCCGCGTTGGCGGCGCTGCCGCACGATCTCGATGTCATCGTCGTCGATTCACCCGAGGACGTCGCCGGCCGGTCCGACGCGCTGAGCGTGCACCTGGCGCTCACGCCCGAGACGGAGAACTTCGTTGGCGCGGGGATTCTCAGCCGGCTGAAGCCGGGCGCGCTCTTCGTGAACACGGCACGGGCGGAGCTGGTGGACGAGGAAGCGCTCCGCCAGGCGATAGACACGCGCGGCGTCCGCGCGGCCGCCGACGTGTTCCGGGGAGAGCCGGCCGAGGCGCCCGCGGAATTTTTCCCGCCGCTCGCCGCGAGTCCGCACGTCTACGGTACGCACCACATCGGCGCCTCCACCGAGCAGGCGCAGGAAGCCATCGCCGCCGAAGTCGTCCGCATCGTCGGGACCTACAAGGACACCGGCAAGGTGCCGAACGTGGTCAATCTGGCGCGGCGCACCCCCGCCACGCACACGCTCGTCGTGCGCCACCGCGACCGTCCCGGCGTGCTGGCGCACGTGTTCGCCGAGCTTCGCGCGCGCGATCTCAACGCGCAGGAAACCGAGAACGTGATCTTCGAGGGGGCCGAAGCGGCCGTTGCGCGCATCAATCTCGACGGCGAGCCGGCGCCCGATCTGCTGCGGGCGATCCAGGCGGGAAATCAGGACATCCTGAGCCTCCATGTTGTGAAAATATAGGGACATGCCAACCACCACGCGCATCTACAATTTTTCCGCCGGTCCTGCCGTGCTCCCGCTGCCGGTGCTCGAGGAAGCGCAGCGCGACCTCGTGTCGCTGCCGGGCGTCGGCATGTCGGTGATGGAGATCAGCCACCGCTCGAAGACGTTCGAGGATCTGCTGAACACGGCGATTGCGGACATCCGTGCCCTGGCCGACGTTCCCGCCGATTACCGGATCCTGATGCTGCAGGGAGGCGCCACGCTGCAGTTCTCGATGGTGCCGATGAACCTGCTGACGCCGGGCGCCACCGCCGACTACATCGACACCGGGTCGTGGGCGGACAAGGCGGCGAAGGAGGCGAAGAAGGTCGGCACGGTGAACATCGCGGCCACGACCAAGGCCGACCTCTACACGCGCATCCCGCGGCAGGAGGAGCTGCGGTTGACGCCGGGCGCCGCCTACGTGCACATCACGACGAACAACACGATCGAGGGGACCGCGTGGAAGACGCCGCCGGAGACGGGCGGGGCGCCGCTCGCCGCCGACACGTCGTCGGATATGTTCAGCGCTCCGATCGACGTCAGCCGCTTCGGCGTGATCTACGCGGGCGCCCAGAAGAACCTCGGGCCGTCGGGCGTGACGCTCGTCATCCTCCGCGAGGACCTGCTCTCGCGGTCGGTCGATTCGCTCCCGGTCATGCTGAACTACCGCGTCCACGCGGAGAACAACTCGCTGTACAACACGCCGAACACATTCGGAGTCTACATCCTCGGGCTGACCGTGAAGTGGCTGCGCTCGCTCGGCGGGCTGCCGGCGATTGCCCGGATCAATCAGCGCAAGGCGGCGAAGCTCTATGCGGAGGTCGATCGAACCGGGTTCTACCGCGGAACCGCGCAGAAGGAGAGCCGGTCGCTCATGAACGCGACGTTCCGGCTGCCAAGCGAGGAGCTCGAGAAGCTCTTTGTGAAAGAGTCGACCGCCGCCGGGCTCGACGGCCTGAAGGGGCACCGCTCCGTCGGCGGCATGCGCGCGTCAATCTACAACGCGTTCCCGGAAGAGGGCGTCGACGCGCTGGTCGGGTTCATGCGGGAGTTCGAGCGGAAGCACGGCTGAGACTCCGCTCCACACGGAACACCGAGACACCGAGACACTGAGAATCCTTACTTTTCTTCTGTGTCTCGGTGTCTGGGTGTGTCGTGGGCAATGAACGGACGCCGCCGTCGCCCCCTGCGTCGCCGGCGCCGTTTCCGGGGCTCGGCGACCTCCGCTTCCTCCTTCGCCTCGAACGTCCCCGCCGCCTCGATGAAGCCGCGCCAGTGCTCCACCACCTCCGGCGCGTGTCCGTGGACGTCGAGCCAGGTGAGCGTCTCCTGAAACGGCCCGCGGTGCGTCAGCGCCCGGCGGGCTCGCGGCGACAGGCCCATGTCGAGCATCCGCCGCTCGAGGCCGAGGATCTGTCGCAGGCGATCGACGTCGCGGCGCGCCAGCGGCAGCATACCAATCGAGGGCGCCGGCTCGCGGTCGCCGGCGGCCACGCGATGCGGCGCGAGCACGCCGCCGGCGCCGCCGAGCGGCACGAGGAGCGAGCCGAGCAGGACCGGATTGGTCAGTGTGTCGGGGGCCGCCGCGAAGCGCCGCCGGTAGGCGTCGAGCGCGGCGAGCGAGCGCCAGAGCGCCTCGCTGCCGCCCCTCTGCAGCGGCGCCGCGACCTGTTCGAGGAGCCGCCGCTCGGCCAGCATGCGGAATGCGCGCTCGGAGGCGCCCGACCGCAGGAGCTTGTACAGCTCCTCGATCAGGCGGGCCGGCGCGCTCTTGGCAATCTCGGCGCGGTAGGTCGCGATGGCCGCCTCGATCGGCGGATCGATCGCGAACTCGAGCCGCGCCGCCATGGCGACGGCGCGCAGCATCCGCACCGGGTCCTCGACGAACCGTTCGCCGGGATCGCCGATCGACCGGATGAGGCGATTGCGCAGGTCGTCGAGCCCGCCCGTGTAGTCGATGATCGACAGGGAGCCGATGTCGTAGAAGAGCGCGTTGATTGTGAAATCACGCCGGAAGGCGTCTTCTTCCGGCGTCCCGAACGTGTTGTCGCGGTGGAGCAGCCGCACGTGTCCATGGTCTGCCGCGCCTCCGATCGGGATCCCGTGCGGCGGCTGGGCATCGACCCCCGCCAGCTCCTGCGGCGTCAGCTGTCGCCTGAAGGTCGCCACCTCGACGGTCTTCGACCCGAAGCGGACGTGGGCCAGGCGGAAGCGCCGGCCGATGATCCAGCAGTTCCGGAACAGACGCTTCACCTGGTAGGGGTGCGCGGAGGTGCCGATGTCGAAATCCTTCGGCCGGAGCCCAAGGAGCAGATCGCGAACGCTGCCGCCGACGAGGTAGGCGACGTACTGGTGCTCGTGCAGCCGGTAGAGGACGCGGAGCGCGTCGGGGTCGATCTGCTTGCGCGAAATCGTGTGCCCCGCCCGGGGCACGACGAGCGGCGTGCGCATCCAGAGGGAATTGTAATGCGGCCCATCGGCCGAATGCGAGGACGCGGTCCGCTCCCCGCGCCCGGAGTGATCGCATGGCAGCGAAGCTTCGCATCCGGGATAGAGGTGAAGGAGAGCTGGAAGCAGGAGGCCCGAGGCCTGGCCTGCAGGGTTACGGCTTGGCGTCCCGCCAGTTCTCCGCAATCCCCACGTCGACCGTGAGCGGGACTTTGAGTGCCACCACGCCCTCCATCTGCGCGCGGACGGTTTCGGCGGTGCGGGCGGCTTCCTCCTTCGGCGCCTCGAAGAGCAGCTCGTCGTGGACGGTGAGGATCATCCGCGCGCGAAGACCGCAGCGGGGCAGTTCGGCGTGCACCGCGATCATCGCCTTCTTGAGGATGTCGGCCGCCGTCCCCTGAATCGGCATGTTGACGGCGGCGCGCTCGGCGGCCGCGCGGATCTGTCCGTTGCGGCTGTTCAGCTCCGGCACCAGCCGCCGCCGCCCGAACATCGTCTTGACGACGCCGGTGTCCCGCGCCCGCAGGAGGAGCTCGTCGATGAAGCCGCGCACCTTCGGATAGCCGGCGAAATAGGCGTCGATGAACGCCTGCGCGGCTTCCTTTGTGACGCCAATGTCCCTGGCGAGCGTGAAGGCGGTCTTTCCGTACAGGAGCGCGTAGTTGACGATCTTCGCCCGGCGGCGGAGCTCGTGGCGGTCGAGGCCGCTCGTCGGGCCGAAGACCTTCAGGGCCGTGCGGTCGTGGATGTCCTCGCCCGCGCGGAACGCCTCGATGAGCGCGTCCTCGTCGGCCAGGTGCGCGAGCACCCGCAGCTCGATCTGGGAATAGTCGGCCGAGACGAGCACGTGCCCGGGCGCGGCGACGAACGCCCGTCGGATCTGCCGCCCGAGCTCGGTGCGAATAGGAATGTTCTGCAGGTTCGGATCGGAGCTGCTCAGCCGGCCCGTGGCCGCGACCGCCTGGTTGAACGAGGTGTGCACCCGGCCGGTCACCGGGTGAACGAGCTGCGGCAGCGCGTCGATGTACGTGCTCTTCAGCTTGTGCAGCGCCCGCCACTCGAGAATCAGCCGCGGCAGCTCGTGGACGAGCGCGAGCTCCTCCAGCACGTCAACCGCGGTCGAGGCCGAGCGCGTCTTGCCGGTCTTCTTGAGCGAGGGGAGCTGCAGTTTCTCGAACAGGATCTCGCCCAGCTGCTTCGGCGAGTTGATGTTGAACTGCCCGCCGGCGAGCTCGTAGATCCGCGCGGTGCCGCGCGCCAGCTCTCCCTCGATGTGCTGCGACTGCGCCGCGAGCGCAGGCCCGTCGATGAGGATGCCGGCGCGCTCGATGTCGGCCAGCACCGGGACGAGGGGCATCTCCAAATCGCGGAACACGCCGTCGAGCCGGTCGCTCGCGAGGAGCGGGCCGAGGCGGTGCACGAGCTGCCGCGCCAGGTCGGCGCGCTCGCCCGCGAAGGTGAGCGCCGCTTCCGGCGCGAGCGAGGCGAGCCGCACCGCCTTCGCCCCGCGGCCGCACACGTCCTCCTCGGTCAGGGCCTTGTAGCCGAGGTGCTCGAGCGCGGTCTCCTCGAGCGGGTGCCCCGGCCGTGTCGCGTCGAGCAGGTAGCTCGCCAGCATCGAGTCGAACGCCGCGCCGCGCAGCTCGATGCCGTGGTTTCGCAGCACGACCGTGTCGAACTTGAGGTCGTGTCCGACCTTGCGGATCGCCCGGTCCTCGAAGAGCGGCTTCAGCTGTTCGAGCCAGGCCCTCCCCTCGGCCTGTGGCGGACCCATCGCCGCCGACAGGAGATCGTGTCCGCCGCCGCCCGCGTGCCCGAGCGGCAGGTACCGCGCCTGTCGATCGGAGGTTGAAAAGGCGATGCCCACGATAGCCGCGCGCATGGCGAACGGGTCGTCGGGAATCACCCGCAGCGCGAACTCCCCGGCCTCGCGGAGGGCCGCGACGAGCCGCCCGAGCTCCGCCATCGACCTCACCAGGGCGTAGTCTCTCTGGATCGTGTCGGCGGTCGGGGCGTACTCGTTGACGAGCGAGCGGAACGCCATCCGCGAGAACAGCTCGTAGCAGCGCTCCCGCGCCGCCCCGCGGTATCGCAGCGACTCGAAGTCGATCTCGAGCGGCACGTCGCACCGGATCGTCACGAGCTCGCGGCTTCGGAGCGCGTCCTCCCGGCCCGCCAGCAGCGCCTCGCGGTACTTGCGCTGGGGCAGCTCCCCGGCCCGATCGAGCAGCGCGTCGAGGCTGCCGAAGGCGCCGATCAGATCGATGGCGCCTTTCTTGCCGACGCCGGGGACGCCGGCGACGTTGTCGCTCGCGTCGCCCACGAGCGCCAGCACGTCGACGACGTGCGTCGGGGCGACGCCGAACTTCTCCTGCACGGCGGCCTCGTCGTACCACGCGCCGTCCTCGCGCGGGTCGTACACGCGTATGGCACCCGGCGGCGCAGGCGTGCCAGGCGGGGGCTCCGCCCGTTCGTCTTGCACCAACTGGAAGAAATCCTTGTCGATCGACACGATCGCGACGTCGAAGCCCGCCGCCGTCGCTCGCGTCGCCATCGTGCCGATGACGTCGTCGGCTTCGTAGCCGGGTGCGGTGACGATCGGCACGCCGAGCGCTTCGCACGCTTCGTGGACCCACTTGATCTGCTCGGCGAGGTCGTCAGGCATGGCGGCGCGCGTCGCCTTGTAGTCCGCCACGAGCGCGTCGCGAAAGGTCGGCCCGGCGAGATCGAACGAGGCGGCGATGAACTGCGGGGCGTGCTCCTTGACCAGCTTCCGCAGCATCGTCACGAACACGTAGACGGCGTGCGTGCTGTGCCCTTCCTGATCCGACAGTCCCCGCCCGCGAAATGCATGGTAGGCGCGATACATCTGGGAGCTGCCGTCGATCAGGTACAGCGTGGGACGTGACATGCGTCAGGCGTTCGGTTCCGGACTGTGGGCTGGACCGGCTATGAACTCGCCTCTGCCTGAAGCCCACAGCCCACGGCCCAGAGCCGTCAACATCCAGAGGATATCATTGGGACTTGTGAGGGTTCTGCTGCTGGCGATCGTCTGCGCGGCCGCGATCGGCTGCGGCGGCGTCTTCAAGCCCGAGTACGAGTACGAGGAAGAGTTGTATCTCGCGCTCGACCGCTCGGCCACGCTCAACGTCTACGCCTCGGTGGCGTCGCTCGTCGCGCTCCGCGGCGCGACGCTCGATCCCGACCGGCGCGCGCGCATCGATCCCGACGGCGTGCGCCGGTTCTTCGGCGCTCCAGCGGTGCCGGTATCGGTCAGCCTCTCGCGCCGCGACGGGCGGCGCTTCGTGAACGTGAGCGTCCAGGTGGACGACGTGCGGCAGTTGGCGCGGATCGCGCCGTTTGCGTGGTCGTCATACCGGTTCGATCGCCGCGGTGACGTGCTGGAGTTCCGGCAGACGGTGGGGCCGCCGGCGGAAGCCGCCGCGGACGGGGACTGGACCGGCAGCGAGCTCGTCGCGTTCCGAGTCCACCTGCCGAGCGAGGTCGTGTTTCACAACGCGCCGTCCGGAGAGGTCGAGCGGGGGAACATCCTGGCGTGGGAACAGTCGCTCGCGGATCGACTGGCCGGGAGGCCGGTCGAGATCCAGGTCCATCTCGAACCGACCTCCATTCTCGTCAGAACGCTGCTGCTGTTCGGGGCGACGGCCGTGGCCGCGTTGGCGACGCTCGCGGCGGCGATCTGGTGGATCAGCCGCCGGGGCCGCCAGCGCCCTACAGCCGCTCCAGCTCCGCGCTGATCTCGGCGTCGGTCTTCAGATTGTTCGTCACCGAGAACGCGCCGAACGAGCTCGCGATCGAGCGGGCGATCATCCGGTCCACGTTGCTGTTCACCACTCCTTCCAGCGTGACGCGGCCGTTCTCCACGACGATGTGGATCGGCGGGTTCGCCATCGCTCCGTAGGTCCAGAAGCTGGAGTTGCCGTAGATCGCCCGGGCGATCCGGAATCGCAGCTCGTCGTCCCATGACGACACCGGCAGCACGGCGATCTCGTTACGGACCTCGGCGACGCCGCTGACCCGGGCCGCGCGCGCCGCCAGATCCGCGCGCTTGTAGGGCATCGTGACCTTTCCGCCGAGCGTCACGACGCCGTCCTCCACCCGGGCGTGGATGCTGTCGAAGATGGTGAAATGCGGATACCGCAGAACCTGCCGCGAAACGTCCTGAAAGATCTGCAGATCTTCCCGATCCGCCGCCCAGGCTGGCGCGCTCACCGCGACGATGACGATGACCGTGGCCACAACCCTGGCACCCATGAGTCTCTCCTCCTGGCTGATTGGGGGTCGTCCCCCTCGTCAACGAGCGAGGCAAAGACTTTGCCAGGCTGGGGCGTGCTCGAAACACGCCGATCTTCGAAGAATCCCCGGGTGTCCTCCCGGGAGCACGCTCACAGCGCGAGGATCGTGGCCACCCCCGCCGCAATCAGCAGGATCTGGCGCATGGAGCCGGCATCGGTGCGCCCGCGGTGAAGGCCGGGAATCAGGTCCGCCATCGCGACGTAGAGGAAGCTGGCTGCGGCCAGCGCGAGGACGTAGGGGAGGACGCGCGGCAGCGTCTCGACGGCGGCAAATGCCGCGATCGCGCCGGCGGCGCTGGCCGTGCCCGACAGCACGTTCAGCAGCAGCGCCTTCCCGCGCGAGTACCCGGCGTGGAGCAGGAGCGCGAAGTCACCGAGCTCCTGTGGAATCTCGTGGGCGGCCACGGCAAAGGCCGTGCTGACGCCAAGCGGCACCGACGTGAGCACCGCAGCCGCGATGACCGCGCCGTCGACGAAGTTGTGGAACGCGTCGCCAACGAGCACCAGCACGATGCTGCTCTCGTGGACCTCGCAGTCGTGCATGTGACAGTGGCGCCACAGCACGAGCTTCTCGAGGACGAAGAACAAGAGGATGCCCCAGAGCAGCGTCGTGAAGACGCGCTCGGACGGCAGCTGCTCGAGCGTCTCGGGGAGCAGCGCCAGCATCGACACGCCCAGCAGGGCGCCCACCGCGTAGCTGACGAGCCACGGAACGAGCTTCGATCGCGCGGTGTCGCTGATGAGAAGGACGCCCGAGGCGAGCAGCAACCCGCCCAGGCCCCCGACGAGGCTCAATCCGATGGCGATGAGAAGCGACGACACGTACGGGCATCATAGCCCGGGGCGTGTCAGGAGGCGATGTACCCGCGGCGCGCGCGGACGGCCAGACGGCGGTCTCTGACGTCCACCCGGATCGTGTGCCAGCGGCCGTCCTTCTTCCCGGCGGCGGCGTACCCAAGGTAGTACTGCTTGCTCAGTTCATCGGCCAAACGGGCGGTCGCGCCGTTGAGGTCGCCGAAGCCGCGGACGATCTCCGTGCGCCCGCCGGTGTCGTCGGTGATCTGGCGCAGCGCGTCCGCGTTGACGCGCTCGCTGGTGCGCGCGCGGGTGCCGCCGCCGATCGGCGGCAGTCGGCGCCGGGGGCCGCCGGGGATCGGAAAGGGAAGCGGTACGGGGATCTGGATGGTGGGCGGGCGGCGGGCCGCGACGGCGGTCCCGTCCACCCCGAGCGCGTAGACGAGCACTTCGCTGTCGCGAATGAGGTACCGCAGCTCGCCGACGCTGATCCGGCTGTTCGTGTCGTTGCCGTCGGAAACGACGAGGAGCGCCTTCTTCGAGTGCCGCCCGATACCGGCCACGGGCAGCGCGTCGGCAATCGCGTCGTACATCGACGTACCGCCCGAGGGCGCCACGCGCGCCACGGCACGACTGATCGCGCGCCGATCCGTCGTCCACTCCTGGACGAGATCCGGCCGGTTCGCAAATTCCATGAAGAACAGTTCGTCGTCGGCGCCGAGCAGGTCGTAGATGAAGCGATCGATCGCCGATCGCGCCGACGACATCTTGTCCGGCGTCATGCTGCCGCTGGCGTCGAGCACGATCCCGAGGCTCACGGGCACGCGCTCGTTGCTGAAGTGCGAGATGACCTGCGGCTCACCGTCCTCGTACACGGAGAAATCCTCCTTCCGGAGGCCGGAGACGAAGCGCCCTTCGTTGTCGGTGACCGTGGCGGTGACGTTGATGAGTTCGACGCCGCTGCGGAAGCTGAAGCCCTCCTGCCCCCGCGCCCCGAGTGGCGCGACGGCGGCCGCGACGATGAGCGCCGCGCGGAGGGGTGTGAGCATCATCGCGCTGTCACGAGCTGGGGCGGCGCCCGGCGATCGACCGGGCCGGACGAGGCCCGTCTCCGTCCGGAAGCTTACCCGAGAGCGGCCGACCTCCGCGAGTTCGGTCAGGGTGACGACGAAGGGCGGCTGGTTGCCCGTCAGCCAACTCCAAACGCCCAACTCCCAACTCCCGGGGCGTGGTGCGACCTCGTCAGCCGCGAATACTTCTCGGAGAGCCGGTCGAGACACGAAGGGCCGCCGCAAGCGGAGCAAAAGGCTTGCCTGTCTCCACGGGCTGAAGTTGCGCCTGTTCTCGTAGGAGCGGGTGGGGCTGTCCTGATTACTTGACAGCCTCGAAGAATCGATCGCCCTCGCGTTCGGCCAGCAGCCTGGCGGCTCTGAAGCCGGCGGTTGCGAGCATCCCGAGCGTACCGGACACGTCGGGACGGTGGGCCGGCCGCACGCGGTCGAGGAGGCCGTGCGCGCCGCTCTCGATGATGACGATGCGGCCGTGCGCGCGGAGGACGCGGAGCACGTCGCACAGCATTGGCACGCTCGCCGGGTCGTCGAGAGGGTGCGACACCCCTCGCGCGTGGAGCACCACGACGTCGAACGTGTCGCGTTCGAACGGCAGCGACTCGAGCGCGGCAATGTGCACGTCGATGAACGCGCCAGCGGCGGCGGCGGCGGCCCGCGCGCGGCCGGCCTGCCGCTCATCGGTGACGGCGATGGCCGCGTGGCCGCTCAACCCGACCTTGGCCGCGATCGCCCCGATGAGCGACGCATCATCGACGCCGATCTGCAGCGCACGCTCGCCCATCTTCACCCCGCTCATTGCCACAGGCAACCGTTCGAGCGTCGACTTGCGCAGAAAGAACATCGAATTTGCCCATGATATAGTGGCCGCCTGTGACTGCACCACTTGAAATCGCGCCCGCGCACGGCAAGCTTGGCGTGCTGCTGGTCGGCCTCGGCGCCGTCAGCACGACGACGATCGCGGGCGTGTGTGCGATTCGCAAGGGGCTGGCGCCGCCCATCGGCTCGCTCACGCAGATGGGGACGATCCGCCTCGGCCGGCGCTCGGAAGGTCGCGTGCCGCGCATCAGGGACTTCGTGCCACTCGCCGATCTCAACGACATCGTCTTCGGCGGGTGGGACATCTTCGAGGAAGACTGCTACGCCGCCGCGCGCACGGCGGGCGTGCTCGAGGCGAGGCAGCTCGAGCAGGTACGGGCGGAGCTCGAGGCGGTCCGCCCGATGCCCGCGGTCTTCGATCGCCGCTACGTCCGGCGGCTCGACGGTCCGAACGTCAAGAAGGGCAAGAACAAGCGCGATCTGGCGGAGCAGGTCGTCGCCGACATCCGTGGGTTCAAGGAGAAGCACGGCTGCGATCGGCTGGTGATGGTGTGGTGCGGCAGCACCGAGGTCTACATGAAGCCGGCCGACGTGCACGCCACGATCGCCTCGTTCGAGAAGGGGCTGGACGCGAGCGACGAGGCCATCCCCTCGAGCATGATCTACGCGTATGCGGCCATCCGCGAAGGGATTCCGTTCGCCAACGCCGCGCCGAACCTGACCGCCGACATTCCCGCGCTCCTGCAGCTGGCCGCGCGCACCCGGGCGCCCCTCGCCGGCAACGACATGAAGACCGGGCAGACGCTGATGAAGACGATCATCGCGCCTGGACTCAAGGCGCGGCTGCTCGGCGTGCGCGGCTGGTACTCCACGAACATCCTCGGCAATCGCGACGGCGAGGTGCTCGACGATCCGGAGTCGTTCAAGACGAAGGAGGAGAGCAAGAAGTCGGCGCTCGACTACATCTTCCAGCCGCAACTCTATCCCGAGCTGTACAAGGATCTGTGCCACGTCGTCCGCATCAACTACTACCCTCCCCGGGGCGACAACAAGGAAGGGTGGGACAACATCGATCTGGTCGGCTGGCTCGGGTACCCGATGCAGCTGAAGATCAACTTCCTGTGCCGCGACAGCATTCTGGCGGCGCCGATCGTCCTCGACTCCGCGCTGTTCCTCGACCTGGCCAGGCGCGCCGGCATGTCGGGCATTCAGGAGTGGCTGTCGTTCTACTTCAAGGCGCCGATGCACGCGCCCGAGGTCTACCCGGAGCACGATCTGTTCATCCAGCTGATGAAGCTGAAGAACACGCTCCGCTACATGCGCGGCGAGCAGCTCATCACGCATCTCGGACGCGAGTACTACGATTAGCCAGCCAGCGCTCCTTGGCGGCCTCTTCATCGGGATCCTGTCGGCGCTGCCGATCGTCAACCTCGCCAACTGCTGCTGCCTGTGGATTGCGGGCGGCGGCGTCGTTGCCGGCTACCTGGCGCAGCACGATCGGCAAGGGCCGCTCTCGGCCGGACGTGGCGCCGCCGCCGGCCTGCTCGCCGGCGTCGTCGGCGCGTTCGTGTGGCTCGCGGCGACGATGGTGATCGATGCGGTGATCGGGCCCCTGCAGGAGCGAATGGTCGAGGAGATGATCCGGAACGCCACCGACATGCCGCCCGAAGTCCGCCAGTGGCTGGAGCTGACGGGCGATCGCGCGTCCGCCCCGATCCGCCTCGCCGCCGGATTCCTCTTTCAGTTGGTGGCGGGGGTCGCGTTCGCCCCGGTCGGTGGCCTGCTCGCGGTCGTCTTCTTCGGCCGCCGCGCCTAGGCCGTCAGTTCGCTGCGCTCCACACGATTGCCGCCCGCCTGCTTGGCCCTGACGATGGCGCGCTGCGCCGCCTCGATGAGCTGCTCGGTCTTGAGGGTGCGCTCGACCGAGTCGCCGGCGAAGACAGCGACCGAAATCGTCACCGGAGAGCTCTGGTCCGAGCGGTGGTCGTGCACGCCGAGCCGTTCCTGGACCGTGAGACGGATGCGCTCGGCCAGCCGCTCGGCGTCGCGCCCCGCAATGGCCGGGAGCAGCACCGCGAACACGTCCTCGCCGAGCCGCGCCACCCAGTCGGTGTCCCGAAAGTAGTTCCGGACGACGATCCCGACGCGCTCCAGCACGCGATCGCCGGCACCGTAGCCGTAGCGCGTATTGATATCGGCCAGGCGGTCCACGTCGATCACCATCAGCGCGAACGGCTCGCCGAGGCGTTCCGAGCGTTGGATTTCCTTGTCGAGCGCGGCGAGGAATACCGCCCGCGTGTTGAGCGTTGTCAGCGCATCGACAACGCCGCCGTCGACGGCGCCGCCTCTCAGGTGCTCGGCGAGCGCCGCGCAGAGGTCGAAGGAGGCCCGCCGGATCGTCTGCGCCAGCGCCGGCCACGGCGCGGAGGAGGCGCCGAAGGAATCGTCGAGCGCGAGCGCGTCGAGGGCGGCCCGTTCCACCAGGTAGACGATGGTGAAGAGCGGACGGGCGCCCATCTTCTTCTGCTCGGCCAGCGCGGCCAACTCCGACACCCGGACATGGCCGGTGTCGAGCGCCCCGTCGCGGATCGCGGCGATGATGAGTTGGAGCGCCCGCTCGGCGAATGGCGCGCGGTCCTCCGCCCCCACCGTCTCCAGCCCGGCAAACGGGTAGAGCGCGACCGCGTCGCTCACAATGGCATCTGCGCCTGCGTGCAGGGAGCGCGCGACATGGGCACGAGGCTCGCCGACTTCCTGCATATGATCGGTATCGGTCCCTGCGTCACCCGTCACCATGAGCGCGGGCACCAGCGCGCTGTGGAGGACAAGTCCGGCAATCATCGGGATCTTCGCACGGTCACTGGCCGCTTACAAATTTGAGATCCCTACCGGACAGACGAAGAATGACCGACATCCAGAAACGGATGTGTGTTAACAGATCCGAGGGGGGGCAGACGTGCGCACGATGATCGGTGAGTGTCTCCGCCAGTCGGGGATCCTGACCGAAGAGGATCTGCAGACAGCGCTCATCGAACACAAGCGATCCGGCGAACGCCTCGGGGCCGTGCTCATCCGCATGGGCCTCGCGACCGAGCGCCAGATCGCCAAGGCGCTCGCCTCCCAGCTCGGCTTCGAGTACGTCGATCTCGTCGAGCGTCCTCCCGACCCGTCCGCGGTCGTCCTGATCCCGAAAGAGGTGGCGCTCAAGCGGAACTGCATCGCGGTTGCGGTGCGGAAGAACGCGCTGACGGTCGCCATGTCCGACCCGCTCCTCTTCACGCTGGTTCAGGACCTCGAGTTCCAGACCGGCTACCGGATCAAGCAGGTGGTGGCGACGCGCGCCGAGATCATCGAGGCGATCCAGGCATGGTATCCGGACAAGGCGCTGACGCGCGTGACGCCGCAAGATCGCCACGGCCGCGACGAGACGGCGCCGGGCGGCATGCTCGCCCCGCGGACGGGCGCCACCAGCCTGTCCGGGGTGCGCGAAGAGGACGTGTTCGAGCAGTCAGCCGCCGCCCCGGCCGGGCCAGCGGAGACGGCGCCGATCATCGACATGGTCGACCTCCTCATCAGGAGCGCGCTGAACAGCCGCGCCAGCGACATTCACATCGAGCCGACCGAAGGGGACGTCGTCGTCCGACAACGTCTGGACGGCCTCCTCAAGCAGACGATGGAGATGCCGAAGTGGGTGCACGACGGCGTTGTCGCGCGGGTCAAGATCATGGCGGGAATGGACATCGCGGAGAAGCGGCTGCCGCAGGACGGCCGCATCCGCGCGACGAGCGAAGAGGGGCAGGAGGTCGACCTCCGCGTGTCGACGCTGCGGACGATCTTCGGCGAGAAGATCGTGCTGCGCGTGCTCGATCATCGCAAGGGCGTGCCGCCGCTCGAGGAGCTGGGCCTCTCGGCGGCGTCGATGGAGCAGATCCGCTACTTCCTGCACCATCAGCACGGGATGATCCTCGTGGTCGGCCCGACCGGATCGGGCAAGACCACGACGCTCAGTTCCGCGCTGGCGTCTATTCGATCGGAGCGGACCAATATCATCACCATCGAGGATCCCGTCGAGTACCAGATTCCCGGTGTCAACCAGACGCAGATCAACGCGAAGATCAACCTCACGTTCGCCGGCGCGCTGCGGTCGATCCTGCGGCAGGACCCCGATGTGGTGCTCGTCGGCGAGATCCGCGATCAGGAGACGGCGCGAATCGCCATGCAGGCGGCGCAGACCGGCCACCTGGTGCTCTCGACGCTGCACACCGACGACGCGCCGTCGTGCGTCACGCGTCTGACCGACATCGGGATCGAGCCGTACGTGACCGCGTCAGCCCTCATCGGCGTCATCGCGCAGCGGCTCGTGCGGCGCCTCTGCATGGACTGCCGGCGTCCGTACACCCCGGAGCCCGAGACCCTCCGGGCGATGCGCGTGTCGGACGCCGAGGCGGCGACCCTCACGTTCTACCGCGCCGACGGCTGCGAGAAGTGCAATCAGACCGGCTACCGCGGCCGGGTCGGCATCTACGAGATCATGGCCGTCACCGACGACCTGCGGCGGCTCATCGCACAGCGCGGCGCCGAGGCGCAGCTGCGCGAGGCGGCGCTCGCCTCGGGGATGCTGTCGCTCGGCGAGGATGGCCTGCTGAAGGTCAAGGCCGGCGTGACCACGCCGCAGGAGCTGCTGCGCGTCGTGACCGAGGTGCGCGAGACGCGCGCGCTCTGTCCCGAGTGCGGCACTCGCGTGGCGCCAGACTTCTCCGCCTGCCCGGGGTGCGGCCACCGCGTCGGCGGCGGCTGCCCCTACTGCCGCCGCCCGATCCAGGCAGAGTGGAAGTTCTGCCCCTACTGCGCCAAGAGCACGAGCGCGCCGGGAGCCCGGAAGAGCCCGTCGCGCAGCATCGCGTCGCGCCGCACCGTCGCCGAGCTGCCGCCCGCCCGCAACGTCGCGGAGTTCAAGAAGTAGGCCCCGAGCGCCAGGCCTCACCTCTCGGCCCGGCGTGCCCTGAGCCCCGTCAAGGCCGTTCGAGGCCGCAGTCACCAGGCCACGGGCATCAGGCCTTAAGATCGAAGACCGTTCATGTCAAGGAGCTACTACGAACTGCTGGGCGTGGCGTCGAGCGCGCCGGTCGAGGAGATCAAGCGCGCCTTCCGCCGCGAGATCGCCAAGTACCATCCTGACAAGGTTCAGCATCTCGGCCGAGAGTTCCAGGAGATTGCCGCCGTCAAGGCGGCGGAGCTGACCCAGGCCTACAAGACGCTCTGCGACGAGTCGCTGCGCACCGAGTACGACGCCGGCCTGGCGGCCGAGGGCCGAGCGCCTGGAGCCAGGGGCCGGGACGGGGAAACTGCGGCGCCAGCCGCCGGGGGCGAGCGCTGGCCCGCGTCCGCCGCCAAGGAAGCACCGCAACGCGGGAACGTCCAAGCGGCGCCCGCGGCCAGGCCGCGGCCGAGCGGCGGCTCCGCGTTTGCGACCGACCGCGCGGGCGTGAGCGACCTGCTGGGCAAGGCGGCGCTGGCGCGGTTCCGGCAGGCGCTCGACGAGGAGTTCGGACGCTGCGAGGAGGCGTCGGTCCAGGGGTTCGACGTGGCGTGCGCGCCGCCGAAGGGACGATTCTGGAGCAAGCTGCCGCCCCGCATCCTGGCGCGCGTGGTGGCGCATGTCGATGCCGCCGCCGTGGCCGACAGCTGGGCGATGGCCACACGCCTGCGGCACGACGACCAGCGGGAGGTGTGCATCTTCCTGATGGGTCCCTCCGTGGCCCCGGCAGGCGAACTCGCCCGGGCGATTGCCGAAGAGCGCCGGAAGCCGGCGCCGGGCAGGTTCACCCTCGTGCCGCTCAACACGCGCAACTGGGGCGCGCACATCCCGAACGACGCGCCGCCCGTGGTCAAGTCGCTCGTCGGCAGGCTCAGGTCCTAACCCGCATTATTCGTGAAAGGGCCGATTTCGGTCTCCACACGTGGGTGAATCGTAGCGCAAGCT
>MELF01000034.1 GCA_001767525.1 Acidobacteria bacterium RIFCSPLOWO2_12_FULL_68_19 | reverse complement strand
CCGCTCGCGCATCCGGGCCACGTACTCTCGCCGTGCTTGAGGTCCCACGCCGGTGCCCTCATGTGGCACACCGGCTTCGGTAACATGAGTTTTGGCGCGACGACCTTTCCTTCGGTAACACTTACCATGGCGCGATACGCGGGGTTGCCCGCAACCGACTGGCTCGACTACACTAAGCGTTTGCGCCGCCCTGGGCCGACGACTCCAGAACAATCGCACGTGGCGTAGTGGAGTGCCTGTGGTGGGGCGTGGCCAAGTGGTAAGGCGCGGGACTTTGGATCCCGTATTCGAAGGTTCGAATCCTTCCGCCCCAACCAGCCTAGAGAGTCGCGAGGTCGCTCGGTAGCTGGGTAGGCGCAACCACCGGGCTGCCGAGAACCGAGCGACCCAGCGACCGTGACCAGGCGATGCGACGAGCGCTCAGTGGTGATGGGTTGATGTCGACCGGATTCGGCGACCTGAAGATCTTTTCGGGGAGCGCGCACCCGACGTTGACCAAGGAGATTGCGGAGGTTCTCGGCATTCCGGCGGGACAGGCCCGGCTGCGCCGGTTTCCCGACAGCGAGGTCTCGTTCCAGATCGACGAGAACATCCGGGGCGCCGACGTGTTCATCGTGCAGCCGACGTGCACGCCGGTCGACCAGCACCTGATGGAGCTGCTCGTGATGACCGACGCGTTCCGGCGGTCGTCGGCGGCGCGGATCACGTCGGTCATCCCGTACTACGGCTACGCCCGGCAGGACCGGAAGGACAAGCCGCGCGTGCCGATTTCGGCCAAGCTCGTGGCGAACCTGCTCAGTGCGTCGGGAACCAACCGCGTGCTGACCATGGATCTCCACAAGGCGCAGATCCAGGGGTTCTTCGATATTCCGGTCGACCACCTGTTCGCGGCTCCGGTCATCATCGACTACTTGAGCCGGCTGAACAGTCCGAAGCTGACGATGGTCTCGCCGGACGCCGGCGGCGCCGAGCGCGCGCGGGCCTACGCCAAGCGTCTCGACGCCGAGCTGGCGGTCATCGACAAGCGGCGGACCGAGGACGGGTCGGCGGAAGTCATGAACGTCATCGGCGACGTCGATGGGCGTACCTGCATCATCCAGGACGACATCATCGACACCGCCGGAACGATCCAGAAGGCGGCGGTCGCGCTGAAGCAGGCGGGCGCGGCGAAGGTGCTCGCGTGCGCGGTGCACGGGGTGCTGTCGGGACCGGCGATCGAGCGGGTGCAGAGCGCGCCGATCGATCAGCTGATCGTGACCAATACGATTCCGCTGCGCGGCGAGGCGCAGCAGTGCAAGAAGATCGTCGTGCTGTCGGTGGCGCGGCTGCTCGGACAGGCGATCCGGAGCATTCACGAGGAGACGTCGGTCTCGTCGTTGTTCGTGTAGGAAAGGGATATGGACGCAACACTCGAAGTGGTGAAGAGGAGCGGCCGCGGCAAGAACGAGGCGCGCCGGCTGCGCACGTCGGGCCGCATTCCGGCGGTCGTGTACGGCACGGTCGAGGACGGCGAGCGACCGGTCGGGGTGCCGGTGGCGGTCGACCCGAAGGAGGTGCTCCAGATCCTGCGCTCCGAGTCGGGCGCCAACACACTCATCACGCTGAAGCTCGATGGCAGCGAGTCGCGCGTGATGGTGAAGGAGTATCAGCTCGATCCGGTCACGCACCAGCTGCTGCACGCCGACTTCTACCGGCTCGCGATGGACCGCGCCATCATCGTCACGGTGCCGATCGCCGTCAAGGGCGAGCCGAAGGGCGTCAAGCAGCAGGGCGGCATGCTCGACTTCGTGACGCGCGAGGTGCAGGTGCAGTGTCTGCCGACGGACATTCCGGAACATATCGACATCGATGTGACCGAGCTGATGCTCCACCAGGCGGTCCGGGTGCGCGATCTGCCCGAGAGTCTGAAGTGGAAGCCGCTGAACGATCCGGACACGATGCTCGTGCACGTCGTGCTGCCGAAGGCCGAGGAGGCGCCGGCCGCGGCGGAGGGCGAGGCGGCAGCCGCGGCGGCGGCGCCGGCGGCGCCGGCCGAGCCCGAGGTGATCAAGAAGGGCAAGGTGGAGAAAGAGGGCGAAGAGGCGCCCAAGAAGTAGAGGCCGACCCGCGGGTCCGCCCGAAACGACGTGAAGCTCATCGCCGGCCTCGGGAACCCCGGGCGCGAGTATCGCGACACGCGACACAACCTCGGGTTCCTGGTCATCGACGAGATCGCGCGTCGGCACGAGCTGACGTTCGCGATGGGGCCCTCGCAGGTCCCCGAGACGTTTGTCGCGAAGAAGTACGGTCCCGAGCCGGTGCTCGTGGCCAAGCCGCTGACCTATGTCAACCGCAGCGGCGACGCGGTGGCGGCGCTCGTGCGCTACTACGATATCGCGCTCGCCGATCTGCTGGTGGTCGTGGACGAGGCGGCGCTGCCGTTCGGGCGGCTGCGGGCGCGTGCCCGGGGATCGGCCGGCGGCCACAACGGCCTCAAGTCGATCATCGAGCGGCTTGGGACCGTGGAATTCGCCCGGCTGCGGCTGGGCGTGGGGCGCGGCGACCCCAGGCGCGACCTGGCGGATCACGTGCTCACGACGTTCGAGCCCGGCGAGCGCGCCGAGCTCGAGGGGTTCATCGCCCGGGCGGCCGACGCCGCTGAGATGTTCGCCGTGGAGGGCATCGAGAAGGTGATGAACCAGTACAACCCGGACGCCACGGGTCCGGAAATCGACTGACTCCTTGCTGCCGGCGAGGGCGACGCGCTCGCCCGAGATGCCGGCAGCCGGGTGAGCGGGCGGAGCGACGCGACGCCCTCGAGCCGTTAGTCCAGAAGGAGACCGATGAACCGGAAGTACGAACTCGTCTACGTCGTCTCGCCCACTGCGACCGAGGAACAGGTCGCCGAACTGCACGGCCAGGTCGAAGGGATCGTGCAGCGCATGGGCGGCCAGCTCGAGAAAACGGAGAACTGGGGCCGCCGGAGGCTGGCCTACGAGATCGGCCGCCACAAGGAAGGCATCTACGTGCTCGACGTCATCACCGGCTCGGGAGAGCTGATGAAGGAGATCGAGCGCCGCCTCAAGGTGTTCGACATCGTCGTCCGCCAGCTCGTCGTGCGGGTGGACGAGTCGGAGATGGTCGCCGAGCGGAAGCGCGCCGGGCGCACCGAGGCGTCGCGCCGGCGCCGCGTGGCCCGCGGCCTGCCGCCGGACCGGCAGCCGGGTGAAGGTCAGCGGGCGGAGTTCGAGGACGACCGCGACGATCGATTCGACATCGGGGAGGATCTGCGATGAACGGGAGGAGGAGCTCTGGCGGCGGGGGGCGCGGCCGCGGCGCGCATGCGCAGGGCAAGGGCGACGGCCAGCAGCGCCGGCCGATGTTCCGCCGGCGGAAGGTGTGCAAGTTCTGCGCGGACAAGATCGACGACATCAACTACAAGGACATCAAGCTCCTGATGTCGTTCGTACCCGAGCGGGCGAAGATCCTGCCGCGCCGCATCTCGGGCACCTGCGCGCTGCATCAGCGGAAGCTGCGTGTCGCCATCATGCGCGCGCGGCAGCTCGCGTTGATTCCCTACACGGCCGAGTGACGCCATGGACATCATCCTCAGAGAGCACGTCGACAACCTGGGCGAGCGCGGCGAGGTCGTGAAGGTGGCCGACGGCTACGCCCGCAACTACCTGCTGCCCCGCAAGCTCGCGCTGCCGGCAACCGAGAGCAACCGGAAGCACGTCGAACGGGAGCGGAAGATCCTCGAGGCGCGTGAGGCGCAGGAGAAGGCACAGGCCGAGGCGATCGCCGCGCGACTTTCGGCGGTCGACATCACGATCGCCCGGCGCGTCGGCGAGACCGATCAGCTCTACGGGTCGGTCACGGCGGCCGATATCACCGAGTTCCTCGAGCAGAAGGGATTCGAAGTCGACCGGCGGAAGATCATCCTGCCCGAGCCGCTCAAGACGCTCGGCGACCATGCGGTGCCGCTGAAGCTGCACCGCGAGGTCACCGTGCCGCTGACGGTGCACGTCGTCAAGGAGAGCGCCGAATGACGCCGCGCACGGCCGTCGTGGCGGCGCTCGCCGCCGCCGCCGGCATCGCCGTCGGCCTGCAGCTCGACCGTGCGGAGGTGCCGGTCCAGGGGCAGGCGGCCCCCTCCGGCGTCGCCGCGGTGGCTGGCCAGAAGGGCGGGCAGGACCAGACCGGCCCGTACGCCGTCGTCGAGAACTGGCCGAAGCCGCTCTCGCAGTTGCCCGGTCACGGGAACTGGACGTGGGGCGCGGTGCAGGGCATCTTCGCCGAGAGTCCGAACCGCGTCTTCGTGCTGATGCGCGGCGAGCTCCCTGCACTCAGGCGCCCCGACGAGGTGCCGTATCCGAACGTCGGACCGAGCATTTCGTTCCCCGTGTCGCAGACGCCCTTCCGCAACGCGTCGGTCGGGCCGGTGTCGAGCCCCGGCAATTCGGGGAGCGACGGCTGGAACGGCTGGAAGGGCAAGCTCGGCGTCGACGCGCGCTGGGAGCACTGCCTGTTCGTGGTGGACGCCGCCGGCACCATCGTCGACGCCTGGACGCAGTGGGACGAGATCTTCCGCCGTCCGCATTCGGTCTACATCAATCCGTACGACCCGCAGAAGCACGTGTGGGTCGTCGACGACCGCCAGCACGCCGTCTACAAGTTCACCCACGACGGCAAGCAGCTCGTGCAGACGCTGGGCGTCCGGGGCGTACCCGGCAGCGACGCCGCGCACTTCAACCGCCCGACCTTCCTGGCCTGGCTGCCCGACAGTACGTTGTACGTGGCGGACGGGTACGCCAACACCCGGGTGGTGAAGTTCGACCGGGACGGCAAGTTCCTGCTCACGTGGGGAGAGAAGAGCACGACGTCGAACGATACGACGCCGAACACGTTCAACGCCGTGCACGGAGTCGTGGTCGATCCCGACACGCGCCGCGTCTACGTGACGGACCGCGAGAACGGCCGCATTCAGGTCTTCGACGAGAACGGCACGTACCTGGATCAATTCCAGACCGGCCTGCCGTCGACGCCGCAGGTGCTGCACTTTGCGGCGGACAAGCACTTGTGGATCGCCGACAACGACACGTCGAAAGTCGTCAAGTACGACCTGAGCGGGCGGTATCTCTACTCCTGGGGCAGCCGCGGCGAGTGGCCGGGCGCCATGTGGAACGTCCACGGGATGAGCGTCGATCAGGAAGGCAATCTGTACGTCGCCGAGGTGAACAGCGGCCGCGCCCAGAAATTCCGGCCGCGCCCGGGCGCCAACCCGGCGCTGCTCGTGGGCCAGCCGGTGCGGGCGGCATGGCGATAGGGAGTCACGCATGCGGTCCATGGGACGTCTGACCTCGGTGGTTCTGGCCGGCGCTCTCGCCGGGGCCAGTGGGCCTGCGGCGGCAGAGCAGGCCGGCGGCACCGCTCCCAGCCCGAGCGCAGTCGAACGGGGGAGGTACCTCGTGACCGCCCAGGACTGCAACGGGTGCCACACGCCCTTCACGCCCACGGGCGAGCCCGACATGACGCGGGCGCTGTCCGGGCACCCGCAGGCGGTCCGCGTGGCCGGCGCACCGAGACTTCCGCTGGCGGACGGCTGGATTGTGGCCATCAACGAGACCAACACCGCGTGGGCCGGACCATGGGGTGTCTCGTTCACGTCGAACATCACCCCCGATCGCGTCACCGGCATCGGCGCCTGGACCGATCGGATCTTCATCGCGTCGATCCGCACCGGGAAGAAGTCGGGCGTCGGCCGCGGCCTGCTGCCGCCGATGCCGTGGCGCATGTACGCGACGCTTACCGACGAGGACCTGCGGGCGATCTACGCGTACCTGATGACGATTCCGGCCATTTCCAACCGGGTGCCCGACCCGATCCCGCCCTCCGGCGCGAAGTGAGGTAGCCCATGCAGCAGACGCGTCACATCAACGTCGCCGTCATCGGTACCGGCTGGTGCGGCGGCATTCGCGCCGTGGCGTCGGCGGCAAGCCCCTGGGTGAGGGATCTGCACATCGCGGAGGTCAAGGAGGAACGGCTCCGGGAAGTGGCGGCGATGACGAGTCCCGTCACGGCGACGACCGACTACCGGCGCCTGCTCGAGAACCCCTCGATCGACGCCGTGATGATCTCCACGACGCCCGAGGGCACGCACTACCCGATCGCGAAGGAGAGCATGCTTGCCGGCAAGCACGTGCTGCTCGAGAAGCCCATCGCCATCGAGCTCTCGGAGGCCGACGAGCTCATCGCGCTGTCGCATGAACGAAAGCTGGCGTTCACCATCGCCTACTCGCAGCGGTTCAACCCGAAGTTCGCCTACGTCAAGCGATCGATCGAGGACGGCACGATCGGCGAGCCGGTCAGCGCGCTGGTGAGTCGCCACATCACCCGGAACCTGGGCAAGAAGATCAGCGGGCGCGTCAAGCTCTCTCCGGCCGCCATGGAGGCGACCCACGACATCGACTTCGTCCTCTGGTGTCTGGCGCCGCGCAGGCCGGTCCGGGTCTACGCGCAGGAAGTCGCCAAGATCATGATGGCGGAGTACAACGCGCCAGACTGCGTCTGGATCGTCGTGACGATGGACGACGGCACGGCGTTCACGATTGGCGCGGGGTGGGTGCTGCCGCCGGCGTATCCGAACTTCGCGTCGACGTGGATCGAGTTCGTCGGAACCGAGGGCGCCGTCATGGTCGACGACACCCATCGCGATGTCTACGTCACCTCCATGAAGGAGGGGATCCGCTTCCCGATTTCGTCGATGCCCGGCGAGAAGGTCAATCACGTCTACGCCGGACCGATGGAGGCCGAAACGCTGCATTTCCTTGAATGCGTCGCCACGGGCCGACAGCCGCTCGTGACGGCCGAGCACGCTCGCCTCGTGATGCAGGTGTACAAGGCAGCCGATCTGTCGGTCGAGACCAATCAACCCGTGAGCCTCGTCTCGGTCAGAGCGCCCGCGCTCGCGCCGGCCTGACCGCCTTCGCGCCGGAGCCCATCGTGAGCCTGGAGGCCGTTCAGGACCGCCCCGCCGCCGCGACGCGGACGCGCTGGTGGATGCTGGTCCTGTTCTGCCTGATGTATCTCATCTGCTATCTCGATCGGGGCATCATCTCGGTGGCCCAGCCCGAGATCCGCGACACGCTCGGGCTCACGCTGGGCCAGATGGGTCTCGTGCTCGCGGCCTTCACGTGGACCTATGCGGTCGGCCAGGTTCCGGTAGGCTGGCTGGGCGATCGGTTCGGCCCGAAGAAGGTGCTGAACGTCCTCATCACGTGTACGTCGGCATCGGCGTTCCTGACGGGCGCGGCCACGGGTTTCGGATCGCTGCTGATGGCGCGCCTGTCCCTCGGGCTGGGCGAAGCCGGCGCGTTTCCCGTGGCGAGCCGCGGCATGCAGCTCTGGTTCGCGCCGTCCGAGCGCGGCCGCATTCAGGGAATCACCCATTTCTTCAGCCGCTTCGCCGTGGCGATCATGCCGCTGACAGCCGGGACGCTGCTCCTGGCGTACGGGTGGCGCGCGATGTTCTACGTCTTCGGCGCCATCGGGCTGCTGTGGGTGGCGGCGTTCTGGCGGTTCTACCTGGAGCGCCCGGAGGATCATCCGCGCGTCAACCGCGCCGAGCTCGCGGCGATCCGCGGCGTCGATGAGTACGGCGCCATCAAGGCGCTCAGCCTCTCGAGGCCGGCCACGCCGTGGCGGCAGATCCTGTCGTCGCCGAACATGTGGTTCATCGCGCTCGGCTACGGCTGCTTCTTCTTCGGCACCAACTTCTACCTGACGTGGTATCCAACCTACTTGCGCGAGTATCGGGGGCTCTCGATCGCCGCCCTCGGCATCATCGGGTCGGTTCCGCTCTTTGCCGGCATGGCTGGCGACGTCGTGGGCGGCTGGCTGTCGGACACGATCCTGAAGCGGACGGGGAACGCCCGGCGCGCCAGGCGCCTGGTGGCAGCGCCCGGATTCTTCCTGGCCGGCGTGTTCCTGATTCCCGCCGCGCTCGCCGGCGGCGCGACCGCCTCGATCCTCTGCCTGGCGGCGTCGTTCTTCTTCCTCGAATGGGTCATTGGCCCGGCCTGGGCCGTGCCGATGGACGTCGGCGGCCGCTTCAGCGGCACGGTTACCGGCGTCATGAACATGTCCGGCTCGCTGGCCGCCTCCCTCACGCCAATCGTCTACGGGACGCTCTTCGGGCGCGGCTATTGGGTGGCGCCGTTTCTCGTGAGCGCGGCCGTGCTCGCCGCCGGGGCGCTCATCTGGCTGTTCCTGATCGACCCCGAGCGGAGCGTCGTTCCCGCCGGCAGCACGTAGTATCCGGCTTCATAGCCGGACCCGCATCGGCACCCACTGCGCTGCGGGTCAGGGCTGCTGGTGTGGTGCCGTGCGCGCTCGCAGGAGGTCCATCGGGCTCCGGGCCGGGCTCCGCAGCTCCTTCACCACGTGGGTGTAGATCGTCGTCGTTTCGACGCGCGCGTGGCCCAGGGACTCCTGGATCTGCCGGATATCCACGCCGTTGAGCAGGAGATGCGTCGCGAAACAATGCCTGAGCGTGTGTACGGACGCCGGCTTGTGGATCCTGGCTTTCACGGCGGCCGCCTTGACGGCCTTCTGGATGACCGAGTCGCTGAGGTGGTGGCGCCGGACGATGCCCGCGCGGGGGTCCGTCGACAGCGTGTGACTGGGACAGACCCAGAACCAGCCGAGCTCCCGCCCCGCGTGTGGGTACTTGCGCTCCAGCGCTTCGGGCAGCCACATGCCGGCGAGCCCAGCCTGACGGTCGGCTCGGTAGCGCTCCTCGACCGTACGCAGGTGCGCCCGTAGCTCGTCGCGTCCCACGCCGGCCAGGAGCGTCGATCTGTCCTTGCGCCCTTTGCCGCCGCGCACGAAGATGAGGCCCTGGTCGAAGTCGAGGTCTTTCACGCGCAGCTCGCAACACTCCGAGACCCTCAACCCGCCGCCGTACATGAGCGCGGCCATCAGCCAGGGCGTGCCGCGCATGGCGCCCAGCAGCGCGGCCGTCTCCGGGATGCTCAGGACGACCGGCAGATGGCGGCTTGGCCTGGCTCTGATCGTCGCGGACGGCTGCCGACTCGACGCGCGGGTGAGGCGCCTGCTGTCGCTGGCCGACGCAGGCGAGGAAGCGGCGGACCTGGTCTGCGAGGGGCTCGGGTGAGGCCGGGCGGTTCAGGAAGCTGCGAACCCAGCGGACGCAGTAGGGAGCCGCCTTCTCTTTCACCAGCCGGGCTTTCACGAGGAACTCCGCGTACTCCTGCAGCGATGCCTCCAGCTCGCGCATTGCGCACCTCCGTGCGGGGACGTGGCAATGAGGGTGCCGTTCCGAGGCCGTCGCTGGAAGTGACACTGGTGCCGCAGGTTGCCGGCGACGGCTCGGAGACAACACCCCGTTGGGTGCCCATGGACCGCCGGCGACCGACAACCGGCGGTGACGCCGGACCTGCAATTGGCGCCGTCCGGAACAGCCGGGGATTTCCGGGTTATTGCGCGAGCGCCACTCTGCGCCGAGAGCTCTATTGGCCCGCTGTAACCTGCTGTGCGACTGGCCCTTGACTGGCAGCGGTCAGGGCGGAAGAATGCCGGCACCGGCGGCGGCATTTCCGTGGAGGTCGACAGCGGTTCCGGCCCTGGCAACCGGAATGGACGCCCTCCACCGAAAGAACGTTGGGCAGAACCAAACCGACGGCGGAAATAGAACGAGGGAATTCTGGCGACACGACAGTGGCCATCGTGGTGGACATGGGAGCTCGAGCTGACCGCGCACCTTCTGAAACGGATGGAGGACCGCGGATTCAACGAAGTGGACTTGCGCCGTATGCTCGAACACGCCACAGGTCACAGTCCGGACATCATGGCAGACAGGTTCGTCATCGAGGCTCGGCACGACGGGCGGTCGTGGGCCGTTATTGTGGAGCCGGATGAGAAACGACAACTCCTCGTCGTCGTGACGGCGTATCCTGTGGGTCAGGCCCAGTCATGAGAGACCGCTACCTTGAAGTGACCTTCCGGCATGGCCGGCCGATTGCCGCGTACTACTACCTCCCTCGGGGCGCGGCTCAGAAGAGTGTCCGAACCCGGAGGGTTGAGCCGGGGCTCATCATCGACTTCGCAGCGGACGGCCAGGCCATCGGGATCGAGATCACGACCCCGGACATGGTGTCGCTCGCAGGACTCAATGCCGTGCTCCAAGAACTGGGGCTCGCTCTAGCCAGCGAAGCCGATCTCGCCCCGGTTCTCGCAGCGTGAGGCTTGGTCCGGAATTGTCTACCCAACACGCGCTAACGTAGCCGGACGAATGGAAACTCTGCTTCGATGTGCTGATTCATTAACACGATGGAATGGAGCGCCTGGACGAACGGGAAACCAACTCAGACAGGCAGCGGCCTCGGTCTACAGGTTCCGCTGGCGGACCGCGCAAAGCATTTCGACCGACGCTGGCAGGACGTGGTTCTTGAACTGGAAACAAACGAAGGCGTCATTGAGGTCCGAGCCAACGTAAGGAAGCGGTCATTCTGGAGCCCCACCTGTGGCGAGTTGATCACAGCCCAGATCGGCCTCTGGCTTCTGGCGCAGAGGCTTGTGCCGTGGCCCGAGCGCGAGCGACCGAAGTTCAAGGTTTCCGCACTCGGAGATGGTCGCTTCCGGGTGAGCAAGCTCCGTCGTCTGAGATGAGAGAGCAGCAAGGAGTTCCTGATGAGGATTCTGGTCTCGACGGTAATGGTCACCGCGGCCCTTCATTCGACTGCCGCAGGCCAGACGAATGCTGTTCAAGCATCAAGACAACTGACCCCCTCGGAGATGGGCACGGCCGCCGTTCTCTCCTTCGAGGGAAGAAACGGGGTCGCTTTCTCAGACTTGATCAGCCATGAACTTCTGCAGCGGGGCGTACCGCTCGTTGAGCGGACCAGGCTGGCAGCGGTCCTGCGCGAGCGAGATCTGACCCTCGACGACTTGGCCGCTGGCCGAGTGGATTCGAGCGTCCTGATTGAAGCTGCTCGCATCGACACACTCATATTCGGGTCAGTAACTCCAATCACCGTATATGTCAGCGGCGCCGACTCGGGGAGAGTGTCCGTCGCCTCACTTCGGCTCGTCGATGTTCGTTCGGGGAAGATACTCTCATCCGTTTCCTTTAACAGCAATACCGAGGTGTTGTTGAAGGGAAAGACTTACGGCACGGCGGCGACGATGATGGTGGCAGCGCTTATCCGCAACGCGGATCGCCGCATGCGCTGACGGGAGAGGCCGACTAACGCGCTGGAGCCGTCGCGCCCACTGCCGGTGGTAAGGTGTCACCGCGGCGCGCGACTCAGCGCGGACGTCTAGCCGGATAAACACGATGCGCACACTCATCTACAAGCGGACGCATCATGGGGACCCCGACATCACGGGGCAGTTCGGCATCTTCGATTGTATGGGTCTGGTGCGAACGTGGGACTTCGAGGCGGTCATTGGCGTGGGTGGTCTCGGCCTGGAACCCAGGAGGCACGGACTCGACGGCAAAGTGAACTGGATTGGCATCGGGCCGCACAAGAAGGCGGCCGCAGGCAAGCGCGGGCCGATCGTCAGCTTTGACCACTTCGTCTTCTACGGCTCCGACGGGCCGGACTTCGAAAAGTTGGCCCCGCAGCTCGCCGAGAGGATCTACTCCAGGAACGTGCGAGTCCTCATGGACCAGCTCAGCCCGAGCGAACAGCAAGAAGTCGACAAGATCCTCGTTCGCGCCAGGCATGCTCCGCCGTCTTCCGGCGCATCGCCAAAGGCTCCCGTTGGGGCGTCACGCAAGACATCCGTCAAGGGTTGTTCGAGGTGACCAGTTCCGGCGCCTGGCTCTCAAACCATTGCATGAAGCTCTCCGGGTCGAGCAGGGTTGGGAGAACAGCACTCCGCTGAAGGTAGCCGTCGCGGCAGGAAAGTCCTCCGCAGTCAGCCAGAATGCCGCGCTCGACGCGATAGGCCCGATCGCGGAACTCACCAATCGGAATGCACTGCTTCAATCGACCGCTCAGTCCCGGCTTTGCCCTCAGAATGACATCGCTGCTTTCCCGATCAACGCAGCGAGTGTGGGCATTCTCAGACCACCGAGGTGGATGAACAGAGTGAACGCGCACCGCCTCGGCCACTCTGTAGAGGCCGACGAGCGCGTAGACCAGACGATGCGCGCAAGCAACCACTGGCTTGAGACCGCTGTAGAACACGACGACGTCGTCGGGGCCGAGATCGGTGAGCCCCTTACCTCGTCGTATCCCACTATCGCCGTAAGTGAGGTGTTGGAAATCGGGGTCCAGGTGCATGTTCGCAGGGACCAGGTTCCGCGGCAGGTGCACCTGTCTGGGCGTTGCCAGGGGGTGTTTCTGCTCAAACCTGCCCAAGGCGGCCAGCACCAATGTGTACGGCGTCGCGAGTTCCGTCGGCATCGGTCGGCTCTCGGGAATCGGGACGTAGACAAACTCGTTCGTCTCCGGATTCATCGGCGCATTCCACCCGCCGAAGGCCTGATCGACTCCGATACGAATGAGGTACCCGCGCATTGTGGCTCCTTCCGCGACGTAAACTCTGACGTGCAATCTTCTCAGAATCTCGCCAATGAGCGGCTAACCAAGCAATGAAGCCGACGCCGGCCCGTTGTAGAATCGTGTTGGCCGGCGCGGCTTATTGCTATCGAATCAGATGATCCGAATGATCCGACGATGCCCGAACTGTCCCGCTTCCTTGGAATCGTCATCGGCATGTTCTATCGGGAACACGGAGTTGTGCATATCCATGCGGTGTACGGTGAACACGAAATCTCCGTAGAAGTCGAGACAGGCACCGTGCATGGACACTTCCCGCCGAGGGCTCGAAAGCTCGTGCTTGAATGGATGGGTCTCCACACGCCAGAATTGCTCGAGAACTGGCAACTGGCCAAGCAAGGCCAGCCGTTGAAGCGCATCGCGCCCTTGGAGTGAATCCTATGAACTACCACGTCGTCGAGGCCCGCTACGTGTCCGGCCACGTCGTCTGGCTCCGCTTTCGTGATGGCACGGCAGGTGAGATCGACTTGGGGCCTGCTCTGGAAGGTCCAATCTTCGAGCCGCTGCGCGATCCCGCGGTGTTCCGGCAGTTCCAGATTCACCCGGAGTTTCATACGTTGGTGTGGGCCAACGGGGCTGACATCGCGCCGGAGTTCCTGCACGACAACGTACGAGTCACGGCATAACATCCAAGTGGAGCCGACGCCCTTGGCCCGCTCTCGCGTGCCGGCGGGCGCGGCTCATTTCGCACGTTCGGCGGACTGGAAGACGGCGACAGACTCACGATCACGAAGACAACCGAGCGGCATGTAGAATGCCCAGGTGGAGCCGGATCCTGAGGTGTTGTTCGAGGCGGTCACACCTTTGGGCTTCCGAGTGCGTGTCACCCGAGGGCGTTGGGATCTCATCGCAACAGCAAAGCATCCGGTCATGGCCGGTCGAGAGGACGTCGTCAGAGCGACGTTGGAGAGTCCGGAGCAGATTCGTCAGAGCCGCTCCGATTCGAGCGTCCTGCTCTTCTGTCGTGCTGAGAAATCCAGCCGTTGGGCATGCGCGGTCGCGAAGCGGGCGGGAGATCAACGGTTCTTGATCACGGCCTACCCAACCGACGCTATCAAGGAAGGCACACAGGTATGGCCCAAGTAAAAGTGTTCTACGACCGAGAGGGCAAGACGCTGACGGTCTGGTTTACGGAACCGTCGCATGAATACATCTGTGAGGAAACAGGCGAGGAAGTCGTCCTCATGAAGGACACGGCCGGGCACGTTATCGGCTTTGAGAAGCTGAACTTCTCGATTCCACGCTCTGATTCGTTGCAGGTGGCTTTAGAGACGGCACCAGCCTGATAAGCCGCCGAACGCGAATGGAGCCGACGCGCCGCTGAATCACGACGTCGCGCGGCTCATTCGCCACGTTGGGCCGACGACACCCAATGGCGATGCTATGCTCAGCGGATGCCGGTCATTTCGATCTTCTTCGGCATTGTGATCCGAATGCACTACCGTGAACACGAGCCTGGGCATTTTCACGCGGAGCATCAGGGTCAGCAGGGGAAGTTCGATTGTTCCGGGGAGATAACGGTTGGCAATATCCAATCCCGAACGGCGTTTGATTGATTCGAGAGTGGGCAATCCTACATGGGGCCGAACTGCAGGCCAATTGGGAACGCATGAAGGTCGGCCAGCCGCTCAGCCGCATTGCCCCGCTTGAATGAGGTCCGCAACATGGACGTCGTCCCTTCTGTGATTCGCGCCACGTACGAAGGTGATTTCCGAATCCATCTGACGTTCCACGACAACTTACAGGGGACGCTCGACTTTCAGGCATGGCTTGAGGGGCCTGTCTTCGAACCCCTGAAGGACCAAGACTACTTCCAGCAGTTCTTCATCGATGGCGGAACGGTTGTTTGGCCGAACGGCGCGGACGTGGCTCCCGAAACGCTCTACGAGGCGGTCAAGTCTTCGACGGCGGCCCAACGGGCTGGAGCCGACGGCGCGCTCCGTTGCTGAGCGCCGCGGCTGATGCCTCACGTTGGGCCGCACTCGAATACCAACTCGGATAGCGTGACGAACCAACTCAGAAAACGAATTGCTCTTCGACTCGGGCGATTCGTGGTGGCACGAAGTGAAGGTCGAGCAGGTGAGTCAGCCGTCTCTGGTCGCCGGTATCCGGAGATTGTTGAACAGCACGGTCGGTTGCCGGCACGATACGGCCACGCCGAGGCGTGAGCGAGTATTCGGGATGAAGTTCAATCGCCAGTCGCCACTCGCAAGGAAGGCCCGGCGCGGTTTTCGAGGCTATCCAGTCGCGACCGTGGCGTTCTACGGTCCAGACGATCGGCGTGCCACGAAGGTCGCGGTGGGCATCGTCGCGGCGGACGGTGCTGAACCGTCACCGCTGGAACGGTGGGTTTCGACCGATTCCGATGTACGCTCGGACCCAGCTATAGGGGTGGAGATCCTCCACTTCATCGAGGCACGAGGAGTGAAATCAGTCGTCATGGCCGATCGGATCATCGGTTGTCCGCACGAGGAAGGAACAGACTATCCGGAGGGTCAGGTCTGCCCGCAATGCCCCTTTTGGGCTCATCGAGACCGTTGGTCTGGCAACGTGCTGCATTAGAGCTGGCGGACACGGTGAGCGGCTAACAAAGCCGCGCTCCTCTGGCTGTTCCTGATCGACCCCGAGCGGAGCGTCGTTCCCGCCGGGGCGCGCTGACGGCCACCGCGTATCGCGCCATGGTAAGTGTTACCGAAGGAAAGGTCGTCGCGCCAAAACTCATGTTACCGAAGCCGGTGTGCCACAGGAGGGCACCGGCGTG